>NZ_JADPJC010000133.1:0-183568 GCF_023073215.1 Bradyrhizobium sp. 35
ACCCTCACCCCCCCTACAAGCACCGCCAACAGCACTTTTTTGAGAGTTTTGGAGGATTTCCCATGCGGCCAAGCCGCCGTGCGCCCGACGAATTGCGCCCCGTGACGCTGGAGCGCGGCGTGGTCAAATATGCGGAAGGCTCGTGCCTGGTGAAATTCGGCGACACCCACGTGCTGGTCACCGCCACGCTGGAAGACCGCCTGCCGCCATGGCTGAAGGGCCAGGGCCGCGGCTGGGTCACCGCCGAATACGGCATGCTGCCGCGCGCGACCTCGGAACGCACCCGCCGCGAGGCCTCCGCCGGAAAGCAGAGCGGCCGCACCGTCGAAATCCAGCGCCTGATCGGCCGCTCGCTTCGCACCATCATCAATCTCGAAGCGCTCGGTGAGCGCCAGATCACGGTCGATTGCGACGTGCTCCAGGCCGACGGCGGCACCCGCACCGCCTCGATCACCGGTGCCTGGGTCGCGCTCGCCGATTGCGTCAGCTGGATGAAGGCGCGCAACATGGTCAAGGCCAATGTGTTGCGCGACAACGTCGCCGCGATCTCCTGCGGCATCTACAAGGGCACGCCCGTGCTCGACCTCGACTATGCCGAGGACTCCGAAGCCGACACCGACGCCAATTTCGTCATGACCGGCGATGGCCGCATCATCGAGGTCCAGGGCACCGCGGAACGCGAGCCATTCACGGAAGCCGAGTTCCTGGCGTTGATGGCGCTGGCGCGCAAGGGCGTCGCGCGTCTCGTGGACTTGCAGAAACTGGCGGTAGCGTAGTCAATAGCCCGATGCACCGCCGAATCACCGGAAAGCTGGTTATCGCGACCCATAATCCCGGCAAGCTCGCCGAGATGAAGGAGCTACTCGCGCCTTACGGCATCGAAGCAGTGTCGGCCGGCGAGCTCGGCCTTCCCGAGCCGGAAGAAACCGGAAACGATTTCCGCAGCAATGCCGCGATCAAGGCGATCGCGGCGGCGCAGGCAACGAAGCTGCCGTCTTTCGCCGATGATTCCGGCATCGTGGTCGACGCGCTCGACGGCGCGCCCGGCATCTACTCGGCGCGCTGGGCCGGCCCGAACAAGGATTTTGCCGCAGCGATGGCGCAGATCGAGCGTCTGTTGCAGGAGCGCGGCGCGACCACGCCGGCCAAACGCAAGGCGCACTTCGTTTCCGCGCTCTGCGTTGCATGGCCCGACGATCATCTCGAAGAGGTCGAGGGGCGCGTCGACGGCACGCTGGTGTGGCCGCCGCGCGGCACCGCCGGCTTCGGCTACGACCCGATGTTTTTGCCCGACGGCCATAGCCGCACCTTCGGCGAGATGGAGAGCATCGAGAAGCACGGCCTGCCGCCGCTCGGTCTCGGCCTGTCGCATCGTGCCCGCGCCTTCGTGAAACTGGCGGAGATCTGCCTTGAGCCGCGCTAAGGAAGCCTTCGGCGTCTACGTGCACTGGCCGTTCTGCCTGTCGAAGTGCCCCTATTGCGATTTCAACAGCCACGTTCGCCACGCCCCGATCGACGAGCCGCGGTTTGCGTCAGCATTCGCGCGCGAAATCGCTGCGACCGCCGAGCGCGCGCCCGGACGCGAAGTCACCTCGATCTTTCTCGGCGGCGGTACGCCCTCGCTCATGCAGCCTGCAACCGTCGGCGCTGTGCTCGACGCCATCGGCAAGCACTGGACCGTGGCGAAAGACGTCGAAGTCACGCTGGAGGCAAACCCGACCAGCGTCGAGGCTACGCGCTTCGCCGGCTATCGCGCCGCCGGCGTCAACCGCGTCTCGCTCGGCGTGCAGGCGCTCGACGATGCCTCGCTAAAAGCGCTCGGCCGCATGCACAGCGCGCGCGAGGCCCTCGATGCCGTCGCTATCGCGCGCCGCTCGTTCGATCGCTATTCGTTCGACCTGATCTACGCCCGTCCCGACCAGACGCCGGCGATGTGGGCCGATGAATTGCGTCTCGCGATCGGCGAGGCGGCCGAGCATCTGTCGCTCTATCAATTGACGATCGAAGAAGGCACGCCGTTCTTCGGCCTACATCAAGCCGGCAAGCTGAAGACGCCGGATGAAGCGGTCGCACGCGCGCTCTACGACGTCACGCAGGAGACCTGCGACAGGCTCGGCCTGCCCGCCTACGAGATTTCAAATCACGCGCGGCGCGGCGCCGAGTGCCGGCACAATCTGGTCTACTGGCGCGGCGAAGAATATGCCGGCATCGGCCCCGGCGCCCATGGCCGCCTCGACATCGACGGTATCAGGCACGCGACCGCCACCGAGAAGCGCCCCGAAGCCTGGCTGATGCGGGTCGAGACCAACGGCCACGGCGTCGTCACCGACGATCTCCTCAACAGCGAAGAGCGCGCCGACGAATTCCTGCTTATGGGATTGCGCCTCGCCGAGGGCATCGACCCCGAGCGTTACAAAGCGCTCTCCGGCCGCTCACTCGATCCCAAGCGCATCACGCTGCTGAGCGAAGAAGGTGCAATCACGGTGGATGCAACGGGACGGCTGCGCGTGACGAGCAGCGGTTTTCCGGTGCTGGACGCGGTGGTCGCGGATCTCGCGGCGTAAAGTCTCTCCATCGTCGTCCTGGCGAAAGCCAGGACGACGTCGAGGAAACAGCTACGCCCCAAAGCTCTTCGGCGAGCCCGCGACCGCAACGCCGCCGCCGGTCGTGACCTTCATCACCGCCAAGCCCCGCTCATTGGTGCCGTCGGCGCGAAAGCGGAACAGGCCGTCGATGCCGGCAAAGCCGGAGGGATTGGTGAGCACGTCCGACGAAAAGCGCGTCGTGCCCTGCGTACGCGCCAGCGCGGCCACCAGGGCGACCGCATCATAGGCAAGCGTGGCGGTGCGCACGGGCTCGGCGCCATATTTGGTGCGATAGCGGCCGGAGAAGGCGCGGAAGCCGGCCGGGTCCGGCGCGGCGTAGAGGCCGCCTTGCAAGTTGGAGCTGGCATAGACGCGCGGACTGTCCCACAGGCCGGTGCCGAGCAGCTGGATATTGCGCAGATTCGCACCCGCCGCGCTCATCGCATCGGCGACCGAGACGACGGCGTCGCCATCATCGGCGATGAACAGCGCATCGGCGCTGCCGAGCTGCTGCGCCACGGTCCGGGCCGGCGTGGCGCGATCGGCGCCGTATTTCTCGAACGCGACGATGCGCCCTCCGCGGCGCGGCACCGCCGCCTTCACCGCGGCCTCGACCACATTGCCATAGGCATTGTCGGGCACGAGCACGGCGACGGAGCGCTTCCCGATGCTGGCGGAATATTCGACGATGCGGTTGACGTCGGACTCCGGCAGGAAGCTCAGCAGATAGACACCGCGGCCGGCGATGCTGGAATCGGTCGAGAACGCCATCACCGGGATGCCGCGCGTGCGCGCGATCTGCGCCACCGCAGGCACCGACTGCGCGAATAGCGGCCCCAGGATGATCTCGGCGCCCTCATCGACCGCCTGCTGCGCACTGGCCTGCGCGCCCTGCGGGCTACCATTGTCGTCCTTGATCAGGAGCTGGATGTTGGGATTCTGGAACTCGGCCAGCGCCATCTCGGCGGCGTTGCGCATCGACTGCGCGGCAAGGCCGGCATTGCCAGATGCCGACAGCGGCAGGATCACGGCAACCTTCACCCCGCCGGTGCCGGCGGTCGTCGCCTGTTGCGGCGGGCCGGCCGGCTGGGCCGGAGGCGGGGAGGAACTGCTGAACGGATTGGAGAACTGGCTCAGGCTCTGCTGCACGCCGGCGCAGGCCGACAGCAGCGGCGCGCCGAGCAACAGACCGAGCGCGCTTCGCCGCGTCGCCCCTGACATCAGGGGCCCCTGAACGGGAGACTCCTCCGAAAAGGAGGATCTGGGATCACGTGGGCCCGTCATGACAGTTTCTCTTCCGACCGACCGTCGCCAGCCGGTCACGACATTCTTTCCACGACACCGGCCATGGATTCAGGCATATTGTCGGCAAATAGTTAACTCAAACAAAAGGATAATGCCCGCTTAACGCGGCTTCCTTTCAAGTTCTGGCTAGCTGTCCGCCGTCCGTCACCCAGCATCAAGGCGGCGTTTCCGCCGCGAATATGGCGCTGACGCTTCATTCCCTGGGGAATGTGATGCCGAATGGATCACATTCCAGTCCTGCCTCGCCCCTTGCCTCGCCCAGGCACGATCTTTTTCCGGGGACCGGTTCCCAGCCCCGGGGATCATACCTAAGTTCGTCTGATTATGCGCGCAAAGCCGTCCCCGACAAACACACCTGAGACGACGGAGGCCGCCTCGCGCGGTTTCTCCGTCGACGCCCATCGGCTTGTCGCGCCGAAGGCCGCGCCTGGCCTGCACCTGGTGGCGACCCCCATCGGCAATCTCGGTGACATCACGCTGCGGGCGCTGCAGACCCTCGCCGGGGTCGACGTCATCGCCTGCGAGGACACCCGCATCACGCGGCGTCTGACCGAGCGCTACAACATCTCTGCGCAGCTCAAGCAGTATCACGAGCACAACGCTGAAGCGGCCCGTCCGAAGATCCTGGAGCGGCTTTCGCAGGGCGGCTCGATCGCGCTGGTGTCGGATGCCGGCACGCCGTTGATCTCGGACCCCGGCTACAAGCTGGTGCGCGAGGTCTGCGCCGCCGGCCACGCGGTCTACGCGCTGCCCGGCCCGTCCTCGGTGCTGGCGGCGCTATCGGTCGCAGCGCTGCCGACCGACCGCTTCTTCTTCGAAGGCTTTCTGCCTTCGAAATCCGCCGCGCGAAAGTCGCGCGTGGCCGAGCTTGCGCGCATCGATGCGACGCTGGTGATGTTCGATTCCGGCAACCGCGTGCAGGACACGCTCGCCGAGCTCGCCGAGATCATGGGGACCCGGGAAGCCGCGATTTGCCGCGAGCTGACCAAACTGCACGAGCAGATTTCGCGCGCGACGCTGCGTGAGCTGGCGCGCGATGCCGACACGCTGGAGACGCGCGGCGAATTCGTGCTGGTGATCGCTCCGCCTGCGGCGGATGCCGAGATGCTGACATCGGATGCGCTCGACGACGTCCTGCGTGAGCAGCTTGCCGCGAACAGCGTCAAGGATGCGGTGGCGCATGCGGTCGCCCTCTCGGGCCGGCCGCGCCGCGAGGTCTATGCCCGCGCGCTTGAGCTTGCCAAAGATCTGCGGGGCGGCGATGGCGAAGACTGACGTCCCGTCGGAACCGAAAATCGCCTCGCCCGAGCGCGTCGCCGCGTTCCACACCGGCATCTCTGCGGAAAGCCGCGCTGCGGCTTATCTCATGGCCAAGGGCTACCGCATCCTCGCCAAACGTTACCGCACGCCGCATGGCGAGATCGACATCGTGGCGCGCCGCCGCAATTTGATCGCCTTCGTCGAGGTCAAGGCGCGCGCGACGCTGGACGACGCCGCCTTCGCCGTGACGCCGCGCCAGCAGCAGCGCATCATCGATGCCGCGCAAGGCTGGCTCGTCGCGCATCCCGAGCATGCGGAATTTGAAATGCGATTCGATGCCATGCTGATTGCGCCGAAACGACTTCCACGCCATGTGTTGGCGGCATTCGACGCCTCGACCTGAAAGGCAGACCATGAAACTGAACGTCGCCGTCCAGATGGACCCCATCGCCCGCATCAACATCAAGGGCGATTCCACCTTTGCGCTGCTCCTGGAGGCGCAGAAGCGCGGCCACGGCCTGTCCTATTACACGCCCGACAAGCTCTCGATGGTCGGCGAGGAAATCGTCGCTCCGGTTCAGCTGCTCACCGTGCGCGACGAGCCCGGCAATCATTTCACCCTGGGCGAACCCAGGCGCGAGGCGCTCAACAGCTTCGACGTGGTGTTGCTGCGCCAGGATCCGCCGTTCGACCTCGCCTACATCACCTCGACGCACCTTCTCGAACGCATCCATCCGAAGACACTCGTCGTCAATGACCCCGCATCGGTGCGCAACGCGCCGGAAAAGCTGTTCGTGATGAACTTCCCGCAGCTGATGCCGCCGACGCTGATCTCGCGCGATCTCGACGAGATCAACGCCTTTCGCGACAGGCATGGCGCCGTCGTCATGAAGCCGCTGCACGGCCATGGCGGCGCTGCGGTGTTCCGCGTGATGCCGCAGGACATGAATTTCGGCTCGCTGTTCGACATGTTCTCGGTGACATTCAAGGAAGCCTGGGTGATCCAGCAGTTCATCCCCGAGGTGAAGCACGGCGACAAGCGCATCATCCTGATCAACGGCGAGTTCGCGGGCGCGGTGAATCGTGTCCCGGCCGCCGACGACCTCCGCTCCAACATGGTGCGCGGCGGCGCTGCGCAGGAGACCGAGCTCACGCCGCGCGAGCGCGAGATCTGCGCTACCGTCGGCCCGGCGCTGCGCGAGCGCGGGCTGTTGTTCGTCGGCATCGACGTCATCAACGGCAACCTCACCGAGATCAACGTGACCTCGCCGACCGGCATCCGCGCCATCGCGCGGCTCGGCGGACCGGACGTTGCCGCAAAGCTCTGGGACGTGATCGAGCAAAAGCGCGCGAAGTAGCCGCCGGCCCGTAGCCCGGATGGAGCGCAGCGAAATCCGGGATGCCACATCATGTTCAGCGGCCCCGGATTGCGCTTCGCTCCATCCAGGCTACGTAATGCATGCGCGGCATCACCCCACACACCACTAACCACCCATTCACCATGACGCCGCGCGCATCATTCGAACGCAGTGGCCGCACTGCGTGAAACTACGGGGCCGGTGGCCGACCGGCTAACGCGACGTTCACCATCTGCCGAAAGACCACAGCGCGGCCGTCGATCACATTCGGCCTCGCAACACCGCTTATACTTTTGCTGCCTACTCATCGATGTCGGGGAGCCCGCCAGGTGCGGTTCGAGTGCCCCGCGTAGAGTAGAAGCGTATGAACACCGCACGCATTGTCGTTCTCGTCATCGCACTGGGCGCCGGCGGCGTCGCTGCGTATCTGGCGAGCGGCTATGACAACAAGCCCGCGCCCGTTCTCCCCGTCGCCGAGAAGCTGCCGACGGTCGAGGTCCTGGTCGCCAAGAACGACATCCAGCTCGGTCAAGCCGTGAAGCCCGAGGACCTGCAATGGCAGCTCTGGCCGGCGGCGACCGCGAGCAGCGCCTTCATCCGCCGCGACAACAGGCCCGAGGCGCAGATCCAGATTGCAGGCTCGATCGCACGCGTGCCGTTGATGCAGGGCGAGCCAATCCGCGAGCAGAAGCTGGTCAGGGCCGACGGCTCCGGCTTCATGGCCGCGATCCTGCCGTCGGGCATGCGCGCCGTCTCCACCGAGATTTCAGCCGAGACTGCCGCCGGCGGCTTCATCCTGCCGAATGACCGCGTCGACATCATGCTGACCCGCCGCCTGAAGAATCCTGACGGGGCCGCCGGTAACGACCTCATCCTATCCGAAGCGATCCTGACCAATATCCGCGTGCTCGCGATCGACCAGGCGCCGAAGGAAAAGGACGGCCAGAACGCCGTCGTCGGCAGGACCGTCACGCTCGAGCTTAAACCCGACCAGGTCGCCGCGCTATCGGCAGCGCGCCAGGGCGGCACGCTGACACTCGCGCTGCGCAGCATCGTCGATGCCAACTCGGTCGACAGCACGCCCGAGGACCAGGCGAGCAAGCGGTCCGGCGGGGTCAACGTGATCCGCTACGGCGTACAGGCGCGGCAACTGACGTCACAGAAGTGATGGGGACATGATGAACTACGGGGATGATCGGACGGGCATGCGCATTCGGGGGAATCGCGCGCGCTCGTTCTGGACGGGGACGATGCTGACCCTGGGGCTCCTCGCAGCCCCCGATGTCGTCAGCGCCGCAGATGCGCCGGTCGGCGACCAGGCGCCGATGCAGGCAGCCGATCTCGATGTTTCGCCGGTCGGGACGATCGCGCCGGCGAAGACGCGCTTCCTGTCGCTCGGCGTCGGCAAGTCCGCCGTCATCGACCTGCCGCGCGACGTCAAGGACGTGCTGGTCGCCGATCCCAAGATCGCCAATGCCGTGATCCGCTCGGCCCAACGCGCCTATATCATCGGCGGACAGGTCGGCCAGACCAACGTCGTGTTCTTCGCCGCAGACGGCCAGCAGGTCGCCGCCTACGATATCGCGGTGAAGCGCGATCTCAACGGCATGCGCACGGCGCTGCGCCAGTCGCTGCCGGGCGTGCAGATCGAAGGCGTCGGCGACAGCGTGATGCTGACAGGCTCGGTATCGAGCCCGGTCGAGGCCCAGCAGGCCGGCGACGTCGCCGCGAAACTGGTCGGCGGCTCCGACAAGGTGGTCAATAACATCATCGTGCGCGGCCGCGACCAGGTGATGCTCAAGGTCGTCGTCGGCGAAGTGCGCCGCGATATCGTCAAGCAGTTGGGCGTCGATCTCAGCGCCAGTCTGAACGCCGGCACCGCGGTGGTGAACTTCAACAATTCCAACCCGTTCTCGGTCAGCGGCGGACCGATCGTCAGCAACAACGGATTAGGTGTCGCCGGTCTCACCAAAGGCTTCGCGACCGTCAGCGCCACGATGCGCGCGATGGAAAGTGCCGGTGTCATGCGCACGCTCGCCGAGCCGAGCCTGACCGCGATCTCCGGCGAATCCGCCACCTTCATCGCCGGCGGCGAATTCCCCATTCCCTCGGGCTATGCCTGCGATCCCGTCACCCACGTTTGCACCACCCAGATCACCTACAAGAAGTTCGGCATCTCCCTGAACTTCACCCCGGTCGTGCTGAGCGAGGGACGGATCAGCCTGCGGGTGATGACCGAGGTGTCCGAGCTGTCGAACCAAAGCGCCATCACGGTGACCCAGGCGCTGTCGTCGAGCTCGACCAACTCGATCACCATCCCCTCGATCCAGACCCGCCGCGCCGAAACGACGCTGGAAATTCCCTCGGGCGGCTCGATGGCCATGGCCGGCCTGATCCAGCAGCAGACCAAACAGGCGATCAACGGCCTGCCCGGCGTCGACCAGGTGCCGATCATCGGCGCGCTGTTCCGCAGCCAGGACTTCGTCAACAACGAAACCGAGCTGATGGTGATCGTGACGCCCTATGTGGTGCGCGCGGTGGCTCAGAAGGAGCTGTCCCGCCCCGACGACGGCTTCGCCCCGGCGTCTGACGCCCAGACGGCGCTGCTCGGTCGCATGAACCGCCTCTATGGCGTCGCGCGCCGCGTCGATCCGATCGCGGGCACGCCCGGCGATTTCGGCTTCATCATCGACTGACGACGAACGGACAGGTTGGGGAACGGGGCAAGAGACGGGGCACGAGGGGATGAAGCGATGACGAAGACCATGGCCGATCGACGTCGCGGGTTGAGCGTCGCGCTGGCACTGACGGGGCTCTCCGTCATGCTGGGCGCCTGCAACACCACCGGCGAGATCGTCACCCAGACGGTGCCGACCGACTATCGCCAGCGTCACCCGATCGCGGTCGAGGAAGCCAAGAAGTCGATCGTGATCTTCGTCGGCAAGGCTCGCGGCGGCCTCTCGGCCGCGCAGCACGCGGACGTCGCCGGCATTGCCCGGGACTGGGTGCGCGAAGGCACCGGCTCGGTCGTGGTCGACGTCCCGGTCAACGCGGCGAATTCGCGCGCGGCGGCGGCGACCTATCACGAGATCCGTTCCGTGCTCGCATCCGTCGGCGTGCCATCGCGTGCCATCGTCCAGCATCCCTATCGGCCCGAGGATCCAGGGCTGCTGCCCACCATCCGCCTGAGCTATTCCCGGATCGCCGCGGTCGCCGGCCCCTGCGGGCTGTGGCCGGAAGATATCGGCCCCTCCATCCTCGACCCCGGCTACAACGAGAACCGGCCCTATTTCAATCTGGGCTGCGCCAGCCAGCGCAACCTCGCGGCCATGATCGACAATCCGGCCGACCTGGAGCAGCCGCGGTCCGAGACGCCGGTCTATAACGCACGGCGTGACATGGCCTTCGAGCGCTATCGCAAGGGCACGCCGATCGCGAGCAGCAATCCAGACGCCGACAAGGCCAAACTCAGCGATACAGGCAGATGACACGCGTCCACGACGAAGAAGCGGACGATCCGCAGCACCCCGAGGAACACATTGCGCCGGTTCCTCGCATCTCCGTGCAAGCCTTTTGCGAGACCGCGCAGACGCTCGCCGCGGTGACCGCGGCCGGGCAGGATCGCCGTCTCGCCAAGGCGCATCTCACGGCCAAGGACGGTGGCCTCGCGGCGGCAATCGAAGTCTATGAAACGATGCCGACGCCGAACGTCATCGTGATCGAATCCGACGGCACCCGCGACATCCTCGAGGGCCTCGACGACCTCGCCGGCGTCTGCGATCCCGGCACCCGTGTGGTCGTGATCGGCAATCCCAACGACACCGCGCCCTATCGCGAGTTGGTCCGCCGCGGCGTCAACGACTATGTGGTGGGACCGGTCGAAACGCTCGACGTCGTCCGCTCGATCTGCAGCCTGTTCTCGGCGTCCGAAACCATCATCACCGGCCGCGTCATCGCGGTGGTCGGGGCCAAGGGCGGTGTCGGTGCCTCCACCGTCGCGCACAATGTGGCCTGGACCATCGCCCGCGACCTCGCGCTCGATTCCGTCGTGATCGATCTCGACCTCGCCTTCGGCACCGCGGGTCTCGACTACAACCAGGACCCGGTGCAAGGCATCGCCAATGCGGTGCTGTCGCAGGATCGGCCGGACACGGCCCTGATAGAGCGTCTGCTCTCCAAATGCACCGAGCGTCTCAGCCTGCTTGCTGCGCCCGCCACCCTTGACCGCGTCTACGATTTCGGCGCGGAGGCCTTTGACGCGGTGTTCGACACGCTGCGCATGACCACGCCCTGCATCGTGCTCGATGTTCCCCATCAATGGTCGGGCTGGACCCGTCGCGCGCTGGTCAACGCGGACGACATCGTCATCGTGGCCGAGCCCGATCTTGCGAACCTGCGCAACACCAAGAACATGCTGAACGTCTTGAAGGCGGCGCGGCCGAACGACCGGCCGCCGCTCTACTGCATCAACCAGGTCGGCATGCCCAAGCGGGCGGAGATCGAGGTCAAGGCCTTCGCCAAGACCATGGAGAGCCAGCCGATCGCGGTGATCCCGTTCGATTCGAAGCTGTTCTCGACCGCGGCCAACAACGGCCAGATGATCGCGGAGGTCTCCAAGAGCCACCGCACCACCGAGCTGTTCCAGAACATGGCGAACCGCCTCGCCGGGCGGGGCGAAGTGAAGAAGCCGAAGCGCTCGCTGCTCGGGCCGCTGCTGAAGAAGCTGAAGGGCAGGTCGGGTCGCGGGTCAGCCCCGCATCGCAAGGCATCCTGAGCAAGGCGTTCTGAGCAAGGCGTTCGGACCAAGGCTTCCTGACACGGCATCCTGACGCGCGCGAGCGAGTTACTTCTCCGCCCGCTGCTGCTTCTTCACCAGCAACTGCCGCAGCGCCGTGACCTTGGCCGCCGCCTGATCCGGCGGCAGGTCCGCCTTCACGATGGCTTCGGCCTCGGCCTGCTTTCCTTCGAGTCCCAGCACGAGCGCGAGATTGGCGCGCACGCGGAAATCGGCGGGATTGCGCTCGTGCGCCCGGCGCATCGTTTCCTCAGCCCGCGGCAGATTGTTCTGCAGCATGTAGGACAGTCCGAGATTGGACAGCACCGACGGCTCGTCCGGCACGATCTTCAGCGCGGCGGCGTAATATTGCTGCGCCTCCTCGTTGCGACCGAGCTGATCGAGCGCGGCGCCTTGCGCCGACAGGATATGCCAGTCGGGATCCTCGGGCGAATGCGCGCGGCCGAGGACGTCGAACGCCTGCTGGAAACTGCCGCTGTCGGCGAGCGCACGGCCGTAGCCGGCGAGCAGCGCCTTGTTGCTGGAATGGGCGAGCACGGCCTGCTCCAGCACCGCGAGCGCCTGCGCGCGCTGGCCGGTCTGGCGCAACGCCTTGCCGTATTCGAGCGCGACGTTGGGATCGCCAGGCTTGGCGCGATAGCGCTCGCGCAGCGCATCCATGTCCGGCTTCACGTCCGGCTTGGCCTCGGCCCTGCCAGCCGTGTCCGACTTTCCGCCGAGCGCGCCGGTGATGTCCTCGATGCCGGTTGTCTGACAGCCGCCGAGGGCCAGGATCAGAAGCGCGGAAAACAGATATCTCGCCGGAAGAGAGGCGACGGACAAACGCTTGGACATACTCTGATCACTCGGCGACTGATCAGAGATGCTTACCGATTAACGCTAAAGTCCCGTTAAGGCGGGGCGCTTCCGAAAGCTCAGTCGGTGAATTCAGCGCCGAACTCGCAGCCGATGCGCCAGCGCAGGCGGCACTGCCGGGAATAGTCGGGCGCGAAGATGATGGTGAATTGCGGCGGCACTTCCAGAAATTCCGCCACGACTTTCACGCCGCCATCCGAAATATCCGTGATCGTGCAGTCCCGCGGCAGCGAACCCGCGCCAAAATGAATCTTGGCGAGCCGCGTGCACATCCGTCGTTCGCTTCTCCGGCGATTTGCAAGCATTTGAATTGTTCACCCGTTAGACCACGGCCCATCCCGCACCCCTAGGAGTAGCGGACATTCGTTGGAATGTGCTGAGCAGAGCAGCTTGCATTCGAGGCGTAGTGTCTTCGTCGTGTTTACGATTGGTTAGGACCTTCCGGCGCCCCTCGACCCGTTCCTGTATTGTTCTTGCAAGAATTGGCCCGCTCTGCTACCCCTAATTGTGCAAAAGGGCAGGCTGGTTCGGGCATGGTTCAGCGGGTTTCTACCGTCGCCTTTGAGGGGATCGAGGCCCGCGCGGTCGACGTGCAGGTGCAGGTCGCGCCCGGTCTGCCGGCCTTCGCCATTGCAGAGTGTGAATGCCAACGCTATAGGGCGCGGGCGAGCAGCATCACACGGAGATTGCAGTGGAATTGGGGAACACCGTCACCATTATCATCCTTCGGAGCACCGTTCGGTTCGCTTGGGCCATAGCACGGACAGCACAAGCACTAGGAGCCCTTGGGGAGGGTTTGGAGAGCGCCGTGGACCATCAGGCACTTGCCGACGTGCTGCAGCCCCTTGTTGGCGACGCTACGGCCTGAGCAGTCCCATGAACGTCCCTGTGCGCACCGAGGCCGTGACCAAGGCCTATTCCTACGTCCGGTTCTCGACACCATCGCAAGCCGCTGGGGCGAGCCTCCAGCGTCAAACCGAGAAGGCGGCCAAGTACGCCCTTGAGCATGGGCTCACGCTCGACACCGAACTGAAGATGACGGACCTCGGTGTGTCAGCCTACCGGGGAAAGAACGCGCACCAAGGAGCCCTCGGAGGGTTCCTGCGAGCTGTCGATGCGGGATACGTCGAGCGTGGCAGCTACCTGCTGATTGAGAACATGGACCGGCTCTCACGCGCTGACATCGTCACAGCGCAAGGGCTGTTCCTCCAGTTGGTTGGAAGCGGCATCAACCTTGTGACCCTCACGAACGGCGAAGCATACTCAGCCGAGCGTTTCCAGCGGGAGCCCGAGGCCATCTTCTTGGTCGTGCTCGAACTGATCCGGGCGAACAAGGAGAGCGTGCGCAAGGGACAGCTTGTCGGTGATGCTAAGGCGCGCAAGAAGCAGCGGCTTGCTGAGAACGGACTGGACGGGAAACCATACACCCGACAGACACCCGCGTGGATCACTTGGTCCGACAAAGAAGGACGTTACGAACTGATCAAGGAGCGAGCGGACGTCGTGCGTGAGATGTTCGAGCGCATGGATAAAGGTGATGGGCTTACTCGGATTGCCCGAGACCTCAATCAACGCGGTCTGCCGACGTGGCCACGCAGCGGAGACCAGAGGACCGCTGATCACTGGAGAACAAGCTACATCAGGAAGGTGCTCGCCAGCTCTGCACCTATCGGAACCTTCACACCGCACACCACGACCCATGACGAAACCACAAGGTCGCGCCGAGACGAGCCTATGGCTCCCGTGGAGAACCTGTTCCCCGCTGCGGTTGATGCAGACGTGTATTGGCGTGTGAACCGCAAACTGAGCACCAAGGCGGCCCGAGGTCGGAACGCCAGACAGCCCACGAAATCCATCGTGTCAGGCATCATCTTCTGTGCCACATGTGGCCATGCGGTGACCCGAGTGGCCAAAGGCGACTACGTGTACCTCGTTTGCTCCCGAGCCAACATGCGAGCTGAGGGCTGTGACTACAAGGCCGTGCGCTACGACACCGTGGACAAGGCTCTCCGAGAGAACGTGCGAGGCCTCATCAAGGAAGCGCCACGTGGCAAGAGTACGGCCGCACTGGAGAAGCAAATCGAGGAACTGCAGGCCAATGCTGACCGCGTAGAGCAGTGGGTATTCGATCTGGCTGACCTAGCTGCGCGTAACAGAACCCCAGTGGCAGACCGGAGACTGGGCAAAGCTGAGCGGGAACTGAAGGCCATACAGAAGCAGCTGCGGGACCTCCGGACACAGAGGGATACCATGACGACCGCAAGCGTTAAGGACAGGCTCAAAGCCGTTGAGCACGTGCTGACCAAGAGCGACGACGTGGCGGAGACCAATGCTGCCCTACGGGACGCCATACGGCGCATCGTGCTTGATCCGGTGCAGGGACATCTGTGGATCAGGTGGCACCACTCCGAGGAGATACAGGACGTCCCGTGTGGCACGCGGCACATGGACTGGACGGAGATGCGAGAGACGACACCACCGATGCACGCGCTGTTCCCTGAGAAGGCCGCAGCGGACACCAACGGACAACTCAAGGATTGAGCCACTTGGCTAAGCAGACGCGCAGAGCAGAGAACACCGCAGCAACTCTCGACACCGAGGTAAAGAAGGCCACCAAGGAACTTCAACGGCCATCGGCAGGTGAACCACTGAAACTCAAGCTCCGATGGGAAGACATTGAAATCAGGCCTGCACTGTTTCAGCCGCGCATCTTCGCGCATGGGCTGAAGGAAGTAGACGAGCGCAATGTCCACGACCTGCTTAAGATCATCGGCGCGATAGGTGAGCTGGACCCGGTTACGGTGGTCAAGCTGGATAATCGGTGGACGTGCGTGGACGGACACCACCGGCTGGAGTGCTACAAGAGACTGAAGTGGAAGGACCCAATCAAGGCCACCTGGTTCGCGGGCAGCGTGAGGGAAGCCTTGGACTACGCGGTGACGAGCAACGAAGTGATCAAGCTCGCCATACCAGACCGCGACCGCTACGAGCTGGCTTGGCAAAGGGTTGTGTTGGGATGGGGCAGCAAGGCGGAGGTCGCACGCTTCGCGATGGTCAGCGAGAGGCTTGTGGCCAACATGAGAATGATCAAGGCGAAGTTCGAGAAGGGAGATGCGTTCGCAAAGGAGTTCCGGGCGAACCTCGGAGCTGAGCTGAAGGACGTGACGTGGCGGCGGGCGAAGATGGCCCACGACGGAGCATCACCGGGACAGATCGACAAGCACGAGGCGGCGGTGAAGTTGGCCAAGGTCATTGGCAACCGGATGCATCAGAAGCTCTCCGAAGACCCCGAGGTTACGGCGCTGGCCTTGGCGCTCTATGACCCGCACCTGCCCCAACCGCTGGGGGAGGAGCTGCGTAAATTCACCACCAAGGAAGGCGACTTGGAAATACCGACCATCCCCAAGGCGTCCCTAAGCCACATGACGGACCAACAGCTTGAAGGAGCCGTGGAGCGCATCGAGAGCACGCGGCAGGCACTCCTGCGGCGACTGCGGGAAGCCGAGGCCGAACAGGAGAAACGACGGGCAGGCTGGACGCCTTCGGATGACACATGGGACCAGTGGGTTCAGGAGGCTCGGGAAGCGGGCGAGTAGGCGCCAAAGGTATGCATGATGGACTAGGCCTATGCACATGCACAGCGGGGCGCACACCGAGCCCTTTCACTAAGTCGCTGTAAATGCTGCGTTTTCGATGCTGCCAGTTTATATCAGTATAGCAGCACAGACTTATGTCGGACCAAGGCTGACGCTGCTGGGTCACCGGAGCACGCTGCTGTTGCGCCTTTGGCAGCAATCGACCGCTTTAAGCCCGCCATTTAAAGCCGGGGTGCAGGACTGACCCCAAATGGGACCCTGCTGTCCAGATGGGACCCAAATTTTCTGACCCACGCGCCATACAGTCAGGTGCACGATCCGGGTGAGAAGGGGCAACGACACACTTCCTCGCTGCAAACCGATATGGCAACCTCATCATCGGGGGACGCACGCTTTTGTCTGATTATCTGACGCTGGGGCTTGCATGGCTGAAGGCACGTGACCTCGCTGGTACGTGGGCCGACGTCAGCGGCTTCTTGATTGCCATCGTGGGGTTCGGGGCAACCCTAGTTGGCGTTCGAAAGTCGAAAAACGCAGCGATAGCGGCGCAGCAGGCAGCGCAAGCCACGCGCGACAGCATTCGGCTTCTGGAAACGATAGTCGATTTTTCCACGGCCATAGCAGTGCTTGAGGAAATCAAGCGCGCCCACCGCGAGACAGGCACTTCTGGCACTCTTCCGGAGCGCTACGCGACCATTCGCAAGCAATTGATCGTTCTAAAGGGGTCGAAGGTCAAACTGTCGGACGACCAGCTTGCGGTAATCCAGAACGCGGTGGCAAACCTGAGCACCATGGAAAATCACATCGAGAGGGCTCTCTCGAACAAGACCGCCCTTCCCGTCGCAAAATTCAACTCCATTATTTCCCGAGACATAGACAAGCTGGTCGATGTCTTGACAGCATTGAAGACAGATCAGGAGGTCCGCAATGGCGCTGAGCAAACCTAAGAGGCTCGTTAGGGCGCTCTCCGCGAAGACACAGCAAGGCGCCATCGACTGGCAAGAGAGCTTGTCGGCCGACACATTCCAAGCGTCTTTCAAAGATTACTCGGTCCAGATTGCGCTCAGGGACGGACCAGTGGAGGGATCCCCGATCATCACTCTTTCCGTGCTCAACGACGAGGGGGTTGTCGTTGATCGGTTCAACGACGAAGAGCTTGATCTTGAAGGCGATGAGGAGCGGTTGACTTGGTTCACTATGATGCAGGAGATGCACAACCTGGCTCTTCGCCACGCACGCGGTGCCGACAAGGCTCTGAATGCAATCCTCGGTGAAATCGAGGACGACATCCCGTTCTGACTAAAGAATTTGCCATTGACGCTCCGCCTTTGCGATCGTCGGTCTCCCGGACAAGGCGGTGTCGGAGGCGCGCGAGCGGGTCCGCTCGGCGCTGATCGCCTCGGGGCTGGCGCTGCCGGCGCGGCGGATCACCGTCAATCTCGCGCCCGCCGATTTGCCCAAGGAGGGCAGCCATTATGACCTGCCGATCGCGCTCGGCCTGATGGGGGCGATCGGCGCGATCCCTCCGGATGCGCTGTCCGGCTTCACCGTTCTGGGCGAGCTTGGCCTCGACGGATCGATCGCGCCGGTGGCCGGTGTTCTTCCCGCCGCGATCGGCGCCAATGTGCGCGAGGAGGGGCTGATTTGTCCGGCGGCTTGCGGCTCGGAAGCGGCATGGGCGAGCCCGGACATCCAGATCATCGCCGCAAGTTCGCTGATCCAGATAGCCAACCATTTCAAGGGAACGCAGGTGCTGTCGCGGCCTGTGCCGAAGGTGCATGAAGCAGCAAGCTCGCCGCTCGACCTGCGCGACATCAAGGGCCAGGAGAGCGCCAAGCGGGCGCTGGAGATCGCGGCCGCCGGCGGCCATCACCTGCTGATGATCGGCGCGCCCGGCGCCGGCAAATCGATGCTGGCGGCACGCCTGCCCTCGATCCTGCCGCCGCTGTCACCGGGCGAGTTGCTCGAGGTCTCGATGATCGCCTCTGTTGCCGGCGAGATCGAGGGCGGCGCACTGACGGCGCGGCGGCCGTTTCGCTCGCCGCATCATTCCGCCAGCATGGCTGCGCTCACCGGCGGCGGCATGCGCGCCCGGCCCGGCGAGATCTCGCTCGCGCATCAGGGCGTGCTGTTCCTCGACGAGCTCCCCGAATTCGATCCGCGCGTGCTGGATTCGCTGCGCCAGCCGCTGGAGAACGGCGAGGTCTCGGTGTCCCGCGCCAATCACCGCGTCACCTATCCCGCACGCTTCATGCTGGTCGCGGCGATGAATCCCTGCCGCTGCGGCAATGCGTTCGAGCCCGGCTATGCCTGCAAGCGCGGCCGCATCGATCGCTGCACGGGCGACTACCAGGCCCGCATCTCGGGGCCGCTGATGGACCGCATCGATTTGCGCATCGAGGTTCCCGCGGTGACCGCGGCCGATTTGATCCTGCCGCCGCCCGCAGAGGGCTCGGCCGAAGTCGCCGCGCGCGTGGCGGCGGCGCGGGATATCCAGCTCGCCCGCTACGCGGACGCCGGCCTGCCGAAGGTTCGCACCAATGCCGAAGCGCCGGCCTCGGTGCTGGAGGAGATTGCCAAACCGGATGCGCAAGGCCAGAAGCTGCTGCGCGACGCCGCCGAGACCATGCGGCTGTCGGCGCGCGGCTATCACCGCGTGTTGCGGGTGGCGCGCACGCTGGCCGATCTCGATCATGCGGACAGGATCGGCCGGCTGCATCTCGCCGAGGCCTTGTCCTACCGCGCACTCGCGGAGGATGTGCGCCAGATCGCCTGACCGATACGCCCGCGGCATCTTCCTGACGAACAGCACGTTCCCCGAGAGTGAAGCTATGACCGACGCCAATGCCTGCACCATCAGATTTGTTCGTGCGTCCCAATACGCTGATTGGCTGAGGTCATACGAGCTGTGGGTCAACGGGACCAGCGTTGGGAAGCTTGCGCGCAACGGCGTGTTGGAGATCACGCTGCCGGCCGGCGCCTGCACGATCGAGGCGACCATTGATTGGGGCAGGAGCCAGCCGCTCGTCGTTCGCACCACTCCCGGCCAAACCGTCGAGATCGAGGTCAGGAACAGGTGGGGTGCCTGGGCGGCGCTGTGGGCGATCAGCTTCGGCAAAAACAGCTATTTGGTTCTCACTGAAGTCGAGCGAAAAACGAACAGAAGCGCCTGACCGACTGAGATCCTCATCCCCGGATACCGGCATCAACCCGGCGGTAACGAGTTTCCTTTACGCTCTGCAAACCATAAGGCCCATCAGTTCCCCGTACCGGGCCCGGCGAGTAGCGCGTCATGTTGCGTTTCAAGATCCTGGCGTCGGTTGTTCCCCTGTTGGCGGCCGCGGTGTTTGCCCGAAGCGAGATCGGATCGGTCTCGCATCCCTGCATCGCCCTCGGCGACACCTCGGTCGAGCTGACGTCGCTGTTCTGGACCGCCGGCGTGCATGTCGCCTTCACCGATGATCCCGCGCGCGCCACGGTGCGGGTTCAGATCACCGAGGATGCGGACGCGGCCGACTTCGCCGTCGTCGACGACGGCCTCGGCTCGGAATCGGAGTCCTGCCAGGCCAACCCCTCGACTCGCCTGATCTCGATTGCCGCGCAGCCCGTCGACGGCGGTCAGGTGATCTATCTCTCCACCGAGGGGCCGGCGGATTACCGTGTCTATGTGCGCTCGAAAACCTTCTCGCAGCGCGAGGCGGCGGCGCTGATCGTCGGCGCCCGCGGCGGCCACCGCCGTCTCCAGGCCGCCTCGCTTTGAGCCGCGTCGCTTTGCGCCGTTAACGCCTCGTCAACCCTGTTTGGAGGCGGTCGCAGGGCCTCAAACTGTTCGCAAGGTCGGCGGCACATCGTCGTTTACAGCGAGCGTAGCGTTTTAAGAAAACAGTCGGGTCGGTGGCGATGGGTCGGACGTTCCGGATCAAGGTGCGCATGCGCCGCTTCAGGCGACAGCACCCCCGAATCGCCTTTGCGATCCGCTCCTTCATGATCTTCTCGGCGACCTTCGGCGGCGCCTATGGGTTTGTCTCCGGCAGCCGGTCCGAGACGTCCGGCTACGATCCCAATGCATTTGCGATCGGCGTCAGCTTCCTGTTCGCGCTCGCCTGCCTCGGCCTCGCCACGCTCAGCATGCGCCTGCGCTTCGTCAACAAGCGGATGCGGGCGCTGGCTGCCCACAACGAAACGCTGATCGACCGCAATTGGGAGCTGAAGGAAGCGGAAGAACGCGCCCGCAGCCTGTTCGAACAGCAGGGCGATCTGATCGTGCTGCGCGACACAAATGGCTGCATCACCTTCGCCAACGACGCCTATTGCGCGCTTGCCGGACAGGCGCGCGGCGCGCTGGTCGGCACGCGCTTTGATTTCGCCGTGCTGGAGCAGGGCGACAGCGCCCGCGAGAGCAACGGCACGCGCATTCACGACCAGAAGATCACAACCCCGCTCGGCGCGCGCTGGATCGCCTGGCGCGAAGGCTATGTTCGCCTCGACGCCGCCCAGCCCGCCGAATTGCAGAGCGTCGGACGCGACGTCACCGACCGCACCGAGACCGAGCGCGCGCTGTCCGACGCCCGCGATCAGGCCGACGCCGCCAACCGGGCCAAATCGCGCTTCCTGGCGATGGCGTCGCACGAGATCCGCACGCCGCTGAACGGCATCATCGGTATGGGCGGGCTGCTGCTCGACACCACGCTGACGCCTGAGCAGTCGACCTACGCCAAGGCCGTGAAGACCTCCGGCGAAGCGCTGATGGCGCTGATCGAGGAGTTGCTCGACTATTCCAAGATCGAAGCCGGCAAGCTCGATCTCGAGCAGCGTCCCTTTTCGCTCTCGGCCCTGATCGAGGACATCACCGAGCTGCTCGCGCCGCGCGCGCAGGCGAAGCAGCTCGAGATCGCCGCCTATGTCGACGAGCGGCTGCCGCTCGAAGTGGTCGGCGACGCCGCGCGGCTGCGCCAGGTGCTGCTCAACCTCGCCGGCAACGCCATCAAGTTCACTGCGAGCGGCGGCGTCGCGCTGATCGTCGAGCTCGGCATCTGGCCGAACGAGATCAGTTTTCTGGTGCGCGACACCGGCATCGGCATCGCAGCCGACGCGCAACAGCGCATCTTCCGCGAATTCGAGCAGGCCGACGAACGCGTCGCCCGCACCTATGGCGGCACCGGCCTCGGTCTCGCCATCAGCGAGCGCATCGTCAAGCGCATGGGCGGCCGCATCACGCTCACGAGCGAGCCGGGCAAGGGTTCGACCTTCGAGGTCGCGATTCCGCTCGCGCCAGCGCACGCTGGCGCAGAACAGACGGCGTTCCCCGTCCCCGATCTCACCGGCAAGTCGATCCTGCTGATCGCCGACGGCATCGAGGCCTCCTTGATCGCGCGCCGGCTGGAGCGCTGGGGCGGCCAGACCTGCATGGTGACGGACGTCGCGGTGGCGGAAGCGCTGCTGCCGGAACGCTCATGGCATTCGGTCCTGATCGATCGCGCGCTCGGCGCTGCCACCGCCGACCGCCTCGGCGAAGCCGCACGCAGTCATGCGACGCAACGCCTCGTGCTGCTGACGTCCGGCTCGCGCCACGAGAAACTTTCGCCGGCCTTCACGGGCTTCCTGGTGAAGCCGCTGCGCGCGGCCTCGCTCGCCGCACGCCTCACGCTACCCCCGGAGGTCGCCTCGCCCGATCTCGCGCCGGAGCCCTCGGCCCCATCCACCGCCGCGGTACCGGCGAAAGGCCTGTCGGTTCTCGTCGCCGAGGACAACGAGATCAACGCGCTGTTGATGCGCTCGCTGCTGACGAAACTCGGCCACCGCGTCGTCATCGCGATCAATGGCGAGGCCGCGCTGGAATCCTGGCTCGGCGCGGCATCGGCCGGCACGCCCTATGATCTCGTGCTGATGGACATCCAGATGCCGCAGCTTGACGGCATCGAAACGACAAAGCGAATCCGTGCGCATGAGGCAGCTAGAGGCGGCCATCACACGCCGATCCTCGCGCTCACCGCCAATACGCTGGTGGAAGATCGCTACGCCTGCTTTGAAGCGGGCATGAACGGGTTTCTGATCAAGCCGCTCGATCGCGAGAAGCTGGAAGAGGCGCTGGCCGGACTGGCGGCGGCGCGGCAGCTCGCGGTTTGATTCGGATTTCATAGGAACCTGATCTCGGCCGGTAATCGACAATTGAAATCGACCGCGTCGCACGTCACCATCCTCTGGGGCATTTAAACAGAGGATTTCGCATGAACGTGCTTTGCCGCCTCGCTTTCGTGATCCTTCTCTGTGGTTCCACTCAAGCCGCCGCGGCCGATAGCTCGCAACTGATCGCCTCGCTCAAGCAAGGCGGCTACGTGCTGGTGTTTCGCCACACCGCTACCGACGACAGCCAAAAGGATGTCTACCCTTTCAAATTCGACGACATGAGCGCCCAGCGTCAGCTCAGTGAAAAGGGCCGGGACATGGCGCGCCAGATCGGGACGGCCATCAAGGAACTCGCGATCCCGATCGGCGACGTCTACACCAGCCGGCTGAACCGCGCGATCGAGGCCGGCAGACTGATCTCCGGCCGCGAGATCAAGCCGGTCGACGCATTGACGGACAGCAGTAACGCGAGTGCGTCGGGCATGGCAAATCCGACCGGTGCAAATGCAAAGGCGGGCCAGGCCGTGCGGCAGTTCGTCGATGCGCCGCCCAAGGCCGGCACAAACACCTTCCTGGTCACCCACAAGACCAACATCGCCGATGCCTTCGGCAAGGAGGCCGGGGACGTGCAGGAAGGTGAAGCCTTCGTCTACAAGGCCGGCGGCTCGGGTCCCGCAACCTTTGCAGGACGCATCAAGCCTGCGGATTGGATCGCGAAGGCAGGCAAGTGAGCCACCTGCCGGCGACGCACGTCAGCTTGGGTGCGGAGCAGGCCGGGAGCCCGGCATCACTGCGCGCTCCGACGGGATGAACCGTTATGCGGCATAAGCCATAAACCGCGGCGCAGACAGCTTGTCATGCGGCGCCTGGCCTCCCCTGAACATGGTGTCTACCTGGGCGGCGCGCTTGCAATGCGGACACACGAAGAGATGCGCGATGATCGGGGTCGGCTCGTCCGCGAGCAGTTCGGAGCGGAACCACTTCATCTCGATATGGCAGTCCGGGCAGGTCGGTGCTTCGAGATGCTCGGCGGCGCTTCTGAGACGATCAACCATGGGGCCCGTTTGCGTTTCCGAAAGCCATAACCAAATACCCCTCGCCGGTCTGCAACAAAAGATACTCAGCCCGAAATTTGACAAAGGGCGCCGTCCATCAAGGCTGCTACAGCCGCCTGAGCGCCACGCTCGCCACCGTGTGATCGGCGCCCTTCTTCAGGATCAGGGTCGCGCGGGGACGAGTCGGCAGGATGTTGTCCTCGAGATTTGCGAGGTTGGTGCGTTCCCAGATCGCGATCGCGGTGGCGGTGGCTTCCTCGTCCGACAACAGCGCGTAGCGATTGAAGTAGGATTTTGGATTGGTGAACGCGGTGTCGCGCAGCGACAGGAAGCGCCTGATGTACCACTGCCGCAGCGCCGCCTCGTCCGCGTCGATATAGACCGAGAAATCGAAGAAGTCGGACACCACGGGCACGGCCTTGCCGTCACGCGGCAGCTTGCCGGTCTGCAGCACGTTGACGCCCTCGACGATCAGGATGTCGGGCTGGTCGATCTCGGCCCACTGGTTCGGCACGATGTCGTAGGTCAAATGCGAATAGACCGGCGCGCGCACATGGCGGCGGCCGGCCTTGATGTCGGAGAGGAAGCTGAGCAGCAGCGGCAGGTCGTAGCTCTCCGGAAAGCCCTTCTTCTGCATGATGCCCTGCCGCTCCAGCACGGCGTTGGGATACAGAAATCCGTCGGTGGTGATCAGCTCGACCTTGGGACGCGGCGACCAGCGCGCCAGCAGCGCCTGAAGCACGCGGGCCGTGGTGGATTTTCCAACCGCGACCGAACCGGCGACGCCGATGATGTAGGGCATCTTGCGGTCGCGGATGTTGAGGAACTGGCGCTCCGCGTAATAAAGCCGCTGCATCGCATCGACATAAATCGACAGCAGGCGCGACAGCGGCAGGTAGATGTCCTCGACCTCCTGCAAATCGAGGCGGTCGTGCAGCGAGCGTAGCCGGTCGAACTCGCCCGGCTCCAGCGTCATCGGCGTGTCGTCGCGCAGTCGCGACCACTCCTCGCGCGTATAGACGCGGTACGGATTATACTGCTGCTCGGGTGCGCGGATATCCATGACGCGACTCTCCACCTCGGCTAGCTGCCGCCCTTACGCGACGCCTTTTCTTCCAACCCTGACATATTGGTCCGCTTGTCCAATGCGGCCTCGACCTCTTCCAGCTTTACGCCGCGGGCCTTGAGCAGCACAAGGAAATGATAGAGCAGGTCGGCGCCTTCGGCGATCAGATGCGCGCGATCGTTTTCGACTGCTGCGATTACGGTTTCGACTGCCTCCTCACCGAACTTTTTGGCGCAATGTTCGGCGCCCTTGTCGAGGAGCTTGCGGGTATAGGACGCCTCGCCACCCGCTGCCGCGCGGGCGTCGATGGTCTCGGCCAGATCGTGGATGGTGAAACGCGGCATACAAATACTCGGAAAACGCGCCTTGGCCGATGATTGGCCGGTTTCTGACGGGATAAGCCGGTTCCCGCCGATGATTTAGCATTTTTAGGAACGGGAGTCGTCAGGCATCGAGGCGCATGGGCAGCCCGCGCCGGGACATGTGCTCCTTGGCTTCGCGGATGGTGAATTCCCCGAAATGGAAGATCGAGGCGGCCAGCACGGCGGTGGCGTGGCCGTCGCGAATACCGTCGACGAGGTGATCGAGATTGCCGACGCCGCCCGAGGCGATCACAGGAACGGGAATGCTGTCGGCGATCGCCCGGGTCAGCGGGATGTCAAAACCCTGCCGCGTGCCGTCGCGGTCCATCGAGGTGAGCAGGATTTCACCGGCACCGAGCGAGACCACTTCCTGGGCATATTCGATGGCATCGATGCCGGTCGAGTTGCGGCCGCCATGCGTGAATATCTCCCAGCGCTCTCCGCCACCGGCGCGCTTGACCCGCTTGGCGTCGATCGCGACCACCACGCACTGCCCGCCGAATTTCTCGGCGGCTTCCTTGACGAACTCGCGCCGCGACACCGCGGCGCTGTTGATCGAGACCTTGTCCGCACCGGCGCGCAGCAGGGTCTTGATGTCGTTCACCTCACGCACGCCGCCGCCGACGGTGAGGGGCATGAAGCAGGCTTCCGCGGTGCGCTGGACCACGTCCAGCATGATGCCGCGATTCTCATGGGTCGCGGTGATGTCGAGAAACGTAAGTTCGTCCGCGCCGGCGGCGTCATAGGCGATCGCCGCTTCGACGGGGTCACCGGCATCGCGCAAATCGACGAAGTTGACGCCCTTGACGACCCGGCCGTCCTTGACGTCGAGGCAGGGGATCACGCGCACCTTGAACATCGGAGGTCTCCTAGGCAGCGCCTGCGTTACGGATCAGGGCGAGGGCGGACGCAGGATCGAGCCGGCCGTCATAGAGCGCGCGGCCGGCGATCGCGCCGGCGAGTTTTTTCGCGCGCGGCGTCAGCATCGCCTTGACGTCCTCGATCGAGGCGAGGCCGCCGGAGGCGATCACGGGAATCGAGATCGCATCCGCCAGCGCAATGGTCGCATCGAGATTCAAGCCTTTGAGCAGGCCGTCGCGCGCGATGTCGGTGAAGATGATGGCGGCAACGCCGGCATCCTCGAAACGCCGTGCGATCTCCAGCACCGTCACCTGCGAGGTCTCGGCCCAGCCTTCGACCGCGACCTTGCCGCCACGTGCATCGAGCCCGACCGCGACGCGGCCGGGGAATTTCCTGGCGGCAGCCTTCACCAATTCGGGGTCGCGCACCGCGGCGGTGCCGATGATGACGCGGGTGATGCCCTTTTCGAGCCAGGCTTCGACAGTCGCGAGATCGCGAATGCCGCCACCGAGCTGCACCGGAATCGTGATCGTCTTCAGCATCGCCTCGACGGCCTGCGCGTTCACAGGCTTCCCGGCAAACGCGCCGTCGAGGTCGACGACGTGGAGATACTCAAAGCCTTGCGCGACGAAGCTCGCCGCCTGCGCAGCGGGATTGAGGTTGAACACGGTCGCGCGCGCCATGTCGCCCTGTTCGAGGCGCACGCATTGGCCGTTCTTGAGGTCGATCGCGGGAAAGAGAATCACGGTTTCCATCGCAAAAAATTCGAGATCAGGGCGAGGCCGAAGCGCTGGCTCTTCTCGGGGTGAAACTGCGTCCCGATCGCGGTGTCCTTGCCGACGATCGCGGTGACGGGCCCGCCGTAATCGGCGCGCGCGAGCACGTCCGCCTCGTTGGTGGCGTTGAGGTGGTAGGAGTGCACGAAATAAGCGTGCTGGCCCTTGGGGCCGAGCGGCAGCCTGTCCAGCACCGGATGCTCGCGCAGCACATCGAGCGTATTCCATCCCATGTGCGGGATCTTCAGCCTCTCGTCGTTCGGCGTGATCTTCTCGACGTCGCCGCCGATCCAGTTCAGCCCTTGCGTGATCACATGCTCCTTGCCGCGGGTGGCGAACAGCTGCATGCCGACGCAGATGCCGAACATCGGCCGCGCCTTGACGCGCACCGCTTCGGTGATCGCCTCGACCATGCCGTTGACGGCATCGAGCCCGCGCCGGCAATCAGCGAAGGCACCGACGCCCGGCAGTACCAGACGGTCGGCGCTGTAGGCCTGGTCTGGATCGCTGGTGACGAACACCTTTTGCGGGTTGTCCATGCCGCGCGCGGCGCGCTCGAACGCCTTGGCGGCCGAATGCAGATTGCCGGAACCGTAATCGATGATGGCGACGCTCATCTTGACCCTCCCGGTTCTGGAAACAAACCAATGATGCCACCTGCCGGCATTGGCGGCGGGTTGGAGAATTGCTGACCCGGCACGTTGCGGGTCGGCGGCGGGCCACCGCGATCGACGGCCCATTGATCGTTGACGATGCCGCGCTGCTTCTGGCTCCAGCGCTCGAAGAAGCGGCGCTCGGCGGTGTCCTCGTCGTCGGAAATCACCACGTCGAGCTGTCGCCATTTACCGCGCGAGAGCGTCCAGCGGCGCAGGCTGGAGGCCTCGAATCCCATCAGCAGCGCGACGATGATGTCGGCGAAAAAGATCGACGAACGGCCGACACCGAGGCTGGACAGCCCGACGTTGAAGGCGGCAACGAAGATCACCCAGCCGATCAGCGCCAGCCACAGCCGATTCCACAGCAGCCAGAGCGGTCCGAAGATCATCGCCCAGAAATGGAAGCCGTCGCGCACGAAGACGAACTTGTCGGTCGCGCGCAGATCGGATCCTGCGGGGGAGGGAGCATGAACTGTGTAGACGGACATGGCGATGCCCCGTTCCCTAGGAATTCAGTGATACCGCAAACGGCGCGGGCCGCGGGCCGAAAGATGTCAGCCGCCGAGCGAGCCCTTGGTGGACGGGATTTCGCCCACCGCCTTCGGATCGATCGCGACGGCGGTGCGCAGCGCCCGTGCCAGACCCTTGAAGCAGGACTCGGCGATATGGTGGCTGTTATCGCCATATAGGGTCTCGACGTGAAGAGTCACGCCGGCGTTCATGGCGAAGGCCTGGAACCACTCGCGCACCAATTCGGTGTCGAACTCGCCGATCTTGTCGCGGGGGAAGTCGACCTTGAACACCAGGACCGGGCGGCCCGAGATGTCGATGACCACGCGTGACAGCGTCTCGTCCATGGGCATGTGCACGCCGGCATAGCGGGTGATGCCCGCCATGTTGCCGAGCGCCTGCTTGACGGCCTGGCCGAGCGCGATGCCGGTGTCTTCGGTGGTATGGTGATGATCGATGTGCAAATCGCCGACCGCCTTGACCGTGAGGTCAATGCGGGAATGGCGGGCGAGGAGATCGAGCATATGGTCGAAAAAGCCGATGCCGGTCGCGATATTGGACACGCCGGAGCCATCGAGGTTCACGGTGACCTCGATGTCGGTTTCCTTGGTCTTGCGCTTGATCGTCGCGGTGCGCATCAAAACACGCTTCCATCCTAGTTCGGGCCGAAAACGCCGGTCTTTTAACAGCCAAATGACGCCTTCGCTACTGCGGCAACGGCTGGCCGGGCCTCTACTTCTGCCTATGGTGAGCAAATTGGGCCCGGAGCGGCCCGTTGTGCCCCCGCTCCCGACCGCCTAAATCAGCCCGGTCAACGAGGATCATTCATGCAGGACTCCCCAAACAGCTCGCCGGGCTGGCACGGCACCACGATTTTGACGGTCCGCAAGGGCGGCAAGGTGGTGGTCGGCGGCGACGGCCAGGTCTCGATCGGCCAGACCGTGATCAAGCACAACGCCAGGAAGGTCCGGAAACTCGGCAAGGGCGACGTCATCGGCGGCTTTGCCGGCGCCACCGCCGACGCCTTCACGCTGTTCGAGCGTCTGGAAGCCAAACTCGAGCAATATCCGGGGCAATTGACCCGGGCCGCCGTCGAGCTCGCCAAGGACTGGCGCACCGACCGTTATTTGCGGCGGCTGGAGGCCATGATGATCGTCGCCGACAAGGACGTCTCCCTGGTGCTGACAGGCACCGGCGACGTGTTGGAGCCCGAAGCCGGCGTCATGGCGATCGGCTCCGGCGGGAATTACGCGCTGGCGGCCGCCCGCGCCCTACTCGACACCGACAAGGACGCCGAGACCATCGTCCGCCGCTCCCTCGACATCGCCGCCGATATCTGCGTCTACACCAACCGCAATGTGACCATCGAAGCGCTGTCGGCCGGGTAGGCCATGGCCCTCGCCTACACCTTCCGCCCGATGACCGCGGCCGTTCTGCCGCTGATTCGGCGATGGCTGGGCGAAGCGCATGTGCGGGAATGGTGGGGCGATCCGGACGAGCAGTTCGCGCTCGTGAGCGGCGATCTCGGCGAGCCGGCAATGGACCAGTTCATCGTGTTGGCCGAAGGCAAGCCGTTCGGCTATCTTCAATGCTACCGCCTGACCGCCTGGAATACGGGTGTTGGGCCGCAACCGGAGGCCACCCGTGGCATCGATCAGTTCATCGGCGAAAGCGACATGATCGCGCGCGGGCACGGTTCGGCATTCATCCGGCAATTCGCCGACGCGCAGTTGCGGCAGGGCCTGCCGCGCATCGTCACTGATCCTGATCCGCTCAACGCGCGCGCCGTGCGCGCCTATGAGAAGGCCGGCTTTGTCCGCGACCGCATGGTCGAGACGCCCGACGGGCCCGCACTCCTGATGGTGCGCGAGCCATGACGCTGGCAACCACGCATGAGAGCAAGGCCGCGTTTCCGCCGCTCGCCTGGGTCGGCATCGCGCTGCTGCTGCTGGCGATGCAGGCCTCGATCCTGCTTGCGATGGGCCGGGTGCCGATCTGCACCTGCGGCTATGTCAAGCTGTGGCATGGCGTGGTGAACAGCTCGGAGAATTCGCAGCACATCGCCGACTGGTACACCTTCTCGCACATCCTGCACGGCTTCCTGTTTTACGGGCTGACCTGGCTGCTGTTCGCGCGGCTGCCGTTCGTGTCTCTGTCCTGGCCCGCCCGCCTGATCATCGCCATTCTGATCGAAGGTGCCTGGGAGATCGTCGAGAACTCGCCCTTCATCATCGAACGCTACCGCGCCGGCACGATCTCGCTGGATTATTTCGGCGACAGCATCGTCAATTCGATCTCTGACAATTTGTCCATGATGCTGGGCTTCCTCGTAGCGCGCCTGCTGCCTGTATCAGTGACCATCCTGCTTGGGCTCGCCTTCGAAATCATGCTGGCGCTGCATATTCGCGACAATCTGACGCTCAATATCCTGATGCTGATCCATCCGATCGAGGCCGTGAAACTATGGCAATCGGGTCCGCCGATCATCTGACGGCCAAAAAAAGCGGCTTGTCCCGCCCCGCATCTGATCCTAGCTAAGGTCCCATGACAGACTTCTCCCCCCGCGAAATCGTTTCCGAACTCGACCGTTTCATCGTCGGCCAGGCCGATGCCAAGCGCGCCGTCTCGATCGCGCTGCGCAACCGCTGGCGGCGGCAGCAGCTCGAAGGCTCCTTGCGCGAAGAGGTGCTGCCGAAGAACATCCTGATGATCGGCCCGACCGGGGTCGGCAAGACCGAGATCGCGCGGCGGCTCGCCAAGCTTGCCAACGCGCCGTTCCTGAAGGTCGAGGCGACGAAATTCACCGAGGTCGGCTATGTCGGCCGCGACGTCGAGCAGATCGTGCGCGATCTCGTCGAGGTCGCGATTTCTCAGGTCCGCGAGCGCAAGCGCAAAGACGTGCAGGCACGTGCGCAGCTCGCCGCTGAGGAGCGCGTACTTGATGCCCTGGTCGGCGCCAATTCCAGCGCCGCGACGCGGGACTCCTTCCGCAAGAAGCTGCGCGCGGGCGAGCTCAACGACAAGGAAATCGAGATCGAGACGCAAGGCGGCGGCAGCGGCTTTCCGATGTTCGAGATCCCGGGCATGCCTGGCGCGCAGATGGGCGCGGTTTCGATCGGCGACATCTTCGGCAAGCTCGGCGGACGCAGCAAGACGCGGCGGCTGACGGTGGAGAGCTCGCACGAGATCCTCATCAACGAGGAATCCGACAAGCTGCTCGACAGCGATCAGTTGACGATGGAGGCGATCAGTGCGGTCGAGAACAACGGCATCGTGTTCCTGGACGAGATCGACAAGATCTGCGCCCGCGAAGGCCGCGCCGGCGGCGACGTCTCGCGCGAGGGCGTGCAGCGCGACCTGCTGCCGCTGATCGAGGGCACCACCGTCTCGACCAAGCACGGCGCGGTGAAGACCGACCACATCCTGTTCATTGCCTCAGGCGCCTTCCACGTCGCAAAACCGTCCGATTTGCTGCCGGAATTGCAGGGCCGCCTGCCGATCCGCGTCGAGCTGCAGGCGCTGACCCGTGACGACATGCGCCGCATCCTGACCGAGCCGGAGGCTTCGCTGATCAAGCAATATGTCGCGCTGATGCAGACCGAAGGCGTCACGCTCGACATCACCGACAACGCCATCGACGCGCTTGCGGACGTCGCGGTGGCCGTGAATTCCACCGTCGAGAACATCGGCGCGCGGCGGCTGCAGACCGTGATGGAGCGGGTGCTGGACGAGATCTCCTTCACCGCCCCAGATCGCAGCGGCGAGACCGTCAGGGTCGACGCCGATTTCGTGCAGAAGCACGTCGGCGACCTCGCCAAGAACGCGGATTTGAGCCGGTTCATTTTGTAATTCCGGACGGTCGCGCTATGGATGCGGCGTGACCGCACGCTTCCTGCAAAACCCCTGGCGCCTGCTGCTCGCGATCAACGCGGCAATCATCGTTGGCGTCTTCGTTCACAAGATCCAGCTGCCGCCTTACGTCCCCTACATCCACCTCCTCGTCGATTACCATTTTGGCTTCATCAAGCGCGCGCTGATCGGGACGATCGTCGCGCTGTTCACCGACAAGGTGCCGCTATGGCTGGTGTTCGCGCTCGGCGGCGCTACATGGCTGGTGACGCTCGGGCTGTACGCAAGACTATTCCAGACAACGTTCGGCTTCACCGCGAAGACATTGCCGACGTTCGTCTTCATCGCGGGCTCGCCGTTCTTCCTCAAGAACTTCATGCACACGCTCGGCCATTTCGACATCTATGGCTGCGCGCTGGCGATCGTCCTGCTGCTGGTGCCGGCCGGCTCGCTGCTGTTCGTGGCGCTGGCTGCGCTGTTCTCGATCGTTCTCGTCCTGATCCACCACATCCATCTCTTGATGTATGTGCCGACCATCATCACCATCGTCGTGATCAGGCATTATCTAGCGCATGGCTGCGATCGCACCAATGTCGCGTTCGGCATCATGGCCCTGCTGGCCGTCTCCGCGCTGTTCTTCGCCGCGCAGTTTTGGGGAACGATGCCGGTCCCGGAGGCGGATTTCGTCGCCGATCTGAAGAGCCGGATGGCCGATCCGTCGCGGACCGACCTGCTGCAGTTTGCCTACATCTGGTATCAGCCGTTGGCGAAGGAGATTTCCGACACCTGGGGCCGCCTGCCGCACAACATCCTCGGCGTGCCCGTGTTCGCGCTGCTGATCTGGCTGCACACACCGCTGTGGCGCTATTTTGCGAATTTGATCGGCGCGCTCGCAAGCGACACGCATCGCCGCCTCGTCATTGCGGCGCTGATCGGCGTCAGCCTCGCCTATGTCGTGATGTTCGCGATGGTATTCGACTATTCGCGCTGGATCTCGAACTGGGCAGTCTGCATGTTCCTGATCCTGCACGCGGTGAAGATGCTGCCCGCCGCACGCGAGACGCCGCTGATTTCGGCGGAAGATCAGACGACAAATATCTTCGGCCTGATTGTCACATTGATCCCGCGCGTCGGAATCGTGCGGCCGTTCTAATATCTCGCCCGCCTGATCCGCACGTAGAGCGCGCCCTCGCCGCCATGGCCGATACCGGCCTCTTCGAATCCGACGACGAAGGCCCGGAATTCCGGCAGGCTCAGCCATTCCGGCACCTGACGGCGCAGCACGCCGCTTTCGCCGCCGCTTCGGCCCTTGCCGGTGATGACCAGCACGAAGGTCAGGCCGTCATGATGGGCGCGGTGCAGGAAGCCGCTCAGCGCGCGGTGGGCACGCATCTGGGTCATGCCGTGCAGATCGAGCCGCGCCTCGATCTCGCTGCGCCCGCGCGACAGCTTTGTGCGCTCGCGCTTGCCGAGCGGCGCCAGCGGCGGCACCGCCGGCTTCGCTGCGCGCGGTGCCGGGGCAGCGGCAATCGGACGTGGCGACGGCGCAATCCGGGGGGCGGGCGCTGCAGGCGAAGACTCGGTGCGTGGTGCAGCTTGCGCCTTCGCCGCACGATGCTTTCTCAGCGGCTTGACCTGCTTTGCGACCGTATCCCACAGCGCGCGCTCTTCCTCACTCAGCGCGCGACGGCGCGGCGAGGGACGAGGCTCCAGCACGGGCGGACGGGACGATCGCTTCATTGTTGCCGATGGGAGCGATTTTTCACCGGCCGCCGCGGCTCCTGAACTGGCTCGATCACGGGACGCGGCACCGGCAGCGGGACTGGACCGGCGACAGCGACCGTCTCGCTCTTGCTTTGCAGCTCGGCAGGCGGCTTGTCCTTCGCAGGCTCCGTTTGCGGAAACAGCTTTGCGATCTTCTCCGAGGGCCGCGGGTCCGGCACCGGGAGCCGCGCGCCGCGCGTTGTGGGATCGAGGCTCTTCGGCACCAGCATCACGAAATGCATGGCATGGCGCAGCCGTCCGGAGACCCGGCCGGCATCCTGACCCGCGCCGAAATAGAGATCGGCGCGCGCCGGACCGATGATGGCCGAGCCCGTGTCCTGCGCGATCATCAAGCGATGGAACGGCGTCTTCGCGCGTTCGGAATCGATCGGCAGCTCGCCTTCGATGAAAAACGGGGTGCCGTAGACGTGGAGCGATTTGTCGACCGCGATCGAGCGGCCGGCCGTCAACGGAATGCCTTGCGCGCCGACCGCCTCCTCCTTGTCGGATAGATTGACCTCGCGAAAGAAGATGTAGGAGCGGTTCTGGCGGCGCAGCTCCTTGGCACCGTCAGGGGTCTGCGCCATCCACTCCCTGATCTTCTGCATCGACATCTCTTCCTTTGGAATGATGCCGCGCTCGATCAGGATGCGACCGACCGCCGTATAGGGATAGCCGTTATAGGCGTCGTAGTTGAGCCGGACCGTGCCGCCGTCGTCGAACTTGATCCGCGCCGAACCCTGGATCTGGGCGAACAGCAGATCGGTCGGGTCCTTCAGCCAGGCAATCTCGAGTCCGCGGCCGGCGATCTTGCCGTCCTCGATCTCGGCGCGGTCGTAATAAGGCACGAGCTTGCGGCGGCCGATCTTGCGATAGACCGGGCCCTTGTTGGGCAGGCTGACCGAATCCTGCTTGTAACCGCGCACAAAGAGATTCGAGGGGCGGCGATAGACCGGGACATTGTAGACGTCGGTCTGCGTGCGCGATCCCTCCAGCACCGGTTCGTAATAGCCGGTGACGAAACCATCGGGCTCGCCGAGGCGCGAGATCCGCAGCGGCGCAAAATTCTCCTCGAAGAAGGTTTTGGCCCGAGCGTCGTCGGTAAGCTCGAGCGATTTGGCGACCCGGCAGGGTTCGCCCAGCGAGGCGCCCAAAGCCTTCGGTTCGGGAGCGCCGGTCTGCGCGTTGATCGGACGGCAGCTCGCGCGAAAGGTCTTGTAGGCGGCGAGATGATTGTCGTCGCCCCAGCCCTTCACGTCGGCCCAGGCCAGCGGCAGATATTGGGCGCCGGGAATTTCGAGCGGCAGGGGAAGCTGCGGATATGGCAAGGCGCGCGGCGGCGCGGCAGGCAATTCCGGGAGATGATGGTGATGGCTGCGATAGTGGCGCCGCGCCGCCTCAGCGCCGAGTGAAAACGACGACAGCGCGACGGCACCTGCGCAAAGCGCCGTCGCGCTGGTCTTCAGGAAAACCTTAATTCGCGCTTCCGGTGCCAACCAGCTTCCAGTTCGGATCGCGAGAAGTGATGTCGCGGGCGAAAGTCCAGATGTCGGTGATGTCGGCGACCGTGTCGGCGCTTCCGTCGACGATGTTGCCGGCCTTGTCCCGGGTGGCCGAGATCATCTGCGAGACGAAGCGGATCGTGAGCTGGGCGGTGCGGTCGCGCAGTTCGGCGCCGACGAGCTCGGCCTTGTCGATCGAGACAAAACGCGTCTCGGTCTTCTGCTCGTTCTTCTCGCGCTCCTTGATCGCGGCATCGAAGCTTTCATAGACCTCCGACGACAGCAGGTCGCGCAGCGCGCGGCGGTCGCCATTGGCAAAGGCCAGCACGATCATCTCATAGGCGCCGCGGGCGCCGGAGATGAAATGCCGCGGATCGAAGGTGGAATCCTTTTCGACGATGGCGTCGAGACCCTGGGCGAGCACGGTGCCCGGCTCGGTCAGGCCCTTCCAACGGTCGGAGGGCGGGGTCGGCTCGGCCGTCGGCGCCAAGGGAGCCTGGTCGATGACCTTGCCCGGCATGGTGACGACGTTCTTGTCCTGGGCGCCCTGGAGCGCGTTGCGGTCGAACGGCGGCCGCTCGTTGCCCGTGCGCTGCCCCAGCACGCTGCGCAGCCTCAGAAAGATGAAGACCGCCAGCGCCAGGAAGATGATGGTGTAGATGTCCACGTCGTATTCGCTTTCTGGTCGTCTGTAGAAGGGGCCGTCTCGAAAGGATCGTGCCGGGAAAATCGATCCGGCCAGTAGACCGTTCCATACCGGAACGGCAAGTCTACATCACCATTTTGGGTCCGCGCGTCAGGTCCGTGGGATGTAGGCACGAAATCTTGCCCGGCCAATGGCGCCTTTTGGCACAGCACCGAGTGTAGCGCGTTTTATGCTTAAGGGGAAACCCGATCCTGCCCGGAAATCGCGCATCTTCAATCGTTTAAGGCGCAGTTGCGCTGGATCGCCGGGGTGAACGCCACAGTTGTGGGCGTGGCCGGAATTCCCCATCCGGGACCGTTCGTCCTTGTGGAACGAGGTAGCCCTATGTTAGCCAACCGCCGCGAAATTCAGCCCAATCGGGTAAGGAGACACTCTTATGACCAACGGTAACGGCACCCCTCCCGAGGCGGCCCAGGCTCCCCAGCTCAACGTCCTGGCGCAATATACCAAGGACCTCTCGTTCGAAAATCCGAATGCGCCCAGCTCGCTCCAGCAGCAGAGCCAGCCGCCCCAGATCAACATCCAGATCAATGTCAGCGCCAACAATCTCAGCGAACAGGAGTTCGAGGTGACGCTGTCGGTCGAGGGCAAGGCCGAGACCGCCGGCAAGATCATGTTCTCGTTCGAGCTCGCTTATGCCGGCGTCTTCCGCATCTCCAACGTGCCGAAGGACAATTTGCATCCGCTGGTCATGATCGAATGCCCGCGCCTGCTGTTCCCGTTTGCCCGTGAGATCATCGCCACTGCCGTGCGCGACGGCGGGTTCCCGCCTTTGATGCTGGATCCGGTCGACTTCGTCGGCCTCTATCGCCAGAACATGGAGCGGCAAATGGCCGCTCAGCCGAGCGGCCAGGCTTAACCAGCCAAAGGGGCGGCTGGAGCGGGCAAGAACTCGTTCCAGATCGCCTTGTCGCCGAGCGTTGCGATGAAGGCCCGGTGGGCCTCGCGCTCGGCGTCCGAAATGCGCGGGGTGAGCGGCGCCGGCCGTTGCCGCCGAGGCGCATCGGCAGCCCCATTGGCGCGAGTCTCTTCGGATTCCGAAGCAAGCAGCAGCTGCGACTGCCGCGCCCCGACCAGATCCACATAGACTTCCGCAAGCAGCTCGGCGTCGAGCAATGCGCCGTGCTTGGTGCGGCGTGAATTGTCGATCGCATAGCGTGAGCAGAGATCGTCGAGCCGGTTCGACACGCCGGGATGCTTGCGCCGAGCCAGCAGCAGCGTATCGACCAGCCGCTCGCGCGGGATCGCCGGGCGCTTGATCCGGTCGAGCTCGGCATTGATGAAGCTGATGTCGAACGAGGCATTGTGGATCACCAGCGGCGCGTCGCCGATGAACTCCAGAAAATCGTCGACGACCTCGTGAAACAGCTGCTTCGTCGCCAGGAATTCGGCCGACAGCCCGTGCACCGCAAAGGCTTCTGCCGGCATGTCCCTTTCGGGATTGATGTAGACGTGGAAACTCTGCCCCGTCGGCATGCGATTGAGCATCTCGACGCAGCCGATTTCGACCAGGCGATCTCCCCGCAACGGGTCAAGGCCGGTGGTTTCTGTGTCGAGAACGATTTCGCGCATGATCTGGGAAGCCGTGTCAGGCGGCGAATCAGGCGCGCCGCTGCGGCATCTTAACGACGTCGGCGAGGATGTGCGCGATTTGGGCGCGCACCGGTTCGAGTCCGTGGGATGTATCCACCACGAAATCGGCACGCCTGCGCTTTTCCGCATCGGGTGTCTGCTTGGCGATGATGGCGTCGAGCTTGGCCTCGTCCATCGTGCCGCGCGCCAGCACCCGCTCGCGCTGCAGTTCCGGAGACGTGGTGACGACGACTACGGCATCGACCCGCGTCTCGCCACCCGTCTCGAACAGCAGCGGTATGTCCAGCACCACGACCGGCGCGTTGGCGGCTTCGGCGTCGGCGAAGAACTTTTTCCGGGAAGCGCCGAGCATCGGATGGACGATCTGCTCGAGCTGCTTGATGGCCGCAGGATCGTGCACCACACGCGCCGAGAGTTTTGGCCGATCAACCTTGCCGTTCGCGGTAGTGCCGGGGAAGGCGGCCTCGATCGCGGGTGCGGCCTCGCCCTCATAGAGCTGATGGACGGCCGCATCGGCATCGTAGACAGGCACGCCAGCCTCCGCGAACAATTTCGCGGTGGTGGATTTGCCCATCCCGATCGAGCCGGTCAGTCCCAGGATCCGCATCAGCGCCCAACCATATCTGCCAGTCACACCGCAACTAGCCGCTCGCGCCGCAGGAACGCAAGCAGCGGCAGCAGCGGCAAGCCGAGAATGGTGAAGTGGTCGCCCTCGATACGCTCGAACAAATGGATCCCCAGGCTTTCGAGCTGATAGCCGCCGACGCTGGTGCTGACGGCGCCGCCGGCGATGTCGAGATAGGCCGAAAGCTCGGCCTCGGTCATCTGCCGCATCGTGAGGCAGGCAACCGAGACGTCCTCGAAGATGATCTCGCCATCGCGTGCGATCGCCACGGCGGAATTCAGCTCATGGCTATGGCCGGAGAGATCGCGCAGCTGCGCCAGCGCCTGGGCGCGGCCCGCTGGCTTGTTGAAGAGGCGATCGCCAAGCGCCAGCGTTTGATCAGCACCAATGACGGTGCTTCCAACGTGATGGGCCGAGACTGCCTTGGCTTTTTCGCGCGCCAGCAGCAGGGCAATCTCGCGCGGACCAGAAAGCCCGGAGGCGGCCTGGATGCCGCGCTCGTCGATATCAGCCGTGATCGCCTTGAACTCGAGCCCGGCATTCGCCAGGAGCATCTTTCTCGCGCTGCTCTGCGAGGCCAGGATCAACGAAGATTTGCCGAGCCAGAGACCCATCGCGAAACTATCCCAAAGCTATTCAGAAGGCCGGTTACGCTGACGATCGCTGTAAAGTTTCATGATCGCCGCGGCGGTTTCCTCGATCGAGCGCCGCGTGACGTCGAGCAGCGGCCAATCGTGCTTGGCGCTCAGCTTGCGGGCAAATGCGACCTCCTCGGCGACCGATTGCTTGTCGGTATAAGTGTCGCTGCTGGAATCGGCCCCCATGGAGAGCAGGCGGTTCGTGCGCACCTGGATCAATCGTTCCGGCGTCGCATGCAAGCTCACCACCAGCGGTCGCGTCAACGTCTCCAGTTGCGAGGGCACCGGAATGCCTGGAACCAGCGGCACGTTGGCAGTGCGGATGCCTCGGTTGGCAAGGTAGATCGACGTCGGGGTCTTGGAGGTGCGGGAAACGCCGACGAGCACCACGTCCGCGTCGTCGAGCCCTTCGACATGCTGGCCGTCATCGTGGATCATCGTGTAGTTCAACGCGTCGATACGCTTGAAGTATTCGGCATTGAGCACGTGCTGGGCGCCGACCCGGCCGGTCGTGGCAGCTCCGAGATAGGCCTCGAACAACTGCATCACCGGCCCGATGATCGACAGGCTCGGAACATTGATCCCCTTGCACTTATCCTCGAGCCTCGAAACCAGATCCTTCTCGAGCAGCGTGAACAGCACGATTCCCGGCGCTTCCTCGATCTCGTCGAGCACGCGATCGAGCTGTTTCTGGCTGCGCACCAGCGGATAGACGTGCTCGACCGGGGTCACGTTGGCGTACTGGGCGGCAACGGCGCGCGCGACCGTGATCAGCGTCTCACCGGTGGAGTCGGAGACGAGGTGCAGATGGAAATAATTGTTCGAAGTCGGCACAAAAGCCCTTTGTATGGAGTCGGTGTGGTTTGTGGATTTCTGTGGAGCTTAACCTCCCGGAAAGGGATGTGCGACACCGGGGGCGGGACAACGGCGGATTTTCTTCACACCGCTGCCCCTGAGAACAACTTCGACGCCCTCCCGAAAGGGAAACGGGATTGCGTCGATAACCCTCTTGATAAGCTGCCGACAGAAACGCGCAAGCCTTTGAAGCTGACCGACTTATCGAAAGCGGCCGGAGCTGTCAGAGGATATGTTGATGGATGTGAACAAGCGCGTGTGAACGGGCGGACGGAGATGTGTGAGTCCAATTCACCGTCACATAGACTCAAACCTTAAGAATCTAAGATTCTTATTGGAGAAGGGCGCTACGGACGGATATGTGTGCAGGCAAGACCTTAACGAGTTCTTACTATCCCCAACGTTTCCCCTCGGCTGGGCAGGAATCCGGACCCCCAGACATGTTTGAAGACGTCTACCTCTGGATCAAGGCGCTGCATGTGATCGCCGTCATTTCCTGGATGGCGGGCATGCTCTATTTGCCACGGCTGTTCGTTTATCATTGCGAGGCTGAAGTCGGCTCGCAGCAGTCGGAAACGTTCAAGATCATGGAACGGCGGCTGTTCAAGGCGATCATCAACCCCGCTATGATCGTGACCTGGCTCGCCGGGCTCTACCTCGCCTGGGCTGGACACTGGTTCACTTTCGGCTGGCTGCACGTAAAACTGGCACTGGTCCTGGCGATGTCCGCGGTCCACGGCTTTTTTTCGCGCTGGCTGAAGGATTTCGCGGCGGACCGGCGCCCCCGGAGCCAGAAATTCTATCGGATTATCAACGAGGTACCAACTGCCTTGATGATTCTGATCGTCATCATGGTGATCGTGAAGCCGTTCTAGGCAGCGGTCGCGAACAATCGCTCAGTGCTTCTGCTTGCGGAGTGTGAGGCGATTTTCTATATTAGCGATATCCCACCCAACGCAGGCGGATGTGGTCGTGTCTGAGCTTTCCAGAGGCCGGACACCCCATCAGGTTTGAAGCCTCACCGGCGCTCTCCTTGCCAGACCTGCGGACCTTACCTTTTCGCGTCCGCATTTCAGAGCCTCCTCGCACCCCCCTCCCAGGTTACCCCACAGGACCACCCCAATGCGGGAAATCAAACTCCAGGACCTCAAGTCGAAGACGCCGGCCGAGCTCGTCTCGTTCGCGGAAGAGAATGGGGTCGAGAATGCCAGCACCATGCGCAAGCAGGAGCTGCTGTTCGCCATCCTCAAGCAGCTTGCGCTCGCCGAGACCGACATCGTCGGCGAAGGCGTCGTCGAGGTTCTCTCCGACGGCTTCGGCTTCCTCCGCTCGCCCGATGCGAATTATCTGCCGGGCCCGGATGACATCTACGTTTCGCCCTCGCAGATCCGCCGTTTTGGCCTGCGCACCGGCGACACTATCGAAGGCCACATCCGCAGCCCGAAGGAGGGCGAGCGCTATTTCGCGCTGCTGAAGGTCAACACGCTCAATTTCGAGGACCCGGAAAAGGCCAAGCACAAGGTCAATTTCGACAACCTCACGCCGCTGTTTCCGAATCAGCGCTTCCGCATGGAAATCGACGACCCCACGCGGAAAGACCTGTCTGCAAGGGTGATCGACATCGTTGCGCCGATCGGCAAGGGTCAGCGCGCGCTGATCGTCGCGCCGCCGCGCACGGGCAAGACCGTGCTGATGCAGAACATCGCGCACTCGATCGCGCATAATCATCCCGAGTGCTATCTGATCGTGCTCCTGATCGACGAACGTCCGGAAGAAGTCACGGACATGCAGCGCTCGGTGAAGGGCGAGGTCGTCTCCTCGACCTTCGACGAGCCGGCGGTGCGCCATGTCCAGGTCGCCGAGATGGTGATCGAGAAGGCCAAGCGTCTGGTTGAGCATGGCCGCGACGTCGTGATCCTGCTGGACTCCATCACGCGCCTCGGCCGCGCCTACAACACCGTGGTGCCGTCATCGGGCAAGGTGCTGACCGGCGGTGTCGATGCCAACGCGCTGCAGCGGCCGAAGCGGTTCTTCGGCGCCGCCCGCAACATCGAAGAGGGCGGCTCGCTGACGATCATCGCGACTGCGCTGGTTGATACCGGCAGCCGTATGGACGAAGTCATCTTCGAAGAGTTCAAGGGCACCGGCAACTCCGAGCTGATCCTCGATCGCAAGGTGTCGGACAAGCGGACCTTCCCGGCGATCGACATTTCGCGCTCCGGCACCCGTAAGGAAGAGCTGATCACCGATCCGGTGGTCTTGAAGAAGATGTACGTACTCCGCCGCATCCTGAATCCGATGGGGACGATGGACGGCATCGACTTCCTGCTCGACAAGCTGCGCTCGACCAAGAGCAATTCCGAGTTCTTCGATTCGATGAACACCTGATTGCAGTGCAACATGATCCAAAGGGCGCCTTCGGGCGCCCTTTTTCTTTGTGCGACTTTGTTGCAGCGAGCTGCAGCATGGCGGGGCGTTGTCGTCTGGAGTAGGCGTCGTCTAAGATGTTGATATAATTTATGAATAGCGGATCGAGGGATGCCGCTCATTCCGTTGCAAGTGGTTCTTGCAGTAGACGCTCGCGAATTTATTGCATCGCACTATTGGTTTTGCTGCGAGAATCCAAGCAGCATAATCGCTCGATTTGTCAGCCGAAACGGATGTTTGCCTTTTCCCTTTCAGCCGGACAAATAGGCTATGTATCCGCGAGACCACACCATCTTTGCACTGTCGTCTGGCCGTCCGCCAAGTGCGCTTGCGGCGGTGCGTGTCTCCGGGCCAGGCGCCAGCCTGGTGCTGACGACGCTGGCGGGCAAGCTGCCGGCGCCGAGGCAGGCCAGCCGCCGGCTCCTTCATGACGGCGTGGGCCAGCCGATCGACGATTCGGTGGTGTTGTGGTTTCCGGGGCCCGGCAGCGCGACCGGCGAGGACGTCGCCGAATTTCACGTCCATGGCGGCCGCGCGGTGCTGGCCGCACTGTTTACCGCAATTTCCGTAATTCCGAATATGCGAGCTGCCGAACCGGGCGAATTCACCCGGCGCGCCTTCGAGAACGGCAAGCTCGACCTGACCGAGGCGGAGGGCCTCGACGATCTCATTCATGCCGACACCGACCGCCAGCGCCGCCAGGCGTTGCGGCAGTTGCAGGGTCTCCTCGGCAATCGCGCGCGCGACTGGCGCGAGCGCATCATCGACGCCTCGGCCTTGATCGAGGCCGGCATCGATTTCTCCGACGAGGGCGATGTGCCCGCCGAGTTGAGAGCGCCTGCGGTCAAGGCGATCAGTGCGCTGCATGACGAAATCGCAGAAGTCCTTGCGGCACAGGGACAAGCTGAACGCTTGCGCGACGGCCTGGTGGTTGCGATCGCGGGCGAGCCGAATGTCGGCAAGTCGACGCTGATCAACCAGCTCGCGCGCCGCGACGTCGCGATCGTCTCGCCGCATGCCGGCACGACACGCGATGTGATCGAGGTGCAGCTCGATCTTGATGGCTATCCCGTCACGGTGATCGACACGGCCGGCATTCGCGAGACCGACGATCCGGTGGAGCAGGAGGGTGTTCGCCGGGCGCGAGCCCGAGCCGAAGACGCCGACCTCGTGTTGTGGCTGGTGGAGGCGGGGCGCGCGGTCGATCCGGCCGCAATGCCGTTGCTGGGGAAGTCCGGCAATGCAGGCAGCCGCTCCGGCGGTTCGGTCTGGATCGTGCGCAACAAGATCGATCTCGGCGGGGTCGAGGACGTCGGCCTGTACGGTGAGTTCGGAATCGCCGCCAGCCGGGGGGACGGCATTCCCGCGCTGGTCGATGCTATGGTGAAATTCGCCGCCGACTTCTTCGGAACGACTGAGGGCGCGTTGGTGACCCGGGCCCGGCAGCGGGATTTGCTGCGCCGGGCGTCGGACAGCTTGCGGCGGAGTCTGGAGCTTGTAGAAGACGGCGAGGAGCTTGCCGCCGAAGAGCTGCGCGCTGCGGCCTATGCCTTGGGCCGGCTGCTGGGTCGGGTGGATGTCGAGGACGTCCTGGGGGCGATTTTTCGGAAGTTCTGCGTTGGGAAGTAGCCCTAGTTCTTCATTGTACAACTAGCCTTTGTTCCACTTCTTCGTTTCACGTGAAACACTGCGGTCGCGTTCCGAGACGTTTCACGTAAAACGTGACTCCATTACCCATATTTGCTGGCAAACGTGGCAGCTAAGGGAGCGGGTGAGCGGAGAGATCCCGGATCACTCCGCTCGCGATGATGGGAGTATGCCGCTGCCATCGAGCTTCGAGACCGGGCCGCATCTGGACGTTACGGCCCTTCAGTAGACACTTTATGCGTCGGGAGCTCCGTTTTCTCCCACTGAAAATGATAATCTTTCCAAGGGCGGTTCTACTGTGCCTGGGGTTGTTTTCGCGAAAAACATCTGGGCTCCGCTTGCACCGTTTCACGTGAAACAACCGCCTTTCCAGTTTCCGCTTCCGGCTTCCCCGCCTCTGAGCTAGAAGTCCGTCCATGCGCACAGAGCGAGAGAGCTTCGACGTCATTGTGATTGGCGGCGGCCATGCCGGCTGTGAGGCCGCTTCTGCCTCTGCCCGGATGGGCGCGGCGACCGCTCTGGTGACGCACCGCTTCTCCACGGTCGGCGCGATGTCCTGCAATCCCGCCATTGGCGGTCTCGGCAAGGGCCATCTGGTTCGCGAGGTCGACGCGCTCGATGGTCTGATGGGCCGGGTCGGCGACGCCGGCGGTATTCAGTTTCGCGTTCTCAATCGCCGTAAGGGCCCAGCGGTCCGTGGTCCGCGCGCGCAGGCCGACCGGAAGCTCTATGCGGCCGCGATGCAGGCGGCGATCCGGGAGACCGAGGGTCTTTCCGTGGTCGAAGGCGAAGCGGACGAGCTGATCGTGGTCGAGGGACGGGTGATCGGCCTGCGCCTGGCAGATGGCCGCGAGCTTCGGGCAGGGGCTGTCGTCGTCACCACCGGCACCTTCCTTCGCGGTCTGATCCATCTCGGAGAGAAGAATTGGCCCGCCGGCAGGGTCGGCGAGGCGCCTGCGATGGGCCTTTCGACCTCGTTCGAGCGCGCCGGATTCACCCTTGGACGGCTCAAGACGGGCACTCCGCCGCGTCTGGATGGCACGACGATCGACTGGTCGGCGGTCGAGATGCAGCCGGGGGACGAGCCTCCGGAGCCGTTTTCGATGGTGACCGAGCGGATCACGACGCCGCAGATCCAGTGCGGAATCACCCGAACCAATTCCGCCACCCATGAGGTGATCCGGGCCAATGTTCATCGCTCTCCGATGTACTCCGGCCAGATCAAGAGCTCCGGACCGCGCTATTGCCCCTCGATCGAGGACAAGATCGTTCGCTTCGGCGATCGCGACGGTCACCAGATCTTCCTGGAGCCGGAAGGGCTCGACGACAGCACTGTCTATCCCAACGGCATCTCGACCTCGCTGCCGGAGGACGTTCAGCTCGCCATTCTCGCAACCATTCCCGGCCTGGAGCGGGTGAAGATGGTCCGGCCGGGCTATGCCATCGAATACGACCACATCGATCCGCGTGAGCTCGATCCGACCCTCCAGACCAAGCGCCTGCGCGGTCTGTTCCTGGCCGGCCAGATCAATGGCACCACGGGGTACGAGGAAGCTGCCGGCCAGGGCATCGTGGCCGGGCTGAACGCGGCATTGGCTGCGAGCGGCGCCGCGCTGACAGTGTTCGACCGAGCTGATGGCTATCTTGGCGTCATGGTCGACGACCTCGTCACCCGCGGCATCAGCGAACCCTATCGGATGTTCACCTCCAGGGCCGAGTACCGCCTGACACTGCGTGCCGACAATGCCGATCAGCGTTTGACCGAGAAGGGCGTCGCTCTGGGCTGCGTTGGCAGCGCCCGGACGGTGCATCATCGCGCCAAGATGGACGCCCTGAATGCGGCACGAGCGCTCTCGAAGTCGCTGACGATCACTCCGAACGAAGCGATCAAGCATGGTCTGTCCCTGAACCGGGACGGCCAGCGGCGCTCGGCTTTCGAACTGATGGCCTATCCCGATATTGGCTGGAGCCAGGTCCGTGCGATCTGGCCCGAGCTGTCCGGCATTGATCCCGTCATTGCCACCCATCTCGAGATCGACGCGAAGTACGATGTCTATCTGGAGCGCCAGAGCGCGGACGTCGAAGCCTTCAGGCGGGACGAGGGGATGGTGTTGTCGGACGTCGATTACCAGCAGGTCCCCGGTCTCTCCAATGAGGTGCGGGCCAAGCTGGAGAACGCGCGGCCGTTCACCGTTGGCCAGGCCGGCCGAATCGACGGCATGACGCCTGCCGCGCTCGGCATTCTTGCGGCCTATCTCCGCCGCGAAGCGCGGAAGACTTCCAAAGTAATCGCATAGGTTTCACGTGAAACAGCGCGGGCCGGGCGGCGGCAGATCGTCTTCAGGAAAACCCTCGGCGGGTGAGGGTGCCGGTGTTCGCTCCGAACCGGCGCCTGCCCGGCCAAAGATCGACAAGGCCAGCGCCAACGATCGATCGTGGGACGTCGTCATTGCAGCCGACAAGGTTGCGGCGCTCAACCTCGCGCCTGTTTCACATGAAACGGAAGCCCGGCTCGATCGCTACATCGCACTGCTGCGGGAGTGGCAGGCCAAGACCAACCTCGTCGCGCCCTCGACATTGCCGTACCTCTGGACCCGGCACATCGCCGACTCTCTTCAGCTCGTCGCTCTCGCCCCATCGGCCAAACGTTGGGCCGACCTCGGCAGCGGTGGCGGCTTTCCCGGGATCGTCCTGGCCTGCGCCATGGCCGGGACGGCCGGGGCGAGCGTCCATCTGGTCGAGCGAATCGCCAAGAAGGCGGCCTTCCTGCGCGAAGCCGTGCGCGTCACGACATCTCCGGGAGTCGTACATCTCGCTGAGATCGGGGATAATGTGGATAGAATCACCGGCCCGGTCGATTGCGTCACCGCGCGTGCGCTGGCTCCGCTACATCAACTCATCGGCTTTGCGGAGCCGCTGATGCGCCGGGGCGCAAAGGCGTTGTTTCTCAAGGGTCAAGATGTAGAGTCTGAATTGACCGAAGCCACTAAATATTGGAATATTCAGCCGCAGCTCCACCACAGCCGTACAGGCGACGGTTGGATCGTCGAGCTGGCTTCCGTCGAACGGCGCGGGTGAGGCGTCAGGGGCCGAGTGGGGGAATTTGCGATGAGCGTGATTGACGAACCGCAGCAAGAACAGACCGCCGCCGTCCCGCAGGGCCATCCGCGCATCCTGGCGCTGGCGAATCAGAAGGGCGGCGTGGGAAAAACAACCACGGCGATCAATCTCGGCACGGCGCTCGCTGCGATCGGCGAGCGCGTCCTGATCGTCGATCTCGATCCGCAGGGCAATGCCTCGACCGGACTCGGCATCGATCGCCGCAACCGCTCCTGCTCGACCTATGACGTTCTGATCGGCGAGGCGAGCCTGCGGGAAGCGGTGGTGTCGACGGCAGTGCCGCGGCTGCATATCGCGCCCTCGACCATGGATCTCTCCGGCCTTGAGCTCGAGCTCGGCACCACGCCGGGTCGTGCGTACAAGCTGCGCGATGCGATCAGCGCGCTCAACAACAACGTCTCGCCCGACGCCGATTACACTTACGTGCTGATCGACTGTCCGCCCTCGCTCAACTTGATCACCGTGAACGCGATGGCGGCTTCCGACGCAATCCTGGTGCCGCTCCAGTGCGAGTTCTTCGCGCTCGAAGGTCTGTCGCAATTGCTGCAGACGGTGGAGCAGGTGCGCTCGACGCTCAATCCGAGCCTGTCGATCCACGGCATCGTGCTGACCATGTTCGACTCGCGCAACAATCTCTCGAACCAGGTCGTTGCCGACGTCCGGCAGTTCATGGGCGAGAAGGTCTACAAGACCATGATCCCGCGCAACGTGCGCATCTCGGAGGCGCCGTCCTACGGCAAGCCGGTGCTCGTCTACGATCTCAAATGCGTCGGCAGCGAAGCTTATCTGCGGCTCGCCACCGAAGTGATCCAGCGCGAGCGCGAGCTGCGGACGACGCATTGAAGCGGCGTTGATGCTACGAGTTACGAGTTTCGACAATTCAGTTCTGGAGTGCAGCGTGAATCCAAGGGAGCTGGCGATGGCCGACGAAGCGCGTTCGCGACTGGGCCGGGGTCTTGCGAGTCTGATCGGTGACGTCGGCGGCGAGGCTCAGCATGTCGATCGGCCGCGCGCGCAACGCAAGGTGCCGATCGAGTTCATCAAGCCCAATCCGCGCAACCCGCGCCGCACCTTTTCGGAGAGCGAGCTCAGGGAGCTCAGCGATTCGATCAGGCAGCATGGCGTGATCCAGCCGATCGTGGTGCGCCCGGTGAAGGGTGCGCAGGACCGCTTCGAGATCATCGCCGGCGAACGGCGCTGGCGCGCCTCGCAAATGGCCGGCCTGCACGAAGTGCCGATCGTCCCCGTCGACATCAGCGACAGCGATGCGCTGGAGTTCGCGATCGTCGAGAACGTGCAACGCGAAGACCTCAACCCGATGGAAGAGGCGCTTGGGTATCACGCGCTCGCCAACGAGTTCAAACGCAGCCAGGACGACATCGCCAAAGTCGTCGGCAAGAGCCGCAGCCACATCGCCAACATGATGCGGCTGACGAAGCTTCCCGCCGAGGTGCAAACCCTGATCACGACCGGCGAGCTGACCGCGGGTCATGCCCGCGCGCTGATCGGCGTGCCTGATCCGCTCGCTGCCGCCAAGCGCATCGTCGAGGAGGGCCTCAACGTCCGCCAGGCCGAGGCGTTGGCGCATGAAGAGGGCGTGCCGGAGCGCAAGCCGCAGAAGGCGCGCACGGGGGCGAAGGAAAAGGACCCTGACACGGTCGACCTCGAAAAGCGCGTCAGCGACGCGCTCGGGCTCAAGGTCACGGTGAGCCACCGCGACCCCGGCGGCTCGGTCCAGATCAACTACCGCAACCTCGATCAGCTCGACGAGGTGATGCGGCGGCTGGCGAAGGGCGCCCTGTAGCCGCTTGGTGTCGTCCTGGCGAAAGCCAGGACCTCATGCCGATCCACACGTCATTGCGAGCGCAGCGAAGCCATCCAGAATCTTTCCGCGGAGAGATTCTGGATTGCTTCGTCGCAAGGGCTCCTCGCAATGACGAGGGGACAGTGCGGGAAGCTCAGCTCCGCCGCTTCGCGTTTGCGGCGATCGCCATCAGCGTGCGCTGGGCGATGGCGGCGGCGAGGGTGGATTGCTTGCGGGTATCGAGCGCGGCGGTCGCGAGCTGCTCGATGATGACGGCGAGCCGCGCCACGCTGAAATTGCGCAATGCGGTTTCGACCGCGGGCTTCCGCGAAAAATGCAGGCGCGGATAGCCGCTGTCGAGCACCGCGGATGCGGGCGTGCCGTCGGCGATTGCGAGCGCCGATTTGTGCAGCCACGCCGCCTGACGCTGCGCCGCGGAGATGATCACGCCGGGGTAGGTGCCGGCGATCATGGCTTTGGCAAACTCGTTCTCGACGATCTCGGGCCGGCCGGCGAAGGCGCCATCGACGATCGGATCGAGTTTCAGTTCCGACGCATCGGCGACGACAGCCATCACGTCATCCAGCGTGATCTCGCCCTTGCCATGGGCATAGAGCGTGAGCTTGCGCAGCTCGTTGCGGGAGGCCTGGCGATCGCCGCCGAGGAACGACATCAGCGCCGCGCGGGCATCTTGCGCGATGCGCAAATTGGCGATGCGGAGCTCGTCTTCCATGAGCTTGGCGAGATCGCGCTCGGTATCGGGATAGCAGGCGATCGCGACGGCCGTCTTGGCGCGTTCGCAGGCCTTGCGCAGTGGCGATTCCGGACGCAGCTCGCCGGCCTCGATCACGATGCGGCAATCCCTGACGCCCATTTCCGCCAGCGTGTCGATAGCACTGGCAAAGCTGCGCGAGCCGGCGCGCACGCGGATGGCGCGGCGGCCGCCGAACAGCGGCACCGTCATGGCCTCGTCGACGAGGCGCGACGGCTCGGCGGAGAGCTCGTCGCCATCGACCTTGACCAGCGAGAAGGGATCATTGGGATCGTCGACGGACGAGGCGATCAGCGCATCCGCGCGTTCGCGGACCAGGCCGGCGTCGGGACCATAGAGCAGGATGATCGGACGGCCCGCATCGGGGCGGGCGAGAAAGGCGTCGATCTCTTTTCCGCGCAGCGCGACCATGTTGCCTGGGACTCGTCATTCCGGGCGAACCGGGGTGACGGGATGAATTAAGTGCCCGCGGTGAAGAACGAGGCGAGTCGAGTCGTGATGTTCTCGGCGATCTCGTTGGCAGCACGATCCTCGGCATCACGTACCGCGCGGTTGCGGCTGAAACGCTGATAGGAGCCGGGCATGTCGTAGGACACGCGGGAGAACGTGGTGCCTGTCATCACCGACTTGCCGCTGACGACCTCGATCAGATTGTACTGGGCGTCGAGGCCGTAGTTTTCGCTGCTGGGCAGGCCGGTGTTGGGATCGACGATCAGCGACGTCTTGCTGCTTGCGAAGCGGATCTCGAGGCGGTGGGTTGGCGGCATGCCAGTGGCGCTGCCATAGAGCTTGAAGGCCAGCGCGTTGCGGACCTCGACGCCGACCCGGGCCTCGCGTGAGGCATTGGCTTTGGCGATCGGGGGTAGATCGACCCCCATCAGCTTCTCGCGCAGACCGGGGGTGCCGTCGGTGTGCTCGGCATACATCGGGTGGAAGCAGCCGGCCGTCATGGCCGCCAGTGCGGCGACCGCCAGCAAGCGGGCTGCGATGCGGATCCTAGCCGACAACATTCACGATCCTCTTGGGGACGATAATCACCTTGCGGACGGGTTTGCCATCCAAGGCCAGTTTTACCGCATCGAGGGCCAAAACGGCAGCCTCGATTTCCGGATTCTCGGCCGCTGTTGCAACTGTGACCTCGCCCCGCTTCTTACCGTTGACCTGGACCACCAGGGTCACACTGTCTTCAACCAGCAAATCGCGTTCGATTTGGGGCCAATTGGCCTCGGAAACCAGCCCGCTATGGCCCAGAACCTGCCAACACTCCTCGGCCAAATGCGGCATCATCGGGGAGAACAGCTGGACCAGGATCTGGCTGGCCTCCCGGATCGCCCAGGCCAAATCTGGAGCCGGCTGGCCGGGACGTTGCAAGATCTCCGCAAACGCATTGGTGAATTCGCGGATATGGGCGAGGCAGACGTTGAAGTGCAGTCGCTCGATTCCGGTGGTGACCTTGTCCAGCGCGCCATGGGCAGCCTTGCGCAAGGCGGTGGCGTCCGGGCCGAAGCTGGCCGGCCGGGCCGTCGGCGCGCCCTTGCCGGGTTCCACAGAATCGTTCACCAGCCGCCACAGCCGCTGCACGAAGCGCGAGGCGCCCTGGACGCGCTCGTCGCTCCAGATCACGTCGCGCTCGGGCGGGGAGTCCGACAGCATGAACCAGCGGGCGACGTCGGCGCCATAGGTCTCGATGATGTCGTCGGGATCGACCGTGTTCTTCTTCGACTTCGACATCTTCTCGATCGGGCCTATCTGGATGTCTTCGCCTGACGTTAGCAGCGTGGCGCGGCGGCCGTTGGCGCCGGTCTCGACCTTCACCTCGACCGGCTGGACGTAGGTGCCGTCGGCCTTCTGGTAGGTCTCGTGCACTACCATGCCCTGCGTGAACATGCCCGCGAACGGCTCGTCCAGGGCGATGTGCCCGGTCGCCTTCATCGCGCGGGTGAAGAAGCGGCTGTAGAGCAGATGCAGGATCGCGTGCTCGACGCCGCCGATATACTGGTCGACCGGCAGCATCCGGTTGGCGACCTCTGGCGTCGTCGGAGCGTTCTCGTTCCAGGGATCGGTGAAACGCGCAAAGTACCAGGACGAATCGACGAAGGTGTCCATGGTGTCAGTTTCGCGGCTAGCCTTGCCGCCGCATTGCGGACAGGTGACGTGCTTCCAGGTCGGATGATGATCGAGCGCGTTGCCCGGCTTGTCGAAGGTCGCATCGTCCGGCAGTTCGACGGGCAGATCGGCATCCGGCACCGGCACGACGTCGCATTTCGGGCAATGGATGACGGGGATCGGGCAGCCCCAATAGCGCTGGCGCGAAATGCCCCAGTCGCGCAGGCGGAAATTGACCTGGCGCTCGCCGACCGGCGCGTTGCCGCGCAGCTCGCTCTCGAGACGCTTCGCCACCTCGTCCTTGGCCTGATCGATGGTCATGCCGTCAAGGAAACGCGAATTGATCATGCGGCCGTCACCGTCATAGGCGGTATCGGTGATGACGAATGATTTCGGATCCTGGCCCTCGGGGCACACCACCGGCGTGTTGCCGAGAGCGTACTTGTTGACGAAGTCGAGGTCGCGCTGGTCGTGTGCGGGACAGCCGAAAATGGCGCCGGTGCCGTATTCCATCAGCACGAAGTTGGCGACATAGACCGGCAGCTTCCAGCTCGGATCGAACGGGTGGACCGCGCGGATGCCGGTATCGAATCCCTGCTTCTCGGCGGTGTCGATGATCTCCTGCGCCGTGCCCATCCGCTTGATCTCGCCGATGAACTCGGCAAGCTTCGGATTCTTAGCCGCGGCTGCCTGCGCCAACGGATGATCGGCCGAGATCGCCATGAACTTCGCGCCGAACAGCGTGTCGGGGCGTGTCGTAAAAATCTTCAGCTCGCTCTCGCCGGCCGGCGTCGTCGTCGCGTCGAGCGCGAAGCGGATCAGCAGGCCCTCGGACCGGCCGATCCAGTTGCGCTGCATCAGCCGCACCTTGTCGGGCCAGCGGTCCAGCGTATCCAGTGCAGACAGCAGCTCCTGCGAGTACTTCGTGATCTTGAAGACCCACTGGTTCATTTCCCGTTGCTCGACAACGGCACCCGAACGCCAGCCCTTCCCGTCGATCACCTGCTCGTTGGCGAGCACGGTCATGTCGACGGGGTCCCAGTTCACCTTGCGCTTCTCGCGCTCGGCGAGGCCTTCGCGCAGGAAGTCCAGAAACATCTTCTGCTGGTGCTTGTAATAGGAGGGATCGCAGGTCGCGATCTCGCGGCTCCAGTCCAGCGACAGTCCGATCGAACGGAGCTGCTTCTTCATCGCGGCGATGTTGGCGTAGGTCCAGGCCTTCGGTGCGACCTTGCGCTCGATCGCGGCGTTCTCGGCCGGCAGGCCGAAAGCGTCCCAGCCCATCGGGTGCAGCACGTTGAAACCCTTGGCTCGCATGAAGCGGGCCAGTACGTCGCCAAGCGTGTAATTGCGGACATGGCCGATATGGATGCGCCCCGACGGGTAGGGGAACATCTCAAGCACATAGTATTTCGGCCGCGGATCGTCGTTTTTGGAGACGAAGATCGCCTGTTGGTCCCAGGCGGCTTGCCAGCGCGGTTCGGCGTCGCGGGCGTTGTAGCGTTCGGAGGTCATGGAATCGTTGGGTTTTCGTGGATCTGGCCGTCTAAAGACGGCGGACTAGGCCATAGAAGTCCTCGGGGGGTCAATGGGTTGCCGCTGGCGGCGCGGCGCCGCAAGGCTGCTCCGCAAAAATACGGAGAGTCCTGTTCGGCTCGCCGGGCCTGGTCACCGAGAGCGAGGTCGATCGCGTCCGGGCTGCGGGTTAGCCCTCAGCCCGCCATCATCATTTCCGCCGCGCCGTTGTCGATCACCGTGATGCCATGCTCGACGACGTTGTTGCGACCGCGGTGCTTGGCGGCGTAGAGCGCGGCGTCGGCGGCTTCGATCAAATCGCCCGGACGCAAGCTCTCGTTGGGCTTGGTCGCGGCAACGCCGATCGAGACGGTGACGATCATGTGGTCGGAGGTGATGTGCGGCAGGCCCAGCTTCAGCACGGCCGCACGCGCCTGTTCGCCAATTTCGACGGCGCGCGCCACGTCGGTGTTCGGCAGCAACAGGCAGAATTCCTCGCCGCCGTAGCGGGCCGCGAAGCCCATCGTGTCGGCGGCGATGCCGGACAGCGATTCGCCGAGCCTGGTCAGGCAAGAATCGCCTTCGAGATGGCCGTAGGTGTCGTTGAACAGCTTGAAATGGTCGACGTCGATCATCAACAGCGCGAGGTCGCTGCCATATTGCTGCGCGCGCATCCATTCGAAATCGAGGCGGCTCTGGAAGCCGCGGCGGTTGGCAAGCCCCGACAACATGTCGATCGAGGCCATCACCGTGAGTCGGTCATTGCTCGCCATCAGCTCGCGTTCGCGCTGGCTGAGCTGTGCGGCCATCGCGTTGAACGCGCGGGCGAGCGGCACGAACTCGGCCGGCAGGCGATTGCGCGCGGCACGCGCCGACAGATCGCCCTCGCCCAGACGCTTGGCCATGTCGGCGAGCATCCTGATCGGCTTGATCACCAGTTTCTCGGCTGCGATCAGCGCGCCGAGCAGCACGAATACGACGACGAAACCGAGCTGGAGATAGGCGGTGCGGATGTCGCGGCTCACGGCCGCGGACACCTTGTCCTCGTCGATGCTGGCGATCAGGCGGGCATTGGTTCCGGCGATGCGGATATAGCTGACCGCGCGGCGGGACCCGTCGGCAGCGAGGAAAGAGAGTGAACCTTCGTCCTGGTCAGACCTCAGCGCCTTGTCGGCGATCGCGGACATCAGCGGCATGTTGCCGAGCGGACGGCCGATCGCACTATGCTGGTCGGCCGGTGCCGCCAGCACGGTGCCGGTGCTGTCGACCAGCACGGCCGTGATGCCGGCGCGCCCCCCCAGATTGCTCATGACCTTCGACATCCAGTCGAGGTTGACGGTGGCGAGCACGACGGCATCCGCTACGCCGCTGAAGGCGGACACCGGGTAAACCGCCATGACGGTCGGTGTCAGCACCGGGCGCGACAGGATGAAGTCGCTCAGGACGAAGCGGCCGGTTTCCTGCGCCTGCTGGAAATACGGCCGGTCACTGAGGTCCAGGCCGACATACATGTTGTTGGTGGCGCACTGGATGCGCCCGTCCTGGCCGGCGATCAGAAGCGTGCGGATCCAGGGAAGGTTCGACGGCAGGCTCGCGCGCAGCACGTCACAGCTCTTGCTGATGCCGCCGGCGGAGGCGCGGATGAAAGCTTCCGATTTCAGGATGGTCTCGACCGACGAGATCACCTCGCGCTGCGCATCGGCGCTGTGTCTTGCAACGGTGGTGAATTCGGCTGTGGCCTGTGCGATCTGCCGTGTGCGCGTGTCTTCCAGCGATCGGATGCGTTCGAACATCAAAGGCGTCACCAGAATCACCGCGAGCAACGCAAGCCGCGCCCGGATTCCGAGAACCTGCTTGAGTTTCGCTCGTTTGCGGTTGAAACTGACGTTTGACATCTTCGCTGCCCACCCCGCGGCTAAGGTAAAGCGAGGGGTTCAAAAACTCTTTCTTGAACTCGGTAAAATTAGAACTAGCTCCGCAACAACCAGCTCCGATGCGACATCATGACTGAAGCCAACGCCGCGCCGCTAACCGGCCATTCACCAAACGCGCTCGCCGCGGTCGAAGCCGAAATCGCGCGCGCCTGCAAGGATGCGCGGCGCGAGCGTGCCTCCGTGACGCTGATCGCGGTGTCGAAAACTTTCGCCGCGGATGCAATTACCCCGGTCATCGGCGCCGGGCAGCGCGTATTCGGGGAGAATCGCGTGCAGGAGGCCAAAGGCAAGTGGCCCGCGTTAACTTCTGTTTACCCCGATATCGCGCTGCATCTGATCGGCCCGCTGCAATCCAACAAGGCGAAAGAGGCAGTCGCGCTGTTCGATGCCATCCATTCGGTCGATCGCCCGAGCATTTGCCAGGCGTTAGCCAAGGAAATCGAATCCCAGAACAAGCACCCGGAATTGTTCGTGCAGATCAATATCGGTGAGGAGCCGCAGAAGGCGGGCATCGCGCCCGGCGAGGCCGATGCTTTCATCGCGAGCTGCCGCGACACCTACGGGCTGACGATCTCGGGGTTGATGTGCATCCCGCCGGTAGACGAGCCGCCGGCGGCGCATTTCGTGCTGACCGCCAAGGTCGCCGCGCGCAATGGATTGAAGAAGCTCTCGATGGGCATGAGCGCGGATTATGCGACCGCGATCATGCTCGGCGCCACCCATGTGCGCGTGGGCAGTGCGATCTTCGGGCGCCGGTGAGAGCCGTTAGCGACGGCAGAGCGCCATACGAACTCTCGATTTCGTCATTGCGAGCACAGCGAAGCAATCCAGAGTCCCTCCGCGGAAAGATTCTGGATTGCTTCGCTGCGCTCGCAATGACGGTGGTGTATGTGGGGCCTATTCAAACCCCACTGCCACCTTCCCCAGCGCGCCAAAGTCCGCGACAAACCGATCACCCGCCTGGATCGGAAGCGGCGGATGGCACGTGCCCGTGGTCACTACCTCCCCTGCCCGCAAGATGATGCCGAGGCCACGCAGCTCGTTGGCCAGCCAGGCCAGGGCAATGCGGGGATCGCCGAGCACGTTCTTGCCGTGGCCGAGATAGCGCTGGCCGCGTAGCGTGATCTGCGGCCGCTCTTCGACGAGATCCATGGCACGCCAGTTCGCATTCGTCGCTGCGCCCAGCACGAACAGATGCGCACAGGCGTTGTCGGCGATGAGCTGCGCCTCGCCGGCGCTGGCGAAATCGGCAAAGCGCGAATCGGGAATCTCGATCGCGGGATGCAAGCTGTCCACGGCGGCGAGCACCTCGTCGACAGTATATGGCGCCGCGCGCGGCGGCAGATCGCGCCCCATGCCGAAAGCGAACTCCGGTTCGCCGACGCGCATCGCGTTGCCCTTCATCGAGGCGGTGCCGCCATCGGCGATCACGGTGTCGCTCATGATCCGACCGGCCAACGGTCCCGCGACATTGATGTGCTTCTGTCCGGACTCGCTCGTTGCCGCGATCTTCCAGCCGAACAAAGTCCCGCTGAGCGCAGCCTGCACGGCGTAAGCCTCGGTGCGGTTCTGAGGCCGCAACTCTGGCTCCAGCGCGTCAAGCTTGGTGCCGTCGCGCCAATGTTTAACCAGGACCTGCGAAGCGGCGGCGATCTGATCCTTGTCGAGCATGTGTCCTCATCCGATGATGATTTTTGTTTTTGGTCCAAGCCGCCGCAGCAATTGTCGCATCGCCGCTTCGGTCATCGAGACGCAGCCTGCGGTGGGGCCGAAATTGTCGCGGGCCAGATGCAAGAACACCGCGCTGCCCCGGCCGGCGATCCGCGGCCTCGTATTGTGGTCGATTTCGATGATGAAGTCATAGAGATGGTCGGCCCGCTTGAGCCGGTCGCCGCCCTGCCCCTGGCGGAGGCGGATTCCCTGATTGTAATGACGGTCCTTGGGATCCTCGCACCAGGCGTCCTCGCCGGTGATGATCCGGGCCGGCAGGAAGGTCTGCGGGCGGCTGTGCCGGTCGCCCCGCCACCACAATCGCCTCGGACGGAAGCTGCCCCGCGGGGTGCCGCCATCGCCCTCGCGCTTGTTCGCCAGAATGCCGCCGCGTCCGAGCGCCACCGGAATCGTCAGCGCTCCGGCGGTCAGCCAGCCCCGGCGCGGCTTCCCGGCGGCAGGCTTAACGCGGATCACCGAGAGCGGCCCGGCGCTCCGGTTCATGGTGTAACTAGCTGAAGCAGCTTTATTTTTCATGTGAACGTGCGATGTCGAATTCATTACAGGACATTCATCAAAACGGCCTGCTATTCTAGGTTAGAGTGGTTCTGGCTTGTGAATCGGTAACAGCCCACTACTTCAAGACGAACAACAATAATAACGGCGACCCCTAAACTTCCCTCTCGGCCGGGTGCAGCATGGATGCGCGCCGCGCCGGACCCCAAAAGGATGACCCCCTATGGCCAATGCCCGCAAGATCCTGATCGTGGATGACGATACCGATCTGCGCGATACGTTGGTGGAGCAATTGTCGCTGCACGAAGAATTTGAAGCCTCCGCGGTCGATACCGGCGCCAAGGGCGCGAGCGCCGCGAAGGCCAATGCCCCCGATCTCGTCCTGATGGATGTTGGCCTGCCCGACACCGATGGCCGCGAAGTGGTCCGTTCCTTACGCAAGGGCGGGTTCAAGGCTCCGATCATCATGCTCACCGGGCATGACACCGATTCCGACACGATTTTGGGGCTGGAATCCGGCGCCAACGACTATGTCGCAAAACCCTTCCGCTTCGCCGTACTGCTGGCGCGCATCCGCGCCCAGCTCCGGCAGCACGAAGCCAGCGAGGACGCAGTGTTCTCGGTCGGCCCCTACTCTTTCCGGCCCGGCTCCAAGATGCTGACCGCCGCCAATGCGCGCAAGGTCCGGCTGACGGAGAAGGAAACCGCCATCCTCCGCTTCCTCTACCGGGCCGGCCAGATGCCGGTCTCGCGCGAGACCCTGCTCCAGGAGGTCTGGGGCTACAATTCCGGCGTCACCACCCACACGCTGGAAACCCACATTTACCGGCTTCGCCAGAAGATCGAGAAGGACGCCGCGAACCCGGAAATCCTGGTCACGGAAGCCGGTGGCTACAAGCTGGTGCCGTGATACGCTTCAGGGGCGTGCGAATCGTTTTAGATTGCGTGCCCTTGAGCCCCGGACCTGAATGTCAATCGACGATGATGTAGCGCTTCTCGAGCGTGTCCCGACACTGCGCCTGTTGGGAGACGCTTCGTTGCGCATGCTGGCGATCGGCTCCGAGCAGCGTGACTTCGTCCGCGGCGACGTCTTGTTCAATCTCGGCGACGATGCCGATGCCGGCTTCGTGGTCCAGCGCGGCGCCTTCCGGGTCGACGACGGCGCCGGTGCGGAGATGATCGCAAGTCCCGGTGCGTTGATCGGCGAGCTCGCGCTGATCGTGCCGATGAAGCGGCCGTCGAGCGCGATCGCGATCGAGCACGCCTCCGTCATCCGCGTCGCGCGCAGCCTGTTTCAGCGTGTGCTCGAAAGCGACCCCGCCGCCGCCGTCCGCCTGCGCGACGAATTCGCGGTGCGCTCCAGCCAGATCGCCAGCGATATATTGATGGCGGGTGCGAAGCTGACGTCGTGATGTCGTCCTGGCGAAGGCCAGGACCCGTCATCCCAAATGTTTCTGGCTTGGTGCGATTGCCGATGTCCTCGCGCAACAACGAAGATTGGTGTAATGGGCCTGGCTTTCGCCAGAGCGACATTAAACCTCGAGCGTCACCGTCACCGGCACATGATCCGACGGACGCTCCCAGCTCCGCGCATCGCGCAAAATCTTGAAATCACTCACCGCATCTTTCAGCGCGCGCGAGACCCAGATGTGGTCGAGCCTGCGGCCGCGGTCGCCGACAGTCCAATCGGCGGAGCGGTAGCTCCACCACGTGTAGACCTTTTCCGACATCGGAATGCGATCGCGCGCGACATCGACCCATTCGCCGGCGGCGAGCGCGGCTTGCAGCTTCTCGGTTTCGATGGGCGTGTGCGACACCACTTTCAGAAGCTGCTTGTGCGACCAGACGTCATTCTCATGCGGGGCAACGTTGAGATCGCCGACCAGGATGTGGCGATCCTCGCCGCGCGGATGCAACGGCTCGCACGCCTTCATCTCGTCGAGGAAGCGGAGCTTGTGATCGAATTTCTCGTTCAGCGCGGGATCGGGAATGTCGCCGCCGGCGGGCACGTAGAAATTATGCACCACCAGGGGTTTCGCGATCCCGGCCCTCTCACCGAACGACACCGAGATGTGGCGTGAATCCACCTTGTCGCAGAAGGTGCGGATGTCCTTCGACTCGAACGGAATCTTCGAGACGATGGCGACGCCGTGATAACCCTTCTGGCCGTTCAACGCGACATGCTCGTAGCCGAGCCGCTTGAAGCGCTTCAGCGGAAAAGCGTCGTCGATGCACTTGGTCTCCTGGAGACACAGCACGTCCGGCCGCGCGCTCTTGAGAAATTTTGCGACCAGATCGATGCGCAGCCGCACCGAATTGATGTTCCAGGTTGTCAGGGAAAAACGCATGAGATTGATCTAACAAACTCCATCCGTCATGGCCGGGCTTGACCCGGCCATCCACGCCTTTTTGTAGGTCCAGATTGTAGGTCCAGAACGTGGATGCCCGGGACAAGCCCGGGCATGTCGATCATCGCAGCAGCGAGTAAGTCTCAGCCCGGCGACGGGCCGTAATTGGTAAAATCGATCTTGAACATGCCGGGATCGAGCTTCTTGCTCGTATCCAGATTATAGACCGCGATCGTGGTGTCGTAGCCCTGCGGGTCGGTGACGGTCCACTGCTTCAACTGGCCGTCCTTGGCGCCGAACATCAGCAAGAGGCGACTGGTGCCGACCAGCGCCTGCTTCTCCTCGATGGTGACGCTGACGAAGACGTCGTCGGCCGAGACGTTGACGACGTTGGTGTCCTTCATCAGGTCGATGCGGTCGGACAGCAGGAAACGCAGCGGTGTCTGTGACAGCGGATAGACGTCCTGCGTCGCGAGCTTGCGGTCGCGCACCACCAGCGACGATCCGTCGGCGACGATGTCGATCGGGCTCGGCGCGTCATATTCGAAGCGCACCTTGCCCGGCTTCTGGATGTAGAAGTCGCCTTGCGTCTTGCTGCCGTCGGGGCCGACCTGGACGAAATTCCCGACCAGCGTCGACAATGACGACAAATAGGCGCTGACCTTGGCGGCCTGGGCCTTCTGGTTCGCATCGAAGGTCTGGAAGATGCTGCTCGGCACGTTGCGGCGTGGATCCGGAATCACCGGATTGGGCGGCGTCTGGGTCGCGCCGGTGACCGCGGGCCCTCCAACGGCCGGACCGCCGTCGCGGCCCTTCGGTGCAGGCTTCGGCACGGGAACGGTCTGCGCGAACGACGCCGTGATCACCATCGCGGCGGTGACGAGAATTACGCCGGCCATGCGCGCGCTCCGCGCGGCGACAATGGCAGCGAATCGAATGTCCGGATGTCTGATCAACGCGTCGTCCTGTGTGGCTGGGCGCCCTTTTAGCGTGATTTCGGCCAAAAGCAGATAACGTTTTTGCGTGAATGATGGTTTGAGGCGGCTCGCCTCACATATGGCTGTCTTCTTCCTCGACCAGGATCTCGCGCTTGCCGGCGTGGTTGGCGGGTCCGACGATGCCCTCCAGTTCCATGCGCTCCATCAGCGATGCGGCGCGGTTATAGCCGATCTGCAGGCGGCGCTGGATATAGCTGGTAGAGGCCTTACGGTCGCGTTTGACGATCGCAACAGCCTGCAAGAACAAATCGCCGCCGCCATCCGCGCCCATGGCGGACGCGTCGAACACCGCGCCGTCCTCGTCTTCGCTGGGTTCTTCGGCCGTGACGGCTTCGAGATATTCCGGCTGTCCCTGCGTCTTGAGGTGGCGCACCACCTTCTCGACTTCCTCGTCCGACGCGAAAGGTCCGTGCACGCGGCTGATGCGACCGCCCCCGGCCATGTAGAGCATGTCGCCCTGGCCGAGCAGCTGCTCGGCACCCATCTCGCCGAGAATCGTGCGGCTGTCGATCTTGGACGTCACCTGGAAGGCGATGCGGGTTGGGAAGTTCGCCTTGATGGTACCGGTGATGACGTCGACCGATGGACGCTGCGTTGCGAGGATCACGTGCAGGCCGGCGGCGCGCGCCATCTGCGCGAGGCGCTGCACCGCGCCTTCGATGTCCTTGCCGGCAACCATCATCAGGTCGGCCATTTCGTCGACGATGATGACGATGTAGGGCAGCGGGTCGAGCGAGAGCTTCTCTTCCTCGTAGATCGCCTTGCCGGTTTCCTTGTCGAAGCCGGTGTGCACCGTGCGCGTCGGCTCTTCGCCCTTGGCCTTCAATTCGAGCAAGCGCGTGTTGTAACCGTCGATGTTGCGCACACCGAGCTTGGCCATGTTCTTGTAGCGCTCTTCCATCTCGCGCACGGCCCATTTCAGCGCGACCACCGCCTTCTTCGGGTCGGTCACGACGGGCGTGAGCAGATGGGGAATGCCGTCATAGACGGAGAGTTCGAGCATCTTCGGATCGACCATGATCAGGCGGCACTGGTCCGGGCGCAGCCGATAGACCAAGCTGAGGATCATGGTGTTGATGGCGACCGACTTGCCGGAGCCGGTGGTACCGGCGATCAGCATGTGCGGCGTGCGTGCGAGGTCGATGATGACGGGATCACCGCCGATGGTCTTGCCGAGGCAGAGCGGCAGTTTCGCAACCGAATCGACAGTCTCCTTGGCGACCAGCAGCTCGCGCAGATAGACCTTTTCGCGATGCGCGTTCGGCAGCTCGATGCCGATGGCGTTGCGGCCCGGCACGACGGCGACGCGCGCCGAGAGCGCGCTCATCGAACGGGCGATGTCGTCGGAAAGTCCGATCACGCGCGACGATTTGATCCCCGGCGCCGGCTCCAGCTCGTACAGCGTGACCACGGGACCCGGATGGGCCTTCACGATCTCGCCGCGAACGCCGAAATCCTGCAGCACGCCTTCGAGCGCGCGCGAATTGGTTTCCAGCTCGGCCTTGCTGAGCGGCTGGCGATCGCCGGCCTTGGGCGCGGCCAGCACCGACACGGACGGAAGCTCGAACTTGTCGGAAGATTTCTTGGAAGCAGCCTTTGGAGCAGCCTTCTTGCGCGGCGCGCGCGCGGCGGGCTCCTCCTCCTCTTCCTCCTCGTGGTCTTCTTCGTGCTCGTCCTCGTCGTGCTCGTCTTCGGACTGCGGCGAGATCGGCGGCGCGGCGCGGCCGCCACCGAGCTTCGGCTCCTGACGGCTGAAGGCAACGGCCTTGGTCTTCGGTCCGCTCGAGACCAGCGAGCGGTAGGCCGCGCCAAGCAACCAGATCAGTCGTGCCTTCGTGCTCATCAAGGCGTGGAACAGCCAGCCCAGCGATACCGAACCGCGATCGCTCTCCTCGTCCAGGTCGAGCGGCTTGTCATCGTCCTCGATCTCAGCGAGTTCGTCGTCATGCTCGCGTGCGCCGAGGCCGCAGGCGATCAGGAAGGTCGCCGCCATCGCGGCGAACAGGATCGTGCCGAGCACGATGCGATAGATCATGCCCGGCGGTCCGAAGATCACCGCGGGCGCGCGAACCAGGGCATCGCCGACCACGCCTCCGAGGCCTGTCGGCAGCGGCCAGGCGCCGCCATGTGGCCAGCAGCTGACGAAGCCCGCCGCGATCACCGTGCAGAGAATCCAGCAGCCGAGCCGCAGCGCCTCGCGGTCGAACGGGCGATGGGTCAGCATGCGCCAGCCCCAGACCGCGACGGTCAGGACCAGCATGATCGCGCCGAGCCCGAGGATCTGCATCGCAAGGTCGGCGCCGATCGCGCCGGCATAGCCGAGAATATTGCGGATCGGCCGCGACGTTGCGTGGCTGAGGCTGGGATCCTGCACTGACCAGGTCATCAGCGCCGCCGAGGCGGCGCCCGACAATGCGATCAGGCCGAGACCGCTGAGCTCGCGCACGCGCCGCGCCAGCCCCTCGCGGATCGAGGGCGGCAGATGGCTGACCAAGGGAATGACACGTTCGATTGTCGACATGCTCATGGGCCCCGCCTAACCCAGAGTCTCGACCAGGCGGTGCAGCGCCTGCGCCGTGGTCTCGCCATCCTGCACAAGCGCAAGGCGAATGTAGCCTGCGCCGGGATTGAAGCCGTCGGGCTGGAGCCGCGCCAGATAGCTGCCGGGCACCACGCGCACGCCTGCTTCCTTGAAGAGTTTCAGGCACACAGACACATCGTCGCCGATTTCGGACGTGTTGAGCCAGACGCAGAAGCCGGCATCGGGCCGGCGATAGCCGTAACGATTGCCGATGATCTGGTCGGCGAGATCGAACTTGATGCGGTAGAGCCTGCGGTTCTCCTCGACATGCGCCTCGTCGCCGTAAGCAACGGTCGCGACATGCTGCAACGGGACCGGCACCTGCGGCGCCGCGATGTTGCGCAATTCGAGGAACATGCCGATGAGTTTTTTGTCGCCGGCGGCGAAGCCGACGCGCAGGCCCGGCAGGTTCGAGCGCTTGGACAGCGACTGGAACGCGACCACGCGGGTGAAATCAGGGCCAGCGCATTCGAGCGCGCTGCCGGGCGCTTCGCGGGTGTAGATCTCCGAATAGCACTCGTCGCTGAGGATCACGAAGCCGTAGCGGTCGGCGAGCTGCTTCAGGCGAATGAAATAATCGCGCGAGGCCACCGATCCCTGCGGGTTGGCGGGCGAGGCCAGATAGAACGCCACCGTGCGCGCCAGCGTCGCCTCGTCGATGGCGTCGAGATCGGGCAGGAAGCCGTTCTCGGCGGTGGTCGGCAGGTAGACCGGCTCGCAAGCAGCGGCGCGGGCGCCGGCGCCATAGACCGGATAGAACGGGTTCGGCATCAGGATCGCGGGCTTGCCGGGACGCGGGCCGACATAGCGCGCAGCCGCGATGGCGGCGAGGAACAGCCCCTCTCGGCTGCCATTGAGGACGAGAATCTCGCTCTCGGGATTGAGCGGTCGCGGCAGCTTGAAACGCGACGACAGCCAGGCGCCCGCGGCCAAGCGGAACGGGTCGGTGCCCTTGTTCGCGGGGTAACGGCCGAAATCGGCGATGTGCTTGGCCAGTACCGGGCCGACGAAATCAGGCACCGGATGCTGCGGCTCGCCGACGGCAAGCGAAATCAAAGGCTTGCCGGGCTGATGCGGTGCCAGCAGCTCGTTCAGCCGGACGAAGGGAGAGCGTTCGCTATCGGAGCTTCCACTGTCCTGCGGCGCACGGGATGAAGCGGTCATAGCCATTCTGGACGCCAGCACTCTTGGAACAGCCGGTCGCAGCACGGCGCCGACGGGAAGCGGTTCAGTTCACCATAGATAGGGCGAGGTTAAGACGCGATTAACCATCGGTCGCCGCCTCGGTCCAGAGCAGGAATAATGAGGCCACGGGCGGCTCTCGGAGCTGGTCATGCCATTGCGAGGGGGTGGACGTCTTGGCGATGTCATGGCCGGGCCTGTCCCGGCCACCCACGGCCTTTCCGACGGCGTCCAAGAACGTGGATGCCGGGACAAGCCCGGGCATGACGGCTTATGACGGCTTTGGCGGATAGGCGCCCTAATGCCCCGGCAGCTTCTCGAATGTCGCCATGCCCGCGGGGATCGCGTGGAAGTCCTGCTTGTCGCAGGTGTAGATCGCCATCTGCGGATGGAACTGCGCAGGTTCGTCCAGCGTGCCGACCTTCAGGATCGCCGCCGGCAGGCCGGGAACCTTGGTCACCAGATGGGTCCCGCATTGAGCGCAGAATTCGCGCGTGACGGCGCGTTCGAGGTCCTTGCGCGCGAATTGCTTGGGTTGCCCGGTGATGTAGCTGAAGCCAGCCGCCGGCATCGCGATGAAGGTGTTGGGCGCGCCGCCCGAGATGTACTGGCACTCGCGGCAATGACACTGCGCCTGCATCATCGGGTCGCCCTCGGCGACATAGCGCACTTCGCCGCAATAGCATCCGCCTTCCAAACGCATGACGACCTCCCGATTGTTGTTTCTTGTGGTCGATATTTCTGCGCGGGCGGTGTGGAATGGCAATCTTTTTCTTTCGCCTGGACGGACCAAGACAGACCTCCTGCAGCCGGTTCGTGCATCTATCTCTTGGCAAGTCCGCAGCCGTTGAATCCCCGGCCGCGCCAGCACCCGCTGCTCATGCACTCGGCTTCCAGCCGTGGACAAGCGGTTGAAGCGCAATCCGCGCGGCCACCCATACCGACGCATGCCGTGGCGCACCTGCTTCGCATGAACGAACAGCTCATGCCGCTTCCGGTCTGCCGCGGTTGCCCTGCTCCGGCCTGATCTGGCGGCAGCACGGCCGTCTTGTCCTCGCGCTTGGGCGCCCGCTTCGAATCAGGTTGGCCCGGACTTGCAGCGGGGCTCTGTGTCGTCAGCTTGGAGAGTTCCATCCGACACGGTCGGCTGGTATCGGTGCGGACGCCGGCGCCGGTGGTTCCTTTCAGCTCGAGTGCGAGCTTGTACTGATAGGGCGCGCCGGCTGTGCGGCGCAGCGGATCCTTCTCGCCAATCAGCCCGTTGACGGTGACAGTCGCGCTGCCATCCGCTTCGATCTTCCCGTCATAGATTGTGGCACCGGGCTTGCCCTCTTCCCCGGAGAGAGTGTGCAGCACGCCATCCTTGACGCGCAGGGCATACTGGAAATAGGCCTCGGGAAATGGGGGCTTGTTCTCGCAAGTCTCCTTCGCGATCCAGGTTCCATCGAATGCGGTTACGCGCTTGGCGGTGTCTGATGGTTTCGCCAAGGTCTCGACGCGCGATTTCGCCAGATCTGCGAACGCGCAGGCCGGGAAGCGTGCGAGGTGATCCTTGAATGCCGCGAGCGTTCCCAGCGCTTCCGCGCTACGCCAATGGTCTCCGGCCTCCGCGCAGGGATCGACCTGAGGCGTCGCAGGCGACAACGCCGCCGTCTCGGGCTTGCCGTTCAGGTAGAACTCGCCGAAGAACGACAGCGACAGCTCCGGTACTTGCGAGCCTTTGGAGCGCTGGTAGACGCCGGCGCTGATCGTCTGAAATACCGTGTTGACGTTGCCCTTGTCGCCGATGTGCTCCAGGAACGCGCTGGTGTAGGGGCTGTTGCGGCCGCTGCCGTCGTCGGCGGTCCGGCCGGCCTGTGTCGCGTAGGAAATGATGGTGCCCTCGGGACTTTCCATCTTGGCAAGGCCGCGTGAGACGGTGACGCCACGGCCCTGTCCGACGTTTCGCCGCAACTCGTCGGCAAATGGATTGTCGCGGCAGGCGTCGAGCACGAGGATGCGCAGGTTCTTGGCCTGCTGCAGATCCGCCAGGATCTCGTCGGCGCGCACCAGACGGCGCAGATCGACCTCGTCGCGAACGACGGCATCGACAGGCACCAGATAGTTGACGCCGGCGAACTGGAGCGCGTGCCCACTGTAATAGAACAGGGCGACATCGGCGCCGCGGGCCTCACGCGCGAAGCGAAGAATGGTGTCCTGCATGGCGGACTGGTCGAGGTCGGTCGTGACAACAGGATCGAACCCCGATCGCTTGAGGGCCGCGCCGACATCGGCCGCATCGTTGGTCGGATTGGCGAGCGGGGGAACGTTTCGGTAAGCGCCGTTGCCAATCACCAGCGCGACGCGCTTGTCCGCGCGGGCATCGAGGCTCGACAAAGCGAGCAACAGGAAACACCAGACTAGGCAATAGGGCAGACGCATGAAATCCTGCTCCAAACGGGGAGCATGATATTCAGCAAGCTCGCAGCAATGCAATTTAACTTATGACGGCCCAGCGGCACGGGACCAAAAAGAAAGGGGCTCCAACTTGCGCTGGAGCCCCTCAACGGTCGGGACATTGCCGGGTATGTGCCCCAAACCGTAGTTGTGAGCGCGACCTCCGAGGAGGCCGCGCCCGGGAGGAGACTTACATGTTGTAGGCGCGCTCTGTGTGCTCGGTGATGTCGAGGCCTTCACGCTCGCTCTCGACATTGGCGCGGAGGCCAACGATCACATCGACGACCTTGTAGAGAATCGCCGAACCGATGCCCGACCACACCAGCGTGGTGCCGACGCCCCAGACCTGGGAGATCATCTGCGCCGCGAAGTCGTAATCGGCAACCTTCGGCGGGATCGCGGTGTAGTCGATGATGCCCGCACCACCCAGCGCCGGATTGACGAGGATGCCGGTGCCGAGGGCGCCGATGATGCCGCCGACGCAGTGCACGCCGAACACATCGAGGGAGTCGTCGTAGCCGAGCGCGTTCTTCACGACGGTGCAGAAGAACAGGCAGACCACGCCGACCACGAGGCCGAGGACGATCGCACCCATCACGCCGGAGAAGCCGGCGGCAGGCGTGACGGCCACGAGGCCCGCGACAGCGCCGGAGATGACGCCGAGCACCGACGGGTGACCCTTGATGATCCACTCCGCGAACATCCACGACAGCGCGGCGGCTGCGGTGGCGACGAAGGAGTTGGTCATGGCGAGGGCTGCGCCGCCGTTGGCTTCGAGGTTGGAGCCGGCGTTGAAGCCGAACCAGCCGACCCAGAGCAGCGAGGCGCCGATCATCGACATCGTCAGCGAGTGCGGAGCCATCAGCTCCTTGCCGTAGCCGACGCGCTTGCCGATCAGCAGGGCGCCGACGAGGCCTGCGATGCCGGCGTTGATGTGCACCACGGTGCCGCCCGCAAAGTCGATCGCGCCCTTCTTGAAGATCCAGCCTGCGTCGGCGTTGATCTCATCGAGCTTGGCCTGCGCTGCGGTCTTCGCCGCGCCATCAGCCGCAGCAGCCAGAGCCTTGGCTGCGTCCTGGATCATGTCCGGGCCGGGCCAGTACCAGACCATGTGCGCGATCGGGAAGTAGATCAGCGTGACCCAGAGCGGGACGAAGAGCGCGAGCGCCGCGAACTTCATGCGTTCGGCGAAGGCGCCGACGATGAGGGCGGGCGTGATCGCCGCGAAGGTCATCTGGAAGCACATATAGATGAGCTCCGAGATGTTGGCGTCGACCGAGAAGGTCGCGGCCTTCGAGTCGGTGGTGACGCCCATCATGAAGGCCTTGGAGAAGCCGCCGATGAAGTCGGAACCGCCGGTGAAGGTGAGGCTGTAGCCGTACACGGCCCAGATCACGGTGACGACGCAGACGGTGTAGAACACCTGCATCAGGACGGAGAGCATGTTCTTGGAACGGACGAGGCCGCCGTAGAACAGCGCGAGGCCGGGGATCGTCATCAACAGCACGAGCACTGTCGATGTCAGCATCCAGGCGTTGTCTCCCTTGTTGACCGTTGGCTCGGCGTAGGCTGCGGTCGCAGCGAACAGGCCGACTGCGAGAGCCGCCAATCCCGCGCCATAGGGACGCTTAAACGTCATTTCATTTACTCCTGATTGAATTTTGATTGAGCGCGAAATCAAAGGGCCGCAGCATCGGCCTCGCCGGTGCGGATGCGAACCGCATGGTCGAGATTGATGACGAAGATCTTGCCGTCGCCGATCTGTCCGGTTTTCGCGGCGGTCGTGATGGCGTCGATGGTCTTGTCGACCTGGTCGGAGGCGACAGCGACCTCGATCTTGATCTTGGGCAGGAAGCTCACGGCATATTCGGCGCCGCGATAGATTTCCGTATGGCCCTTCTGGCGGCCATATCCCTTGACTTCCGTCACCGTGAGACCGTGAACGCCGATGGCGGTCAGGGCGTCACGGACTTCTTCCAGCTTGAATGGCTTAATAATCGCCATAACAATTTTCATGGGTCCTATCCCCGCTTGGGCCCGGTCCGGACGTGGCCGGGCGCTTCTCGACTGGTTCGCCACGAGGGAGAAAGTTCACTACGCGGGCACAGCCAGGACCCTTAGAATCAAATGCCGTGCCAGATCGGGCGTGTTGCCTAACGGACTATGAAAACGGGTGTTTTCGCGTTTGACGCGTAGTGCCGTGCAGTGCGCCATTACGCCGCGCTCAATACCTGACCATGCCTGATTAAAATACAGGCACGACAGGCTGTCGACACATTGGTGCTCACACGTAGGGCAGCAGAAAGGTATTTCCGTAAGGCGCGCGCCTATTGCAGGGCTTGTCGTGCCGCGAAATATCGGGCCCGTCGCACTTGTGCTCACGGAATGCGCGCAACCGGCCAACCTGCTTGAGCGGGCGAGGCTTGCCGGACGGGTCCCCGGCAGGGACCGTCAGGCGGCGCTGCGTTCCGCGAAGACCCGGTCGATCAGGCCCCAGTCGACCGCCTGCTGCGCGGTCATGAAATGGTCGCGGTCCAAGGTCCGTTCCACGTCCGGTTCGGGGCGCCCGCAATGCTGGGCATAGAGCCGGATGATGCGCCGCTTGGTTTCCTGCATTTCGGTGGCGTGGATCAGGATGTCGGACGCCTGGCCCTGAAAGCCGCCGAGCGGCTGATGCACGTGAAGGCTCGCATTGGGCAGGGCGGCGCGGTGACCGGGCTCGCCGGCCATCAGCAGAAACGAGCCCATCGAGCGCGCGGTGCCCATGCACAGCGTATGCACCGGCGCCTTGATGAATTGCATGGTGTCGTACATCGCAAGGCCGCTGGTGACCACGCCGCCATAGGAATTGATGTAGAGATTGATCGGCTTGTTCGGATTCTCCGCCTCCAGAAACAGGAGCTGCGCGCAGACCAGTCCGGACATCGCATCATTGACCTCGCCATTGAGGAAGATGATGCGCTCGCGCAACAGGCGCGAATAGATGTCGAAGGATCGCTCGCCGCGGGCGGATTGTTCGACGACCATAGGGACGAGCTGAAGCATGTCGCGCATCGGCGACCTCCATTTTCTGCGGGTGATGAAGTGGTGTTGGTGTCAGGCGGCCGCGCGCATCAGGCAGCCATTGCTGTTGGCCGGCTGCGGCAGCTTCATACGGATCTCGCAGGCTTGCTGGATGATGCGAAAGCGGGTGCCGCCATCCTCGTTCGGCTCGATCCGGAAGATGACATGGCTTTCGCGAAACGGCGGTTCGGAATCGCGCAGCCGGTAGCGCACCTCCTGGCCCGGGATCGCTGATTCCGGCTCGGCGCCCGCAAGATCGCAATCCGGCAACCAGCGTTCGCGCAAAGCCGGAATGGTCACCGCGCGCCAGACCTTGGCCGGCGGCGCATCGAATTCATATTCGAGCACCAGGTCTGTTTTGAGCGCCAAGTCTGCGTCGGAGGGATCAGGCTTCACGGCGTCGCTCATTGATCCATCTCCTTCAAGAGATCGGCGAGGGCATCCATGCGTTTCGGCCAATAGGCGCGGTAGCGCGCAAGCCAGGCCCCGATCGCGGAGATTCCTTCGGGATCGACTTCGTAATTCACAAAGCGGCCCTGCCGCTGTTCGCGCACCAGGCCCGCGCCGCGCAGCACCGCGAGATGCTGCGACATCGCCGGTTGGCTGATCTCCAATCCGTCGCGCAAGGCGCTGGCATTCAGGCTTCCGCCGGCAAGCTTCTCAAAGACCTTGCGGCGGGTCGGGTCGGCCAGCGCTTTGAAGATGTCGGCTTCGATCATGGCGACACATAAGCATACGCTTATGTGTTGCGCAAGCCCAATTACTGCAGCGCCTCGCCGTGCTGCGAAATATCCAGCCCCTCGAGTTCGTGCTCGCGGGAGACCCGCAACGGCACGAACAGACCGACCAGCTTGAGCAGGACGAAGCTCATGCCTGCCGACCAGACGAAGGTGACGGCGACCCCGTAGAGCTGGATAAGAAGCTGCTGCGGATGGCCTTCGAGCAGGCCGGCGGTGCCGCCGATCGCGCTCGTTGCGAACACGCCGGCCAGCAGGGTCCCGGTCATCCCGCCGATGCCGTGGACGCCGAACACGTCGAGCGAATCGTCATAGTCGAAGCGGTGCTTCAGCCAGGTGCAGGCCCAGTAGCAGACGAGGCCTGCGATCACGCCGATGACGATGCCGTGCCAGGGCGCCACGAATCCCGAGGCCGGCGTGATGGTGCCGAGGCCGGCCACCGCGCCGGAGATCATGCCGAGCACGGACGGCTTGCGCCGCGTCGACCATTCGATCGCGCCCCAGGTCAGCGCGCCGGAGCAGGCTGCGAGATGGGTCGCGATGATCGCCATCACCGCGCGAGAATTGGCTGCGCCCGCCGAGCCGCCGTTGAAGCCGAACCAGCCGACCCACAACAGGCCGGTGCCCATCACCGCGAGCGACAGATCGAATGGCGAGAGATTTTCCGTGCCGTAGCCATGACGGCGTCCCATCACCTTCGCCGCGACGAGGCCGGCGGTGCCGGCCGACAGATGCACCACGAGGCCGCCGGCGAAATCCAGCACGCCCATTCCGGCGAGGAAGCCGCCGCCCCACACCCAATGCGCGAGTGGAATGTAGACGAAGATGAACCAGGCCACGGAAAAGAGGAGATAAGCGGAGAACCGCATCCGGTCGGCCACCGCGCCCGCGACCAGCGCCACCGTGATGATCGCAAACGTCATCTGGTACAGCATGAACAGCGCTTCCGGGATCGTCTTCGCCGCCGGGTTGACGCTGTCCATGGTCATACCGGAGAGAAACCAGCGGTCGAGCGTGCCGATCCACGGGCCGTCGCCGACGAAGCACAACGAATAGCCGAACGCGACCCAGAGAATGGAGATGATCGTCACTGCGGCGAGGCTCTGCGCCATGGTGGCGAGGACGTTCTTCTTGCGCACCATGCCGGAATAGAACAGCGCGAGCCCCGGGATCGTCATCATCAGCACCAGCGCGGTGGCGACGATCATCCAGGCGGTGTCGGCAGTGTTGATCTCGGAGCCCGCGGCACGCGCCGGCGAAGCCATGATCGACCCAAGCCCGATCGGCGCGGCGATAGCAGCCGCGCGGCGCAACAATCCCGCCATGTCGTTTCCCCCAGCTATTGATTGTGTCGCACGCCGTGGCGCCGTTGCCCGGTGCGATCGAAGAAGAGCGTTGTCGAGCGAAGCGGTTACCGGTTCGCGAAAAGAAAACGCGTCAAAGCAAAAATCTAGAGCGCGTCGCTGTCGGTCTCGCCGGTGCGAATGCGGGTCGCGTGATCGATCGGCGTGACGAAGATCTTGCCGTCGCCGATCTGGCCGGTGCGCGCGGTCGCGGTGATGACCGCGACGGCCTTCTCGGCGATATCGGAGGCAACCGCGATCTCGATCCGCAGCTTCGGCAGGAAATTCACGACATATTCGGCGCCGCGATAGATCTCGGTGTGGCCCTTTTGGCGGCCATAGCCCTTCACTTCGGTCACGGTCATGCCGTGGACGCCGATCGCCGTCAGGGCCTGACGGACCTCATCGAGCTTGAAGGGTTTGATGATCGCGACGACGAGTTTCATGGTCAGGCCTATTCCCCGGGATGCGCCGCGCCGTATGTCCCCGGCGCAGCGTCAATCTGGCATCTTTCCGGGCAAATGGCATAAAAAACTTGCAGATTGAAGCGGAAAATCGTTGGGCCATGTGAACGGCCGCCTCTGTACAGGGCAGCCGTTCATCCTCCACAATGCGTTTTTGGCATGGATGCGATGAACCCAAGCGTCGCGGCCGGTACAAAACTATGTTCGAGGGGGACGCTTCATGGCGAGTTGGTTCTACGCATCCGAGGGCAAGCAGCAGGGGCCCTATCCGGAAGGGCAATTCCGTGACCTCGTCGCCCAGGGAGTCGTGCGTCCGGATACGCTGGTGTGGTCGGACGGCATGGCCGGCTGGCAGAAGGCGGCCGAAATCCCCGGCCTGATCGGCGGGGGCGGTGCGCCCCCGATGATGCCGGCTGGCGGCCCGCCGATGATGGGCTCCGGGGGCTACGGCGGCGGTGGCGCCGGAGGATCGCTGGCGGTCGATTTCGGCATCCTCGAGTTCACCTGGCGCAGCATCGTGATGCTGATCGGCATGTGCTTCATCATCCCGGTGCCGTGGGTGTTCGTCTGGTACACGAAATGGATCGTGTCCTGCGTGAAGGTCCCCGGGCGGCCCAATCTCAGCTTCACCGGCAATGCGATGGCGCTGGTGCCCTGGTATTTCGGCTTCATCGTTCTGGCGGTCGTGATCGGCTACATCGGCGTTCCCTTGCTGAGCAATTTGCTGTTCATCGCCCAGCTCGTTCTGTACTGGCTCCTGATCAAATGGATGGTCGCGAATCTCGCCTCCAATGGGCAGCCGCTCGGCCTGAGCTTCACCGGCACGGTTTGGGCCTATGTCGGCTGGAGCCTGCTGTTCGCGATTTCCATCATCACCATCATCGGCTGGGCCTGGGTCGCCGCGGCTCAGATGCGCTGGTTCTGCCGCAGCATCGAAGGCACGCGGCGCGAGATCGTGTTCAACGGCAGCGGTCTCGGGATTCTCTGGCGGGGCATCGTGGCCGCATTCCTGTGCGGCTTCATCATCCCGATCCCGTGGGTCTATCGCTGGATCATGAACTGGTTCGCGTCGGAGACGGTTCTGGCTCCGCGGGGATCGCTCCGGGCCTGACCTCGAAAGGCACAAGCGCGATCGATCGTGCTTGTGCCTCTTAGGCTCTCCGTTCGCGCACCGAGCCTTCCTGCGCGACGGAGGCCACCAGCGTGCCGTCAGGCTTGAAGATCGAGCCGCGGGTCAAGCCGCGGCCGCTTCGCGCGCTCGGCGAATCCTGTGCGTAGAGCAGCCATTCGTCGGCGCGGAACGGGCGGTGAAACCACATCGCGTGGTCGAGGCTCGCGGGCATCATGCGCTTGTCGAACAGGGTGCGGCCGTAGCGCGCCATAATCGCATCGAGCAGCGAGAAGTCCGACGCATAGGCCAGCGCGCACATGTGCAGCGCCGGATCGTCCGGCAGCGTTGCCGCGGTCTTGATCCAGACATGGATGCGGCCGTCCTCGATCCTCTCACCGAAATAACGGCCGAGCTCGACCGGGCGCAGCTCGATCGGACGGTCGGATTCATAATAGCGGCGGATGAACTCCGGCATCTCCTTGAACATCGGCTGCTTCGCGACTTCCTCCGCCGTCAGCTTTTCCGGCGGCGGCACGTCGGGCATCTTGTCCTGATGATCGAACGCGCTCTCTTCCTCCGCGTGGAACGACACCATGATCGAGAAGATCGCGTTGCCATGCTGGATCGCGGTGACGCGTCGCGTCGAGTAGCTCTTGCCGTCGCGCAGGCGCTCGACCTGATAGATGATCGGGATCTGCGGATCGCCCGGCAGGATGAAATAGCAATGCAGCGAATGCGGCAGCCTGCCCTCGACGGTGCGGCACGCTGCAACCATCGCCTGTCCGATCACCTGGCCGCCGAACACCCGCTGCCAGCTGGTCTTCGGACTGTTGCCGCGGAACAGATTCACCTCGAGTTGTTCGAGGTCGAGGATCGAGATGAGGTCGATCAGGCTCTTGGACATGGATTTCAGCTTTCGCCTTGCCGCCCCGGGGTTCGCTGCTCCGGATCGACACAATGGGGGCTATCCGCCCTTGTTTCACCGCACTGTTTCGCCCACCTCAAGTCTGCTAGCAAGGCCAGGATTTAGCCGGGAATTGGGTATGTCGGTACAGGGTAGCATTGTCATCGGTGGCGGCGCGTTTGCGGGCCTGGCGCTGGCCCTGGCGCTGCGCCAGGGGCTCGGCCCCGAGATCCCCGTCATCGTCGCCGACCCCGCGCTCTCCACACGTCCGAGCCGGGACCCGCGCGCGACCGCGATCGTGGCCGCCTGCCGCCGCCTGTTCGAGGCGATCGGCGCCTGGGACGACGTCAGGGGCGAGGCGCAGCCGATCCTCGACATGATTGTCACCGATTCCAAGCTGGAAGACGCCACCCGTCCGGCGTTCCTCAACTTTGCCGGCGACGTCGCGCCGGGTGAGCCCTTCGCGCATATGGTCGAGAACCGCCGCCTCATTGATGCGCTGGTGGTGCGCGCCGAGGCCGAGGGCATCGATCTCCGCGCGACCACAGTGTCGTCTTACGACGCGCGGGCCGAAGGTATCGACGTGACGCTCGGTGATGGCAGCGTGATTGCAGCGAGCCTCCTGGTTGCGGCCGACGGTGCGAAGTCGAAACTGCGCGAGCGCGCCGGCATCGCCACCCACGGCTGGGAATATGATCAATCCGGCATCGTCGTCACTGTCGGCCATGAGCGCGATCACGAAGGCCGCGCCGAAGAGCATTTTCTGCCGGCGGGTCCGTTTGCTATCCTGCCGCTTTCGGGCAAGCGCTCCTCGCTGGTATGGACCGAGCGCCGCAGCGAAGCCGCGCGTATCGTTGCGTTGAGCGATGGGGAATTTCACGGCGAGCTCGAGCAGCGCTTCGGCCTGCATCTCGGCGAGGTGAAGGCGCTCGACAAGCCGCGCGCGTTTCCGCTGTCCTATTTCGTCGCACGCTCCTTCATTGCCCAGCGCCTCGCGCTGGTCGGCGATTCCGCCCACGTCATCCACCCAATCGCGGGCCAGGGTCTCAACATGGGGCTGAAGGACGTCGCCGCGCTGGCCGAGGTCGTGGTCGATGCCGCGCGGCTCGGCATGGATATCGGCGGCGTCGACGTGCTCGAACGTTATCAGCGCTGGCGCCGCTTCGACACCATGGCCATGGGCGTTGCCACCAACTCGCTGAACTTCCTGTTCTCCAACCAGTCCACCTTGCTGCGCACCGTCCGCGACATCGGCCTCGGCCTCGTCGATCGCGCCCCGCCGCTGAAGAATCTTTTTATCCGCCAAGCCGCGGGTTTGACCGGTGAGATACCGCGGCTGTTGAAGGGCGAGGCGCTGTAGGATTTTCGGTAGCCCGGATGGAGCGCAGCGTATTCCGGGGCCGCTGCGTCATACGAGGAACCCCGGATTTCGCTGCGCTCCATCCGGGCTACAAGTCTCTCATCGGGCCACAAGTCCCTCAATCGATCTTGCGGGCCTCTTCCGGCAGCATGATCGGGATGCCATCGCGGATCGGATAGGCGAGCTTGGCGCTGCGCGAAATCAGCTCCTGCTTTGCAGCATCGAACTCCAGCGGACCCTTGGTCAGCGGGCAGACCAGAATCTCCAGCAATTTGGGATCGACGCTGGCTTCGGGGCGTTCGGTGGGCGCGTTCATGGGGGTCTCCGACGGTCGGTTGCCTCTAGCATAAAAAATCGTAGCAGCCCATCGCGTCGCCTCAAGCGGCAACCATCCGCAGAATCTCGTCGAGCAGGCCCTCAAGCCGCGCGGCCGGCGCTGGCGGGCCCGACAGGGCGAAGCCGAGAAACGTCCAGTACAGGATTTGCGCGCGGGCTCGCGCTGTCGCCGCCTCGAACCCGCGCTTCCTCAGCAGCTCCTCGATATAGTCGAGCCTGCGCCGGTCGATGGCACGCACCGCCGTTTGTGCCGCCGCATCGAAGGCCGTCCAGTTCCGCACCGCGCGCTCGAGGTCGAGCCGCGCGCCAAAAGTCCTGCGCAGCAGCGCTTTCAGCGGCTCGTCGCTGTCCGCCTCGACATCGGCGATGATCTGCTCGGCCGCGATCTCGCGCCAGCGCTTCAAGAGAGCAGCATGGAATGCGCCGAGATCGGCGAAATGCCAATAGAAGCTGCCGCGCGAGACCCCCATGGCTTTTGCCAGCGGATCGGCCTTCAGCGCGGTGAAGCCGTCTCGCGCGAGCGCCTTCAGTCCCTGTTTGATCCAGTCGTCGGCGGTCAGCTGTTCGGCCATGTCGGGTTCCGGATGCAAACATACACTAGTGTATTGACAGCCGGCAGGCCAGCGCCTATCCCACCATACATAACTGTATGGACCATATTTGCAGGGAGCTTTGACGATGCGTGATCTCTTGCTCCAGTGCGCCGGGGTCTTGACCATTGCCGTGGCCCTCATTCATGGCATTCTCGGCGAGACCAAGGTCTTTGCCCGCGCCCGCATCGAGCCGGAGCGGCTCCGCACCCTGATCCGCCTGGTCTGGCAGGCCTCGACCGTCGCCTGGATCGGCGGCGGTGTGCTCCTGATCGCGGCGCCCTGGATGCAATCGGAGCCAGCGCGTCACTGGATCGTCGTCACCATGGCCGGTGTGTTCGGCTTCTCCGCTCTCGCCAACGCATGGGCCACAAGCGGCCGGCATTTTGGATGGATGGCGCTCACCGCCGTCGTCGTCATGGCGGTTGCTGGCTACTGAGCTTGCGCGTCGGGATCAGCCTGCTGTCAAACCGTGAGACGTAAGGCCGCAGTGTCGTCTCAAATGCGCGCTGCATACGGAGAGCGCTGAACTTTTTCGGATCGTTAGAATAACTCTAAAGCGAACTGGCCGCGAACCGCATTGACTTCATCATGTGCTTTGCTTCCTTCGGTCCCGCTTCGCCTGCCGGCGCAGCGCCCACGACAGAAGAGGAGACGTTCGTGAAGGTTATTCGTGTTGTTGCCGTTGCATTGACGATCGGGATTGGCATGGGATCGGCAGCCTTGGCCGATGGTTTCAAGGACTGCACCAAGCTCGACAAGGCGTCGTGGAAGCCGGCGAGCGACGCCGAAGCCAAGGCCAAGGCGCTCGGCTACGAGGTGCGGCGCTCCAAGATCGAAGGCTCGTGCTACGAGGTCTACGGCGTCAAGGAAGGCAAGCTTTACGAGCTGTTCTACAGCCCAGAAGATCTCAGCCTGAAGCACACGATTGCGAAGTAGACCGCGCGAAGTGTCTGCGCAATGCTACGCCTGAGGGTGGTCCTCGCTTGATCGAAGAAACGGTGCCGCACGCTCGCGGGGGGTCCGACCGGACCCCCGCGGATCGAACCGCCGCGCGGACAGTCGCGGTCTGGGACCTCCCGCTGCGGCTCTGGCACTGGGCGCTCGCGGCTTGCGTTCTGGCCGCGTGGTTCACGCCGACCGTCTATGACCGACTTCACCGCATCGTCGGTTATGCCGTACTCGGCCTTCTTGCGTTCCGTCTGGTCTGGGGTTTTTGGGGAAGCCGCTATTCGCGCTTTCGCATGGTCGGCGTCAGGCTTCGGGCCGCGCCGGGTTATCTCTGGAATCTGCGCCGCGGCATCACCGGCCGCTATATCGGTCTCAATCCAGCCGGCACGTTGATGCTGGTGGCGCTGCTGGTCTCGCTGGCGGTCTCGACGATCACGGGCGCGATGTCGGTGACCGTGACCTTTTTCGGTGTCTGGTGGGTCGAGGACACTCACCATTATTCATCCGACGCGGTCATCGTCCTGATCGTGCTGCACGTCTTGGGCGTGCTGATGATGGGGCGTCTTCAGCGCGAGAATCTGATCAGCGCGATGATCACTGGACGTAAGCGCATCCGTCATCACCTCTAGAGCACTATTGGTTCTGATTGTGTCAGAACCGAAGCTTCGGTTCGGCGCGTCTCCTCCCCCGCCAATCGGTGTCGCCTTCCTCCGCTCCAGGCCTCGCTGCCGGTTCCAGAGTGCTCTCGGTTGGCTCTACGACCGGTGGCGCGCATTGTCCTGCGCGGGCGCCCGCCAGATTTCAAATTGCACTGACCACGTTAAGCAACCAATAAGCATGCAATCAGGCGTTGCACAAAATTAACGCGAAGGCGGATTAGCACGGACACTATCGGCAATATCCTCGATGGAGCGGCTGGGATGTTTCGGGTTTTCGCTTGCCTTGCCGTCGAGCACGATTGGCGGCTTGTCCTGCTCGCCGGTCTGGTCTGCTTGCTCGCGAGTAGCGTCGCGGTCAGTATCTTTCATCGTGCGATCGTGGCGCCCGCAAGAACGCGGTTGATCTGGATCGGGATTGCCGGCGCTGCCATCGGATATGGGATCTGGGCAACGCATTTCGTCGCGATGCTCGCCTACGAACCCGGCGTTACGACCGGTTACGGCATCGTACTGACGGCGCTTTCGCTTGCTACGGCAATGCTGTTGACGTCGGGCGGCTTCGGCATTGCGGCCGGCTATTCCGGCCGGTGGCGCGCCGCGGCAGGCGGTGTCGTCATTGGCGGCGGCATCGCCAGCATGCACTATCTCGGAATGTGGGCACTTGAAGTGCCGGGCCGCGTCACCTGGTCGCTGGATCTGGTGTTTGCCTCGGTCATTCTGGGCATGTGCCTCGGCTGTGCCGCCCTCGTTGTTGCAGTCAGGTACAAGAACTCCTGGGGCGCACTGTTGGCGGCAGTCCTGCTGACCCTTGCTATCGTCTCGCATCACTTCACGGCGATGGGTGCCGTGCAGATCGTTCCAGATCCGACGCGTTCAACCGACAGTCTGTCGCTTTCGCCGACTTTCCTCGCTCTCGCCATCGCCGGCGTGGCACTATCTGTACTTGGGATGAGCCTGATCGGCGTACTCGCCGACCGCCGCCTGGCAAGTAGAACCAGCAAATTCGAGGAGATCATCAGCCAGCTTTCGATCGCCCGGCAGCAGCTCGAAGGCTCGCAGAGAGAGTTGCAGGATCAGACGCTCAGGCTGGACACCGCGATCAACCACATGGTTGAGGGCCTTTGCATGTTTGACGCCAAGAAGCGGCTTGTCGTCTGCAACGAGCGCTACGCCCGACTCTATCGGCTGCCGCCGGAACTGCTGCGGACGGGGACGTCGCACACCGACATCATCAGGCATCGCATCGTGAACGGAATCCTCAAGGGCGATCTCAGCGAGGGGGCTGCCGAGCAATTCATCTCGAAGCTGGCCGCGCTGCCGTTCGATGCGGTCTCAAGCAGGATCGACGAGTTTGCCGACGGTCGGTTGATCTGCGTGACGCGGCAGCCAATGGCCGGTGGCGGATGGGTTGCCACACATCTCGATGTGACCGAGCAGCGCCGGTCTGAGGCCAAAATCACTCATATGGCGCAACATGACGCGTTGACCGATCTGCCCAACCGCGTGCTGCTCAGGGAGCGGATGGAGCATGCCATCGCAGTTACTCGCAACGGTGGCGTCGACTTGGCCGTGCTCATGCTCGACCTCGACCGCTTCAAGGAAGTCAACGACACGCTTGGACATCCGGCGGGGGATTCCCTGCTCCGCGCCGTCGCCGCGCGCCTGCGCGAATGCACCACCGAAACCGCGTTGATCGCTCGACTGGGCGGCGACGAGTTCGCAGTGATCGATTACGTCACCAATCCAGCCGTGGAGGCTGCCGGCCTGGCCGAGAGCATCGGAAGGGCGCTTTGCGAGCCCTTCGATCTCGGCGATCACCGGGTCACGGTCGGCACCAGCATCGGAATCGCCATCGCGCCGCGCGATGGCAGCGATTCCGACGTGATCATGAAGAGCGCGGATCTCGCCCTCTACTCCGCCAAAAGTGGCGGACGTGGCGCATACCGCTTCTTCGAGCCGGAACTCGACGAGCTCATGCACGCGCGACGCAACCTGGAGCACGATATGCGGGATGCCCTTGCCGATCGTCAGTTCGAGCTCCACTATCAGCCGTTCGTCAGCGCCGCTACCGGCGAGACCCGCGGCTTCGAGGCCCTGCTCCGCTGGCATCACCCACAGCGAGGACTGGTCACGCCGAGCGAATTCATCCCGCTTGCGGAGGAGACAGGCCTTATCGTGCCGCTGGGAGAATGGGTCTTGCGGACCGCCTGTGCGGAAGCCGCCAATTGGCCTGCGCATGTCAGGATCGCTATCAACCTATCTCCCGCTCAATTCAGGAGCAAGGAACTCGTTGCTGTCATTGTCGGCGCGCTGGCGAGTTCGGGAGTGGCGCCACACAGGCTCGAGCTCGAGGTCACCGAGACGGTGATCATGCACGATAGCGAGGCTGCTTTCGCGGTGCTCGGACAATTGCGCGAGCTTGGCGTGCGAGTTGCCCTGGACGATTTCGGCACCGGCTATTCGTCTCTGAGCTTTCTGCAGAGATTCCCGTTCGACAAAATCAAGATCGACCGCAGTTTCGTCAGCGAACTATCCAGCCCGAGCGCAGAGGCGCACCATCTTGCGCGGGCAGTGGTTCGTTTTGCTGTCAGCCTCGGCAAGATAACGACCGCCGAAGGCGTCGAAACGAAAGAGCAGCTGGACATCCTCCGTGAGGAAGGCTGCGTCGAAACACAAGGCTACTATTTCAGCCGGCCGATGCCTGCATCCAGCATCACCAGCATGCTGCGGCGAGGTGCCGAAGCGGCCTACCACGCTGCATGAGCATTCCTACCCTCACTGCAGCGGCGGATCGCCGCTGGTGCGCTTCTTCGCGAGGTCCATCTCGGTCACCGCGATCAAAATTTCGGCGCGGGTCTTCAGGTCGGGCGCTTCCAGCATCGCCTGCTTCTCGGCCACGCCATAGGGCGACATCATCGCCAGCGCGTTGACGAGTGCTTCGTTGGGAGCGGTCTCGACGCCCTCCCAGTCAACCTTGAGGTTGTTGGCCTTCAGAAAGTCCGCCAGCACCGTCAGCAGTGCTTCGCGATCGACCTCCTCCTCGCCCATGCGCGGCGTGAAGTCGTCGACGAAGGCAAAGAAATCCACCTTGCACTGCCGGTAGGCGGTGAGAACCTCAAGCTCCTCGACGACCTTGAAGCGCGAGACACCGGTGAGCTCGAGGATGTAGCGGCCGTCGCCGGATTCCGCGAGCTGGGTGATGCGGCCGACACAGCCGACACGGAACAGCGCCGGCTTGTCGGAATTCTTGGGCGAATGCGCGATGTCGGGCTGGATCATGCCGATCAAGCGATGGCCGTCGCGAAAGGCATCGTCGATCATCGCGAGGTAGCGCGGCTCGAAGATGTTGAGCGGCATCTGCCCGCGCGGCAGCAGCAGCGCGCCCGGCAGCGGAAACACCGGAAGGATCTCCGGAAGGTCGGCCGGCCCGCGATATTCGACGTTGATCGGCATCTGCCGGGTCCCCTGGCCTTGCCAGCGCGCGTCAGGAAAACAGGATGATCGACAAGCGCTTGCGTCCCTCGACGGTTGCATCGTCCGTGCCGCCCCAGGCCTCGAAGAACTGTACCAGCTGCTTGCGGGCGCCGTCGTCGTTCCATTTGCGGTCGCGCTTGACGATCGCGAGCAGCTGCTCGGTGGCCGCTGCCCGGTTGCCTTGCGCGTTGAGCGCGATCGCGAGGTCGAATCGGGCCTGATGATCGAGCGGGTTTGCGGCGACTTTCTGTTCCAGCTCGGCGACGGGCCCGAGCTGTTCCGCCTGCTCGGCCAGATCGATCGCGGTCTGCACGGCTTTCACAGCCGGGTCGTTGCGCTTGGATTCCGGGACCATGGCGAGCGTCTGCTTGGCCTGCTCCATCGCGCCGGAGACGGCGTAGCATTTCGCGAGCCCGGCGAGGGCCGCAATGTTGGTCGATTCGAGCTGCAACACCTCCGCGTAGATCTGGGCGGCCGCGGCGGCATCGCCCTCTGCGAGCACGGCCTCGGCTTCCTGGAGGATCTCCGCGATTTTCGGCTCACCCGGCGCGGTCACGCCCTTGGTCAGCTTCTCGATGAAGGCGTTGAGCTGGCTCTCCGGGACCGCACCCATGAAGCCGTCGGCCGGCTGGCCGTTGACGAAGGCGATCACCGCCGGAATCGACTGGATGCCCATCTGGCCCGGGATCGCCGGGTGCTGGTCGATGTTCATCTTGACCAGCTTGACCTTGCCCTCGGCGGCCTTGACCGCTTTTTCCAGCAAGGGCGTGAGCTGCTTGCAGGGGCCACACCACTCCGCCCAGAAGTCGATCAGCACCGGCTGGCGCTTCGATTCCTCGATGACGTCCTTCACGAAGGTCTGGGTAGTCGTGTCCTTGATCAGATCGGCGGCAGCCGGGCCCGCTGCTCCGTTACCCTGGTCGATGATCGTCACGGGATCCCCTCGTCTGATGTCTGGAATTGGCGGGTCTTTAGCACGTCGCCAATTCATATGCTTCGCTGTTGGCCCTAAATTGGGCCGGGACGGCCGAATTTCAATCCGTGTGGGCCGATTCGCCGGTTCCGGAGCCTTTTTTGGGGCATTTGGCCGCGTTCGGGTCCATATCGGGCCTCCGATTGCGCATCTATGCCGCCGGTAGCTGTTGCATTCCCCTCCCGCTTTTGGCATACGACAGCCGTTGCCGGCGCAGTCATGCGACCGACACAGGATGCGGGTGTAGCTCAGTGGTAGAGCACGACCTTGCCAAGGTCGGGGTCGAGGGTTCGAGCCCCTTCGCCCGCTCCAATTTTCTCCCAAAGCATCCAGTGAGCCGGATGGGCACGTGGTTTTCCACGCCTCTGGCGGCCGTTTGGGTCTCGAATGACAATTCTGGTCACAGGCAGCGCGGGCCATCTCGGCGAGGGTCTTCTCCGCACGCTCCGCGGGCGCGATTCGTCTGTGCGTGGGATCGACCTGAAGCCATCGCCCTTCACCGATGCCGTGGGCTCGATCGTCGATTCCGACTTCGTCCGGGCCCAGATGGACGGCGTCACCGCGGTGATCCACACCGCGACCCTGCACAAGCCGCATGTGGCGACCCACAGCAAGCAAGACTTTGTCGACACCAACGTCACCGGCACGCTCAACCTGCTTGAAGCGGCCGTGGCCGCCGGCGTGCGCAGTTTTGTCTTCACCAGTACCACCAGCGCGTTTGGCTCGCAGCTTCGCCCCGAGGCGGGCCAAGCCGCGGTGTGGGTCACCGAGGACCTGCCGCCGATTCCGAAGAACATCTACGGCACGACCAAGCTGATGGCCGAAAATCTCTGCGAGCTGTTCTGTCGCGAGCGCGGCCTGCCTGTCGTGGTCTTGAGGACCTCGCGCTTCTTCCTGGAAGACGATGACGATCCGGCGATGCGGTCGGCTTACGCGCCGGAGAATGCGCAGGCCAACGAGCTGCTCTATCGCCGGCTGGATATCGCGGACGCGGTGAGCGCCCATCTGCTCGCCGCCGAGCGCGCGCCGGACATCGGGTTTGCCCGCTACATCCTGTCGGCCACGAGCCCGTTCGAGCAGCGCCATCTCGCCGCACTGGCGCGCGACGCGGCCGGTGTGGTGCACGAGCTCTGTCCGGATTGTGCGGAGCTCTATGCGGCGCGAGACTGGCGGCTGTTCCCCGCGATTGACCGCGTCTATGTCAACGAGCGCGCGCGGCACGAACTCGGCTGGCGGCCCGAATTCGACTTTGCGCATGTCCTGAAATGCCTTCGCGATGACCGCGATTTTCGCAGCACGCTGGCGCGCGATGTCGGGTCGAAAGGCTATCATGAGACGATTTTCGACGATGGTCCTTACCCCGTCGCCCCGTAGCCGCCACCTTTGCTAATTCGCTCGATTCGTCAGATGTCTACCCGGAGTCACCGGCGTTTTCGCTTTTTTTGTTCCAGACCTCCTGCTGCCTGCAAATTAGCCGCGCATGATCTCGATTCTGCGCTGCAGCGAGAGCGTTGTCGTCGCGGCATTCGCGATCATTGCCTTTCCGTCTCAATTTTTACTGAGCGCTATCGCAGCGCACGCGGCGCGCTTCTCACCGCTCGCAGATGTGCTAACCTTCTGCGTCTGTCCTCTCGACAGAGTCCGAACTTCGCCTCTCGATAGCAAATTAAAATAAATGTGCAGCCCTGATGGCTGCCTTAGGGGAGTGACGCGATGAAATTCCATCGATCCGTCTTTCAATCCGTCCTGGCGCTTGCAGCGGTTGCCCTTCTCGCGGGGACAAGCGTCGGTCACGCGCAGCAGCAGGACAAGAACAAGCCGCTGAAGAAATACGAATCCGGCACCAAGGAGTTCTGGACCCATCCGCCGGACGACTGGTTTCTCGGCGACGAGACCGAGGCGCAGAAGGGCCTGGCGCCGCCGTCGGGTCCGCCCACCGGCGCGTCCGACGCCGAGCTCGCCAATATCGTCAAGAAGGTCAAGCTGCCGCCGGGCTTCAAGATGGAGGTCTACGCCTCCGGCGTGCTGGCCGCGCGGCAGATGGCCTGGGGTGACAAGGGCACGCTGTTCGTCGGCTCATTCGGCCTCGGCAACGTCTATGCGATTAAGGACAACAACGGAAAGAAAGAGGTCAAGACGATCCTCAAGGGCCTGAACATGCCCACGGGTCTGGCCGTCAAGGACGGTGCCCTCTACGTCATCGCGGTCGACAAGCTGATCCGCTACGACGACATCGAAAACAAGCTCGACAATCCCGGCGAGGGCAAGGTCGTCTATGACGACATGCCGTCCTATGCCGCGCATGGCTGGAAATACATCGCGGTCGACAAGGAAGGCTGGTTCTACATTCCGTTCGGACCGCCCTTCAACATCGGCATTCCCCCGACCAGCGTGTCGCAGATCCGCCGGGTCGATCCCAAGACCGGCAATGCGGAAATCTATGCGCTCGGCGTTCGCAACTCGGTCGGGGGCGACGTCGATCCGCGCACCGGCAAGTTCTGGTTCACCGAGAATGCCCGCGACTGGATCAGCGACGATCTGCCCTCAGACAAGCTGAACATGATCAGCAAGATCGGCGAGCACTTCGGTTATCCCTACTGTCACCAGGGTGATCTGCCGGATACCAAGTTCGCGATGGGCCACAAATGCTCCGAGTTCACGCCGCCCGTGCTGAACCTCGGCGCTCACGTCGCTCCGCTGGGCATGAAGTTCTATACCGGCGACCAATTCCCGGCCGAGTACAAGAACAACATCTTGATCGCCGAGCACGGCTCCTGGAATCGTCACAAGTACCAGGGCGGCCGCATCATGCGCGTGATCGTCGGTCCCGACGGCAAGAACGCCAAGCAGGAGGTGTTCGCCTCCGGCTGGATCGAGGGCGACCAAGGCTATCTCGGCCGTCCCGACGACATCATTCTCGCCAAGGACGGCTCGATCCTGGTCGCCGACGACTGGGCCGGCGCGATCTACCGCATCAGCTACAGCAAGAAGTAGCGTAAGACGACGCGAGGCTGCGGTGCCGAGAGGGCGCCGCAGCCTTTCTCATTTCAATTTCGCACGCTGTCGTTTCCGATCGCGCACCGCTTGCGCGCAAGTCCGGAACCCTTGGCCACGAACGCGGGTTATCGAATTCTCAGATGCGTCATTGCGCATCATAGCTCGCGCTTCTTCGCCCCGGAATGACGCGTTCGATAGATCGGAATTCCAATCATGCGCCGGCAGTTCATCTCGCACGCAATCAGCGCGGTCGCGCTCCTCGCGCTCGGTTCTCTCCCCACGAGCGCCGCCGACAATGCCGCGATCAAGGAGAAGGCCGCCGTCTGCGCCGGCTGTCACGGCGAGAACGGCATCTCGCAGACCGAGAACATTCCTTCGCTCGCGGGCCAGCCCGATCAATTTCTGCAATGGCAGCTCGTGTTTTTCCGCGCCGGCTCGCGCAAGAACGACCAGATGCAACCCATCGCCGAGGAAATCACCAACGAGGACGTCCGCAATCTCGGCGCCTATTTCGCCGCGCTGACGCCGCCCACAGCGGCGGAGGACAAGGATCCGGACCTGTCGAAAAAGGGCGCCCAAGTTGCCGCCGGCCGCCGCTGCGCCTCATGTCATACGGATAGCTTTGCCGGCACCAAGGCCGTCGCGCGGCTGGCGGGCCAGCGCGAGGAATACCTGGTCAAGGCGCTGCACGACTACAAGAGCAGCCAGCGCGTCGGCGGCGGTGGCGCTGCGATGGCCGATGTCGCCTATCACATGAGCGATGAGGAAATCACCGCCGTCTCGCACTATCTCGCGTATTTCAAATAGCGGAAGCTGCGGCTACCCCACCCGCTGCTTCTCATACGCTTTCAAATGCGTGTAGGCGATGCGCAGCTTCGGCACCGGCACCTTGGCGGCATCGGCGCGAGCGATGAGGTCGCCGATGACGTGATCGGCCTCGACCGGCAGGCCCGCCTTGACGTCGCGGAACATCGAGGCCGTCATCGGTGAACCCTCGGTGGTGAGGTTGCCCTTCACGCGCTCGAAGAACGGCCCGCCCGGCGTGTAGCCCGACGCGGTGGCGATCGCGCTGGTCTCGTCCAGCATGCCGAGCAGGAAATCCCTGCCGCCGGGAGCGGCGAGAATATTGCCGACGGAGGTGCGCATCAGGCTGGTGGACGCGGCCAGCGAGGACAGGAACACCCACTTTTCCCACATGTCTTGCATGATGTTCTGGCTGGCGGTGGCCCCAGCGATGCCGCTCTTGAAGGCCTCGTCGATCGCCTTGACGCGATCCGACAGCTCGCCGTCGCGCTCGCCGTAATTGATCGACTGCATCGGCTGGAGCTGCACCACCTCGCGCTTCTCGTTGAGCGTCGCGGCGATGGCGCAGAGGCCACCGAGCACGCGCTCCTTGCCGAACTTGTCGTCGAGGATATCGAGATGCTTCATGCCGTTGAGCATCGGGATGATCGCCCTATTGGGCCCGACTGCTGCCGCGAACGACTTGATGGCGTCGTCGAGGTCGAAGGCCTTGCAGCTCAGCAGCACGACGTCGAACTTGTCCTTGAGCGCGTCGGCCTGAATGGTCGGCGGATTTTTCAAGGTCACGTCGCCGTTCGGGCTTTTGATGACGAGGCCGGCGCTCGCGAGCTCGCTGGCGCGCCGCGGCCGGACCAGGAAGGTGACGTCGCGGCCGGCCTGCAACAGCCTGCCACCAAAATAGCCGCCGATGGCGCCAGCGCCGACCACGAGGATACGCATGGGATTGTCCTTGTTGTTGGTTCTTTTTCGTCGTCTTGGCGAAAGCCAGGACCCATTACCCCGACTGCCTCTTGTCGGACAAGTCGGAGCCCCCGCCTATCGCCAAACGCGATCCGGTGGTTATGGGTCCTGGCTTTCGCCAAGATGACGTCGAGGACATTGTTCGGTTTCCCTGCTTCGAGAAAATCACTTCCCCGACACCATCTCCTCGACCTCGCGCAACTGCTCCTTGCCGAAGAACATCTCGTTGCCGACGAAGAAGGTCGGCGAGCCGAACGCGCCCCGCGCGACAGCTTCCTCGGTGTTCTTGATCAGTCTGCCCTTCACCTCCGGTTCCCCGGCGCGAGCGAACAGCTTTTGCGCGTCGAGGCCGGAGGACGCCAGCGCCTTCGCGGCGATTTCCGGATCGTCCATCTTCTTCGGCTCGCCCCACATGTGATGGAAGGCGGCTTCGACATATGCTTCGAACACGCCCTCGAGCTGCGCCGCGATCGCTGCGCGCATCAGGTTCAGCGTGTTGACGGGGAAGAACGGATTCATGACATAGGGCTGCACCTGGAAGCGCTTGACGAAGCGCTCGGTCTCGACCGCGTGGAATTCGCGCTTGTTCTTGATGCCGGCAAGCGTCTCGGCGGGGGACTTGTTGTTGGTCGATTTGAAGATGCCGCCGAGCAGGATCGGCACATATTCGAATTTGACGCCGATGCGCTGCTCGATGGCGGGGATCGCGAGATGGCTGAGATAGGCGTTCGGACTGCCGAAATCGAACAGGAATTGCGGGGCTGTGCGGGTCAAAATCATGCTCCCTGACGTCGCTTTTTTCGCATTGTGGCGCAGCGCGCGCCGCGGGTCTACCGTTTAATGGCGGTCATAATCTCTTGATGATTTGGTCAGGTCAGGCGCCGGATCGTCCGCTTGCGCCACACCAGAAGGTAATAGCCCATCTGCAAAAGGAACATGGCGCAGAACACGATCGGATAGGCGGCCCACACACCCTGAAGGCCAATCGTGCGGCTCAGGATCACTGCGGATGGCAGCTCGATCGCCATAATGGCGAAGACCGCGAGCAGCATTGGCGTCAGTGCCACGCCGGCAGCGCGCATCGCGCCGGAAAATACCGTCGCCAGGCCGAACGGCACCGAGCTCCACAGTGCGATGTTGAGCAAGCTCTTCGCCAGCTCGAGCACGGTGTCATCAGTGATGAAGATGCCGAGCACGGCGCGCGGCGCGAGATAGATCAGCGCCACCAGTCCGCCCGTCAGGACGATGTTGAACGCAAGTCCGGTGCGCACGATGCCGTCGAGCCCCGCTCTGTCGCCGCGGCCGACCGCTTGGGCGCCGAGGATGGAGACTGCTATCGAAATCGACATCGCCGTGAACTGCGTGTAGCCCATCACCTGGTTGACCGCGCCATAGGCTGCGGTGGCGTTCGAGCCGAAGCCGTTGACGAGGCCGAGCAGCACCAGCTCGGCGATCGCCATCACCACCATGCCGATCGCGCTCGGCAGTCCAATGCCGAGGATCTGTCCCAGCACCACACGATTGAGCCGCAGATGGCGCAGCAGTGCAGCGTCCGGTGCCAAGGCATGTTTTCTCCGCAGCAGATAGGCCGCCAGCGCGACCAGCGTCAGCGCGTTGGCGATCGCTGCCGCCCAGGCCGGGCTGGTGATGCCGGCCGCCGGCAATCCGAACGACCCGCGGATCAGCATCGGCGTCAGGATCAAGCCGATCGCGGTCGACAAGGCCAGCGCCAGCAAAGGCGTCAGCGCGTCACCGACGCCGCGGATCATCGCCGTCATCAGCAGGAAGACGAAGCCGAGCGGCATGGTGAGCAGCATGATGCGGGCATAGGCGCTAGCCTGGTCGAGAATGTCTGCGGGCGTTGCGAGCATCATCATCAATTGCCGGCTGAAGATGCCGCCGATCAGTGCAATTGCAATCGAGAGCAGCAGGCCGATTGCGAGCGTCGTGCCGACGATGAGCTTGATCCGGCCCTGCTCGCCCGCACCATAGGCCTGGCCGATCAGCACCGTGGCGCCGGTGCTCAGCCCCATGACGAAGGCGAAAAGGAAGAACATCACCGGAAAGAACACCGAGACCGATGCAAGCGCGTCGATCCCGATCATCTGGCCGAGATAGACGTTGCTGACGGTGCCGAACAGTGATTGCAGCGCGTTGCTCAGCATCAACGGCGCGAGGAAGCGCAGAAAACTTTTCCAGAGCGGCTTGGCTGCGGACATGGATTGGCCTTTCAGGGCCTGCGAAACCGTCGCCACGCGCAATGCGCGTGGCCTGGCCGTCGATGGGGTTGTGAGAAGGCGCGCACCTAAGCGCGGTCGCTGTAGGCGAGCTTGACAATGTGGTCGCGGATGTCGGCGGGCCAATCTGCGATCAGTCCGGTGAAACGCCGCCGGTCATCCGCAAACAGCGCGCGCGATGCTTCCTCGAACTGCGGCAGATTGCCGGCCATGGTCGACATGAAGTGATAGGCCGCATCGCGCGCCTGCCGCTCGCGGTCCTTGTCGCCGCTGGCACGCCGCGCCTCTTCGACAAGTTTCCGTAGTGCGACCGAGGCGCCGCCTGCTTGCGCGCTGAGCCACTCCCAGTGCCGCGGCAGCAGCGTCACCTCGCGCGCGACCACGCCGAGCTTCGGCCGGCCGCGACCGCGCGGCTCGCTCGGCGATGCGGTGTCCTCAACCGGGGGCGGCACAAGCTTCGCCAGCCGCGCCAGCACCTCCCGGTCTCCGCCGCGCAGATCGAAGTCGATCGATCTGCCCGTGGCGTCCTCGAAGATGATGATGGGCTCGTCCGGCCGCTCCGTCATCCTCTTGATGACCAGCGCGACCTCTCCTGCTGGCCCGGAGACCAGACGGCGATGCCCTTGGAAAGCGGTGAAAGTCTTCTGCATTGGAATCATTGCCATATTGGTCGCGATGGCAGCTTTAATACCCGGGTAAATTGCTAAGGTCAATATACCCGGGTTAAAATACTCGACCGGATGGCTCGACATTGCGTTCCCGGGCTGGCACGAACGCGCGGCCGATCGAACCATGCCTAGCCCCGGGGACCACGCGATGCTGACCGTTCATCACCTCAACAATTCCCGCTCGCAGCGCGTGCTGTGGCTGCTCGAAGAGTTGGGCGTGCCTTACGAGATCGTGCGCTATCAGCGCCAGCCGGACATGCGCGCGCCGAAGGAGCTCCGCGCCATCCATCCACTCGGCAAGTCGCCCGTTATCACGGACAACGGCAACACCATCGCCGAATCCGGCGCGATCATCGAATATCTCATCGCCACCTATGGCAACGGCCGGCTGGTCCCGCCGCCGAACACGCCGGAGCGGCTGCGCTTCACCTACTGGCTGCACTATGCGGAAGGCTCGGCGATGCAGCCGCTGCTGCTCAAGCTGCTGTTCACGCTGATGCCGAAGCGCGCGCCGGCGTTGCTCCGCCCGCTGGTGCGCAAGGTCTCGAACCAGGCGCTTACTGCGCTGGTCAATCCGCAGCTGAAGCAGCACATGGACTATTGGGAAGGCGAGCTCGGCAAGAGCGAGTGGTTCGCCGGCAACGAGTTCACCGCCGCCGACATTCAGATGAGCTTTCCGCTTGAGGCAGCCCAGGCGCGCGGCGGGCTGGAGCTCGGCCATCCCAACGCGATGGCGTTCCTGGAGCGCATTCATGCACGGCCGGCGTACAGCCGCGCCCTCGAAAAGGGCGGGCCGTATCAGGTCGGTCGATAGTTAGCTTTCATCAGTCCGCGTGCAGCACGCGCCCGCGCGTCTCCGGGAGCGCGAAGGCGGCGATGAAGAACAGCGCGTAAGCCACCACCGCGAAGATGGCGATCGCATTCGCAAGCGACGTCGTCGCCGATAGCGCTCCGACCAGGAACGGAAACAGCGCGCCGATGCCGCGGCCGAAATTGTAGCAAAAGCCCTGGCCCGAGCCGCGCAGTCGCGTTGGATAAAGCTCGGTCAGGAACGCGCCGACGCCGGAGAAATAGCCCGAGGCGAAAAAGCCGAGCGGGAAGCCGAGCACCCACAGGACCTCGTTGGTGAGCGGCAGCTGCGTGTAGAGCAGCACAACCGCTATCGCGCCGATCGAGAAGGTCAGAAAGAGATTGCGCCGTCCGATCCGGTCGGCGAGCCACGCGCCGGTGAGATAGCCGATGAAGGAGCCGATGATCAGCGTCGAGAGATAGCCGGTCGAGCCGACGATCGACAGATGCCGCTCCTTGGTCAAGAACTGCGGCACCCAGAAGGTGACGGCGTAATAACCGCCCTGGCAGCCCGTGGCCATCAGCGACGCCAGGATCGTGGTCTTCAGGATCGGGCCCGAGAAAATCTCCCAGAGCGCCGGGCGATTGCCGCTCGCGGCCTGCTTGGCGCGGGCCTCAGCCGCGATCTCCGGCTCGGTCACCGAGCGGCGGATGTAGAACACCAGCAGCGCGGGCAACGCGCCGATCACGAACATCCAGCGCCACGCTGTCTCCGCCGGCAAAGCCGAGAACAGGATCGCCTGCGACAGCACCGCGAGGCCCCAGCCGACGGCCCAGCCCGACTGCACCGAGCCGACTGCACGCCCGCGATATTGCGGCCGGATCGCTTCACCCATCAGCACGGCGCCCGCCGCCCACTCCCCGCCGAAGCCGAGGCCCAGCACCGCGCGTGCGATCAGGAGCTGTTCGAAATTCTGCACGACCGCGCAGACCAGCGAGAAGAACGAGAACCAGATGATGGTGATCTGGAGCGTTCTGACCCGGCCGATATGGTCGGAGAGATAGCCGCCGAGCCAGCCGCCGATCGCGGAGGCCAGCAGCGTCACGGTGCCGGCGAGCCCGGCCGACCCCGCATCGACCTTCCACAGCGCGATGATGGTGCCGATCACCAGCGGATAGATCATGAAGTCCATGCCGTCGAGCGCCCAGCCTGCGGCGCACGCCCAGAACGTCCGCCGCTCCGGCGCGTTCATGTCGCGATAGAAGGCAAGAAGGCTGGTGTCCTCGATCTCGGCGCGTTCGATGCGCTGGTTCGGATCAACGGTGGTCATGCGCGATTCCCGACAGTGTTTTCTTTGGCAGTTTCTCTGGCCTGGCGGTGGTAGCACGCGCGGGGGCGCGCGCAAGCCGGCCGCCGGCCTTCGCGCCATGCAAGTACAGAGTTACTGCCCCGCTGCTTCCGCGCCCCGGGTGCGTGGATCGGGCGCGCCGAGCGGCCCGTTGGCGGTCACCGCGATCGAATTCGCCGATGTCTGCCCCATCGGCGTGACGATGAGATGATCCATCGCCTTCAGCTCGAGCAGCACATCATCGGGAAAGCCGCTCTCGACCCGGACCTCGTCGGGCAACCATTGGTGATGCAGCCGCGGCGCGGCCACGGCAGCCGCGACGTCCATCTTGTAATCGAGGACGTTGACGATCACCTGGAGCACGGCCGAGATGATGCGGCTGCCGCCCGGCGAGCCCGTCACCAGCACCGGCTTGCCGCCCTTCAGGACGATGGTCGGCGACATCGAGGACAGCGGCCGCTTGCCCGGCCCGGGCAAATTGGCCTCGAAGCCGACGAGGCCGTAGGCATTGGAAGCGCCGACCGCTGCGGTGAAATCGTCGAGCTCGTTGTTGAGCAGCACGCCGGTGCCGTCGGCGACGAGGCCGACGCCGTAGCTGAAGTTCAGCGTATAGGTGTTGCTGACCGCGTTGCCGCTGCCGTCGACGACGGAAAAATGCGTGGTGTTGCTGCCCTCATGCGGTGAGGTCGCAGTGGAAACGAGCTGTTCCGACGGCGTGGCGCGATCCGCGGAGATGGTTGCCCGCAGCTTGGCCGCATAGTCCTTGCCGGTGAGCGTCCCGATCGGCGCGTTGACGAAGGCGGGATCGCCGAGATAGCGCGCCCGGTCCGCATAGGCGCGCTTCATGGCCTCGATCAACAGATGCAGCGAGGCCGGCGATCCCTGCTTCAGATCGGCGAGCTGAAAACCTTCGAGAATATTGAGCGTCTCCACCAGCACCACGCCGCCCGACGACGGCAGCGGCATCGACACGATGTCATAGCCGCGATAGGTGCCGCGCACCGGCGCGCGGATCACCGCTTGATAGGATTTCAAATCCGCTGGCGTCATGATGCCGCCCGCATCAGTCACGGCCTTGGCGAGTTTTTCCGCGACCGGCCCTTCATAAAAACCGCGCGGGCCCTGTACGGCGACAGTCGACAGCGTTTCGGCGAGATCGCTCTGCACCAGCCTGTCGCCTTGGCTGAGCGGCGTGCCATCAGGCCGCGAGAATATCCGGGCCGAGGAGGGCCAGCGCACCAGCCGCTTGTGCCAGCCCGGCAGCGTGTCGGCAATGTCGTCGCCGACGAGGAAGCCGTCGCGGGCGAGCACGATCGCGGGCTCGAGCAGTTGCGCCAGCGTGAACCGGCCCGAGCCACATTTTTCCAGGGCGAGCGCAAGACCCGCGACGGTGCCGGGCACGCCGACGCCGAGCGCAGAATCCCGCGACTTCGCCGCATCGGGCTTGCCGTCGGCGCCGAGGAAAATCTGCGGCGTGGTCGCAGCCGGCGCGGTCTCGCGATAATCGATCGTGATGTCTTCGTTGCGCTCGGTGGAATGAATCACCATGAAGCCGCCGCCGCCGATATTGCCGGCCCGCGGATAGGTCACGGCCATCGCAAAGCCGGTCGCGACCGCGGCATCGACGGCATTGCCGCCGCGCCGCAGGATATCGGCGCCGACCTGCGCGGAGATTTTCTCCTGCGCTACTACCATGCCGTGTTCGGCGGGAACGGCGTGCACGGTGTCGAGCGCGGGCGGCACATAGGCCCGCCGCGCATCCTGCGCGGTCGCGGTCGGAAGTCCGAACGCCAGAGTGGCAAGGAAGGCGAAAAATGTCCGCCGTGTCGAAAAAGACGACATCATCAAACTTCCGCAATGGCCATGGGCAGTTCACATGCAGCGCTGCAATGCTATACGGTTTGCCCCGACAGAGGCAAAACTGTTCGTGATGAGGATTATGGAGTGACGACGATCGCCCGGGATGCGCGGATCGCCGGCGCGCAGCGGACCTATCCGCCGCGCAGCGCCGTCGTCAGCTGGATCTTCTTCGACTGGGCCGCGCAGCCTTATTTTACGCTGATCACGACCTTCGTGTTCGCGCCCTATTTCGCCACCGGCATTGCGCCGAATCCCGCCACCGGGCAATCGTTGTGGGGCTTTGCGATGGCTGCCGCGGGCCTCGCGATTGCCTTGATGTCGCCGGTGCTGGGGGCTATCGCCGATGCGTCGGGCCGCAGGAAGCCGTGGATCGCCGGATTCGGCGCAGTGCTGGTGCTGGCATCCTGCACGCTGTGGATCGGCAAGCCCGGCGATCCCTCGATCATTCCGCCGCTGCTCACCGCGGTCGCGCTCGCCAGCGTTGGCGCGGAATTCGCCACTCTCTTCAACAATGCGATGATGCCGACGCTGGTGCCGCCGGAGCGCATCGGGCGGCTCTCCGGCACCGGCTGGGCGACGGGGTATGTCGGCGGCATCGTCAGCCTGATCATCGTGCTCGGCCTGCTCGCCGCGAACCCCGAGACCGGTCGCACGCTGCTCGGTCTCACGCCTCTGTTCGGGCTCGATCCCGTCAGTCATCAGGGCGACCGCGCCGCCGGACCGTTGACCGGGCTTTGGTTCATCGTTTTCGTGACGCCGATGTTCCTGTTCACGCCGGACTATCCGGCGAAGCGTCCGGTGCGCGAGGCGCTGCACGAGGGGCTGTCGGAGCTGAAGCAATCGATCAAGGGGCTGCCGCAGCAGAAATCGCTTGCGGCGTTTCTACTCGCCAACATGATCTACACCGACGGTCTGGTGTCGCTGTTTGCCTTCGGCGGCATCTATGCCGCGGGTACGTTCGGCTGGCACACGATCCAGATCGGCACGTTTGGCATCATGCTCGCGATCGCCGGCGCGTTTGGCGCGTGGTTTGGTGGCAAGCTGGACGATCGCTTCGGGCCGAAGCGCGTGATCGCCGGCAGCATGCTGGTCCTGCTGCTGGCGCTGGCGGCGATCCTGCTGGTCGACAAGGATTCGATCCTCTTCATCAAGGTCGCGCCGCCCGCGCCCGGCGGCGGATTGTTCGCCGCCGCGTCAGAGCGCGCTTATCTGGTGCTGGGCTGCCTGATCGGTGCGGCCGGTGGTCCGCTGCAAGCGGCCTCACGTACGCTTCTGATCCGTCTCGCACCGAAGGACCGCATCGCGCAGTATTTCGGTCTGTTCGCACTGACGGGGAAAGTGACGTCCTTCATCGGCCCGCTGCTGATCGGCGTGATCACCGCGGTGACGGCGAGCCAGAAGGCCGGCATGGCCGTGCTGGTGGTGTTCTTCGTCGCGGGTCTGGCGCTGTTGATGCGGGTGCGGGAAAATTAGCGTCGTCCCGGCCTAGTGCGCAATTGCGCACGGGGACCGGGACCCATACCGCGTGATTGCTCGTTGCCGCGACACGGCCAGTACCGCACACCAAACTACTTCCTGGGCTATGGGTCCCGACCTTCGCCGGGACGACCCGTCGAGAGTTTAGTACACGACAGATCTAGTGCCTGAAGTGCCGCGTGCCGGTGAACACCATGGCGATGCCATGCTCGTCGGCGGCCTTGATCACTTCGTCGTCGCGCATGGAGCCGCCGGGCTGCACCACGGCGGTGGCGCCGGCCTCGATGCAGGCGAGCATGCCGTCGGCGAACGGGAAGAACGCATCCGACGCCACCACCGAGCCCTTGGTGAGCGGTTCGGCGAGCTTCAGCTCGGCGGCCGCATCCTGAGCCTTGCGTGCCGCGATCCGCGCTGAATCGACCCGGCTCATCTGGCCGGCGCCGATGCCGACGGTCGCGAGATCCTTGGCGTAGATGATGGTGTTGGACTTGACGTGTTTTGCGACACGGAAAGCAAACTTCAGGTCGCGCATCTCGGCATCAGTGGGCGCGCGCTTCGTGACAACCTTGAAGGTCATGTCGTCGACGACGGCGTTGTCGCGGCTCTGCACGAGGAGACCGCCCGCCACCGTCTTGGCGGTGAGGCCCGGCGCGCGCGGGTCGGGCAGGCTGCCGGCGAGCAGAAGCCGAAGGTTCTTGCGCGCGCCGATGATGGCGATCGCTTCCTCGCTAGCGTCAGGCGCGATGATCACCTCGGTGAAGATTTTCGTGATCTCGCGCGCGGTGTCAGCATCGAGTGCGCGGTTCATCGCGATGATGCCGCCGAACGCCGAGGTGGAATCGCAGGCCAGCGCCTTGCTGTAGGCGCCGACGAGGTCGGAGCCCTCCGCGACGCCGCAGGGATTGGCATGCTTGACGATGACGCAGGCTGCGGTGCGCTTGGCGTCGAACTCGCCGATGCATTCATAGGCCGCATCCGTGTCGTTGATGTTGTTGTAGGAGAGCTCCTTGCCCTGGAGCTGCCGCGCGGTCGAGACGCCCGGCCGCTTGTCGGGCGTCGCATAGAACGCCGCGGTCTGGTGCGGATTCTCGCCATAGCGCAGTGACTGGATCAGCCGGCCGCCGAAGGCACGGAAATCGGGCGCGTCGATCTCGAGCTGGCGATTGAACCAGTTCGAGATCGCGGCGTCATAGGCGGCAGTGCGCGCGTAAGCCTTGGCGGCAAGGCGCCGGCGCAACTTCAGCGTGGTTGCACCGCTGTTGGCGGCGAGCTCATCGAGCACGGCCTGATAGTCCTGCGCCTCGACCACGACGGCGACGTCGTCATGATTCTTCGCGGCGGCGCGGATCATCGCGGGGCCGCCGATGTCGATGTTCTCGATGCAATCCTCGAAGCCCGCGCCTTTGTCGACGGTCGCCTCGAACGGATAGAGATTGACGACGAGGAGATCGATCGGCGCGATCCCATGCGCCGTCATCGCATCCGCATGGTCCTTGTTGTCGCGGATCGCGAGCAGACCGCCGTGCACCTTCGGATGCAGCGTCTTCACGCGGCCATCCATCATCTCGGGGAAGCCGGTCAGCTCGGACACGTCCTTCACCTCGAGGCCGGCCGCGGCGATCGCCTTCGCGGTGCCGCCGGTCGAGATCAGCTCGACATCGTGCGCGGCAAGCGCCTTTGCGAAGTCGATCAGGCCGGTCTTGTCGGAAACGGAGAGAAGTGCGCGGGTGACGCGGCGGGGATGGTCAGTCATGAGCAAGATCCTCTGTCTGAAGGAGTAATGCCCAGGCGCGCGGCAGCTGTGTCCCGCGCTTCCCGATGGTGCTCCATCCAAGGTCGCCAGTCGCGCGAGCGAGGGCTCGATAGCAGTTTTCGGTCGCTATCACAACGACCAGATGGTGCCGAATCGCATGCGTCTACAGCGGAAGTTCCGGCTCCCGCCGTGCATTTCTGCGGGCATTCGTGACCGCCGGCGAGGCGGTGGAGCGCACAAAACTCCAGCGGATCGAGGGCGCCTGCCGCGCGTCCTGGCGGATCACGATCTGCGCGGTGCGGCGCGGGCCGTCATTGCCGGCCAGGGATACGCTGTCCTCCAGCTCCACCTTGTCGTCGAGCGCCTCGAAGGTCCAGACGTCGCGATTCGGGAGCACCAGCATGACGCCGCGGGCGTCGGACAGCCGGCTCGCCTTCACCGCCGGGTGCAGATGGAATCGCAGCGCGAAATCGGCATCCGGACCCTTGAAGCGCCCGCCTTGCGGCGGCGACAACGTGTCCTCGCCGTCGATGCGCGCGCCGTCATTGGCGATCATCAGTACGCGGCGGTGGATCGCGCCGAATTTTGTCAGGTAACCGTCATGCGACGTCGTGAGCAGGGTGCCGTTCTGCACGATTTCGCGATAGCTCTCAACCTCGACGGGGCCGCTGGTGACCGGAGCGCCGTGCAAGAGCCGCTTCATAGCCGACATCTCCACGAACTGGCATGACGAGGTGTCGTGATAGGTCAGCGTCGAATGCGCCGCCGTGCCGCGTGCGAACGGCCGCCAATTGTCGCGGCCCGTGGCCGGCATGCCGCAATTGGTGACGATGCGGCTGATGCCGGAGGAGAGTTCGAACGACAGGCAGCCGGCATGGGCGTCGTGGCTGACGCTGGCCGCCGGCGGCGGGCCCGTGTCGATGATCAAAGTGGTCTGGCCGGCATCGAGGCGCTGGAAACCGGTATGCGGCATGTTCGACATCGGCGCGCCGTGGGTGTCGTCATAGGCAAGCAGCGTCGCGAGCAGGTCCGACGGGGTCGCGCTCATGCCGTTGAACAGCGCGAAATTGCCGTCGCCGTGGCGGAAGAAGCGCAGCATCGGCATCATGCGGTCGATCGCGTTGAGCAGCGCGGGCGGCGGCGCGATGTTGCGCGCGGCAAAGGTCTGCCGCAGCGGCAACAGGTCGATCAAGAGCTCGATCAGCGCGCCCGGGTTGCGCGAGACATGGCCGCCGTCGGGCAGGATCTGCCGCTGCAATTCATCCGAGAGCTTTTTCGAGGTGCTGCGGATGTGACTTGCCTGGTTGGCAAGGCACAACGCCGCATAGCACAGCGCGATCAGCACCTGGAGCTTCGGCACTCCGTCGGGGATGTTGACCATGGTGTAGCGCAGCAAGCGGATTTCGCGCGCCAGCGCGCGCAGATACCGACGATAGAATTTGTTGTCGGTATCGTTCAGCACCAGCGGCGCCTGCGACAGCAGGGAGATCACGCGGCGCGCCAGCACGTCGGCGCGTCGCGCGACGGGACGGCGCTTGCTGGCGGGGTTGCCGATCCAGTCCTCGATCAGCGAGCGCGCATTTGCGCGCGTCAGCGCGGTGTCGGCGGCGCGCAAATGGCGCAGCCAGCCGAAGCCGAGCAGCGCAACTTCCCAATCTTCCGACGGCGGCTCGAGATCGAAGATCGAGCGGCCGTGGCAATTGACGATCTTGCCGGCGAAGACGAAGCGGCCGGCATAGATCTCGGCGGCGCGGGTCGCATCCGCGGTGCGTAGATCATGCGGCGCGATGATCAGCCGGTCGGCGCGGCCGGGCCAAACCCGCGACAGGGCGACGGAACCGCCGCTCGCGCGCGCGAGCATGTTCCGCGCGAAGCGGTTCATCACCAGCGTCGAGATACGTCTGCGTTGAGCGACCGACACGCCTTGCCTTGATGGGGGAGAGGATTCCGACGAATCCTTATTAATCCCAAAATCGGACGGCCGACACCACCTTGAACGACGCGAATCAGTGCCGTGTTTGCAAAATCCAGTGCAAAATCAGGATTTAACGAGCCGGGCCGCGAAAAATCCGTCGAGCCCGCCGAGCTTGGGATCGGCGTTCGGCAGATGGCTGGGCAGGGTGCGCAGATCGCCCTCGGCGGTAATGATCTCGCTGAGCCCCGACACCTCGGACGCATCGATCGGAACCCGGCGAAGACCGGGCTCCGCGGTCAGCAGCGCGGCGACCGCATGCTCGCCCTCTTCAGGTTCCAGCGAACAGGTGCAATAAACTAGCGTCCCACCGGGCTTGAGTAGCGAGACCGATTTTTGCAGCAGCCGCCGCTGGAGCGCGGTCATTGCGGCGATGTCGGATTCCTGCCGGAGCCAGGATACATCGGGGTGGCGGCGGATCGTCCCGGTCGATGTGCAAGGCGCATCAATGAGGATGCCGTCGAAGCCATCGGCAGGGCCGGCCCATTCCGCGGCGTCGGCGACGACGGTCTCGGCCTGCAGCGACAACCGCGTCAGATTCTCGCGCAGCCGTGCCACCCGGGCAGGCGAGCGGTCGATGGCGGTGACGTGCGCGCCGGCCTGCGCCAGTTGCGCGGTCTTGCCGCCGGGAGCGGCGCAGAGATCGGCGATGGATTTGCCCTTGATGTCGCCGAACAGCCGGGCTGGCAACGCAGCGGCGGCGTCCTGCACCCACCATTGTCCTTCGGCGAAGCCGGGAAGCATGGTCACCGCGCCGTGCAGCACCGTGCGCACCGATCCGGTCGGTAGCACTTCGCCATGGAGCCGGCTCGCCCATTGCGCGGCGTCCGACTTCACGGTCAGATCCAGCGACGGATCATGGCTGAGCGCGAGCGCCATGTCCCTTGCGACCGTCTCGCCATAATGCGCGCTCCAGCGCGCGACCATCCAGGGCGGCAGGTCCAGCGACTGCGCGGCAACCTCGTCCACCAGCGCCTTGCCCTCGCGGGCGCAGCGGCGCAGCACGGCGTTGACGAGGCCGGCATAGCGCGCGGCGCGCCGGTCGGATTGCACGAGGCGAACGGAGAGATCGACGGCCGCGTGATCGGGCACGTCCATCCAGAGGATCTGGGCGGCGCCGATCAACAGCGCGCTCTGCGCGCGCGGCGCGTCGGAGGGAATGCCCTTGTCGAGCAGGCGGGACAGCACATGGCCGAGCGTGCCGAGCCGGCGCAGCACGGTGGCGACCAGGCGGCGCATCAGCGCGCGGTCGCGGTCGGGGAGCGTCTTCAGTCCGGGATGGGCGCCGCTGCCGTCGAGCTGCTCGTCAAGTGTGCGGTGCTTGTGCAGCACGCCGTCGACGATGTCGGCGGCAATCCGCCGCGCCGCGAGACCGGGCACTTCGGATGGAGGAGCGAAACGTTGAGAAGGCATGCGGAAACAAGGTTCTGAGCAGCGGCAGTTCGCCGTAATGGGCGCATGCCTTGAGAAGGCGATCTCTGGCACGCGAATATGCCAAATGTAAGAATCGCTTCCGGGTTTTTCAGCCCTTTCGGAGCAATTTCAGGAATGCGTTATTGGGCGTCGCGCCGCGGGCCGTCCCGCGCTAGAAAGCCGCCTATGAGTGACCAGCCTCCCGTTCCCGACCGCAAGCAGCTTACGCCGGCCGCCCAGCGCGCGCTGGCCGAGGCCGAAGCGCGCCGTCAGGCTGCGGCAGCCCGAGCCAAGAACGACGGCGAGGCGGCGCCAAAGGAGTTGCAGGGCCCAAAAGGACCCGAACCGACCCGCTATGGCGATTGGGAGCGCAAGGGCATCGCTTCCGACTTCTGAAGCTTGTCTTTTGAGGCTCGCTTGCCGGACTGCCCGACTCAGCCCTAGCGTGCGCGGATGTCGCGTTTCGATCCAAGCCATCCATATCGGCCTTCATACAGCGGCTCGCCATTTGGTCGCCGGTTCTCAGGGCTGTTGCCGTGGATGTTCGTGGTTGGAATCGTGGTGGCCGTGGTGTTCACGTCCCGGCATGGGATGAACTGGCAGTTCCCTCACGTGACCGACGGTCAATCACGAGACGCCGAGATTGTGCTCCAGCAAGGCGGCCATCCCGATCGTCGCGAGCCGGTCGATGTCGTTCGCACCATTGACGGCGACACCTTTCTCGCACGCGTTCGTCAGCGCGACGGCCGCGATCTCATCGTGCGCGTTCGCCTGCGCGGCATCGACGCACCCGAGATGAAAGCATCCTGCCAGGAGGAACTGGACAAGGCCGAAGCCGCGGCCCGCGCATTGCGCGATCTGCTCGCACAGGGTGGCGTGACGATCACCAACCTCGGTGCCGACAAATATGGTCGCGTTCTCGCCGACGTCGCGACCAAACGCACGACCAATGTCTCGGCGGCGTTGCTCGCGGGCGGTTACGCGCGGAGCTACAATGGCGGCCATCGCGACGGCTGGTGCGCGCGGAGCTGGCGCTTCTGGTGACAAAAAGCCGCGTCGAACGACGCGGCTATTGCCGTGTCGTCCTGATGCCGGCGATCAGCGCGTCACGACCACCGTCGTGCCGACCGAGACGCGGCTGTAGAGATCGGTGATGTCGTCGTTGAGCATGCGGATGCAGCCATAGGAGACGAAGCCGCCGATCGAGCCCGGCACGTTGGTGCCGTGGATCGCGTATTCACCGCCGGACAGCGTCATCGCCGCGACGCCCATCGGATTGCGGGGCGAGCCGCCCGGGATGACGTCCGGGATGCTGGGCTTGTCGCGCTTCACCTCGGCGGGCGGCGCCCAGGCCGGATTGCGGTACTTGCCGTCGATGCGGGTGGTGCCGGCCCACTGCTTGCCGGACTTGCCGACGCCGACCGGGTAGCGCACGGCGTGGCCGCTATCGAGGACGAGATAGAGCCGACGCTCGTTGGTTTTGACCACGATGGTGCCCGGCGAATAGTCAGCCAGGTTCGTCCCCACCATTTCCGGCCGCGCCTGCGCCGCCGTCAACGTTAAGACCCCAGTCACGACGGTGGCGGCCAGCGCCACAGCAATCCTCATCGACATCGATTTTCCCCTTGCCCCGAACGGACCGTCCAAGATTACGCAAAACCGGCAATCGCCGGCTCGCCAAGTCCTTGTTAGGGGACATTCTTAACCGCGCCTGTTAACCGGATGGTTTCCACGCACGGCCGCCAAGGGCCAGCCAGCAGGGGGAACAAAGGAAATGTTCGAAACAAAGTAAATGACCTGAAAACAACACTTGGCGGGAAAGATGCCCGGGCGCCGGGGCGCGGCCTGACAAGTGCGTGAGGATGTGAACGGCCGTTGTTCGGGGGAGCGCTAACGCGGGGATGCGATCTCGTGTCCCGGACGCGGCGCAGCGCGAAGCGGTGCGACGCAGAGCCGGGATCTAGAAGGCCACAGAGTCTGCCGTTGCATCGGCCCCGACTCTGCAGCGCACCGCGAAGTGCGCGCTACGCTGCGTCCGGGGCACAGGACGATGTGGCTCAGACCGCCTTTTTGTTCTGACGGTTCTTGACGAGGTCGTCGACCACGCCGGGATCGGCCAGGGTCGAGGTGTCGCCCAGGCTGCCCGGTTCGTCCTCGGCGATCTTGCGTAGGATGCGGCGCATGATCTTGCCGGATCGGGTCTTGGGCAGGCCGGGCGAGAACTGGATCTGGTCGGGCGCAGCGATCGGGCCGATCTCCTTGCGCACCCAGGTGACGAGCTCCTTGCGTAGATCCTCGGTTGGCTCGATGCCGGCCATCAGGGTCACATATGCGTAAATGCCCTGACCCTTGATGTCGTGCGGGTAACCGACCACGGCGGCTTCCGAGACCTTCTCATGCGCCACCAGCGCGCTTTCGACTTCGGCGGTACCCATGCGGTGGCCGGAGACGTTGATGACGTCGTCGACGCGGCCGGTGATCCAGTAATAACCGTCCGCATCGCGCCGGCAGCCGTCGCCGGTGAAGTACTTGCCCTTGTAGGTCGAGAAATAAGTCTGCTCGAAGCGGGCGTGGTCGCCATAGACCGTGCGCATCTGGCCCGGCCATGACCGCGTCAGGCACAGATTGCCTGATGTCTCGCCGTCCAGCACGTTGCCGTCGGCGTCGACGATCTCAGGCACCACGCCGAAGAACGGCTGCGTCGCCGAGCCCGGCTTGAGCTTCGTGGCGCCGGGCAGCGGCGTGATCAAAATGCCGCCGGTCTCGGTCTGCCACCACGTATCGACGATCGGGCAGCGGTCGTCGCCGACGACGCGGTGATACCACTCCCAGGCTTCCGGATTGATCGGCTCGCCTACCGAGCCGAGCAGGCGCAGGCTGGCGCGCGAGGTCTTCTTCACGGGCGCGTCGCCGCTCCGCATCAGCGCGCGGATCGCGGTCGGCGCGGTGTAGAAGATGTTGACCTTGTGCTTGTCGATGACGTTCCAGAATCGCGAATTATCCGGGTAATTCGGCACGCCTTCGAACATCAGCGTGGTCGCGCCGTTGGCGAGCGGTCCGTAGAGAATGTAGCTGTGGCCGGTGACCCAGCCGACGTCGGCGGTGCACCAGTAGATGTCGCCGTCGTGATAGTCGAAGACGTATTGATGCGTCATCGCGGCGAACACGAGATAGCCGGCGGAGGTGTGCAGCACGCCCTTGGGTTGGCCGGTCGAGCCCGAGGTGTAGAGGATGAACAGCGGATCCTCGGCGTGCATGTGCTCGACCGGGCACTCGGTCGTCACCATCTTGGCGGCGTCGTGGTACCAGAGGTCGCGCGAGGGATTCATTTCGACCGCGCCGCCGGTGCGCTTGACCACGACGACCCAGTCGACGCCGTCTGCCTTGGCGAGCGCCGCGTCGACATTGGCCTTCAGCGGCACCTTCTTGCCGCCGCGCAGGCCCTCATCGGCGGTGATGATCACCTTGGACTGGCAGTCGTTGATGCGCTGGGCGAGGCTGTCGGGCGAGAAGCCGGCGAACACCACGGAGTGAATCGCGCCGATCCGCGCGCAGGCCAGCATCGCGTAGGCCGCCTCCGGAATCATCGGCAGGTAGATGGTGACGCGGTCGCCCTTCTTGACGTTCCGGGTGCGCAGGATGTTGGCCATCCGGCAGACCTCGTCGTGCAGCTCCTTGTAGGTGATGTGCCGGGATTGGGAGGGATCGTCGCCTTCCCAGATGATCGCGGTCTGGTTGGCGCGATTGTGGAGATGCCGGTCGATGCAATTATGGGCGACGTTGAGAACGCCGTCCTCGAACCATTTGATGGAGATGTTGCCGGGCGCGAAGGAGACGTTCTCGATCCTGGTCGGCGCGTGCATCCAGTCGATGCGCTTGGCCTGCTCCGCCCAGAAACCGTTCGGGTCCGAGATCGAGCGGGCGTACATGTCCTTGTACTTGGCCTGGTCGACCCAGGCGCGCTTCGCCCATTCTGCGGGGACGTCGTAGATCTTCTCGGACATGTTTCCCTCCACATACGGCGAGCCGAGCACGGACCACTGGCGAGCCGACTTGATCGTTGAACCGATTATGCGTCGGGCTAACCGGACCCGACAAGGTGCACAAGCTGGACCTTCGGCGAGCAGCCTGCCATGCGGAGGATCAAGCCGTTTCGTGCGACTGTCGCAGTTTTGAAACAGGGCGACGGGCGGCTTTGGGGTCTTCACCCAGATGCTCGGAATGGGCCCGCGCAGAGCGCCATGCATTCAGCAGAGGTATTTAGAAACCGCCTCTCACTGATTCGGGACTCGCAATGCGGTTCGGAACACCCTAAATGGCCAACCCGGGTCCAACGAGACCCCTTGGAACAAAAATCAGAACAGCGGCATTGACCGACAACAGACAGGGCTAAGGCATAAGACTATGATGGATCAGCAGAATCTCGGGACGATACGGCCCGCTTCAGCCGATCCTGCAGCCATCGCGCTGGCCAAAGCCCTCGGACAATGGCCGAAACCGGCCGGTTCCGGCCGTCCCAGCCCGAAGAAAGTGTTCGACGCGGCGCCGTCGACGACGGTCGAGGCCCTCGCCAAGGAACTGGGCCTGCGGCTCGGCGACCAGAACGAGCTGACCATCCGCCGCGTCAGGCGCGGCAAGGGCTATTCGTTCGTGCGGCCTAACGGCGTCCACATCCGCGATGCCCGCACCATTCGGCGGCTGCATTCGATGGCGGTGCCGCCGGCCTATCGCGAGGTGCGCTACTCGGCCGATCCGAGCACGCATCTCCAGGCAGTGGGACGCGATGCCGCGGGCCGGCTGCAATATCGCTATCACGCCGATTGGGAGAAGGTCCGCGAGCAACGCAAGGCGCATCGCCTGGAAAAGCTCGTCGGCGCGCTGCCCAAGATCCGGCGCAAGGTCTCGGCGTTCCTGTCGGGCGACGAGCCGACCCGCGAGTTCGCGCTCTCCGCCGTCATCGAATTGATCGCGCGCACCGCGATCCGCCCCGGCAACGAATCCTATGCCCGTCTCAACGGCACCCGCGGCGCCACCACGCTGCTGAAGTCCAACGTCTCGCTGGAAGACGACAGCTTCGTGCTGACCTTCAAGGCGAAGGGCGGCAAGGCGGTGCGCAAGGAGTGCGACGCGGCCAAGCTCGTGCGCGCCATCGGGATCTTGCAGGGCGTTCCCGGCAAGCGCATGTTCCAGTATCGCGATCCCTATGGCATCGTGCGCGCGGTCAGCACCACGCAGGTGAACGCGTTTCTGCGCGAGATCGCCGGCATCAAGATCTCGCTGAAGGATTTCCGCACGCTGATGGCCTCTGCCGTCGTCGTGGAATCGCTGTCGCGGATCACGCCGGCGACCAGCCAGCGCGGCCGCAAGAAGCAGGTGCTGGAGGCGATCCGCGGCGCTGCCGACCAGCTCTCCAACACGCCGGCGATCTGCCGCAAGAGCTATGTTCACGATACCATCGTCACCGCGTTCGAGGACGGCATCCTGGAACGCTTCGCCGCGACCATGAAGGGCCAGCGCTCGCAGGCCAGGCGCGAGCAGCTTTTGCAGCAGGTGGTGGCGACCGCGGCGGTCTGACCTCGGCGTCGTTACGCCTTGTTGGAAACGCCGTTGTCGGGACCGGGATCGCCGCCCGCGGCTGCCGCCGTGAGCCGTCCCAGATAGTGCGCCCATCCCGTCGCGTGGGCGGCCGCCTGTTCCTCGGTCGGCAGCCCGCTATGGGTCATGCGCAGCAATGTGCCGCCGTCGCGTTCGATCAGGTCGATCTCGATCAGGCTTGAGCCGGGCGGCACTTCCTGGCCGCCCTCCCATCCAAACGTGTAGGCGAGCCGATGCACCGGCACGACTTCGCGGAATGCGCCGCGGGCAACGCCGCCGCGGGGGCCGATGCCTTTGAGCAGATACAGCCCGCCGGGATGTGGCTCCGTGGTCGCGTCGGAACCCATCCAGCTCAAAATCTTCTCGGGGTCGGTCAGGTAGGCGAAAACGGTGGCGCGTGGGGCCGCGATCTGGGTCTCGCGTCGCACTATGAACGGTTCGGTCATCGACGATCACCCCTGGGCTGACACTGGGACATGGCGGCGCTCGAGCGGCCCGTCAAGGATTGCCCGTGACAAAGACCGCCTGCCTTCGTCATGATCGGGCCATGCACCTCTCGCCGACACTCGCCTGGCTTGTCGATGCCGCCGCCGATAGCGCCGGCGCCGACCGCCTGCTCGCGGACCTTGGCGCACATCTGGTCGCCGATGGCGTGCCGCTTGCGGCGGGCAGCCTGACGCTGGAGGTGCCACATCCGCTGATCGCGAAACGGACCTGGTTGTGGCGCGCGGAGAACGGCCGGGTGATCGAAGCGCTCGGCTTCGCACCAGGCGGCCTCGCGCCCGACCCGCCCAACGATGCCGGCCGCCGCTGGCTGCGCGACATCGCGGAGGGTGAAGTGCACGAAGATTTGGTCGGACGGCCCGACGGGCCGTTGCTCGGCTGGATCGGGCCGCGTCCGTTCACCGCGGACGAGACCGAGCAATTGCGCCAGGCCGCGCGCTTTGCCGCCACACCCCTTGCCGTACTTGCCGCGCGTGCAACGTTGCGCGCGACGCTGGATGCCTATCTCGGCAAGCGCAGTGCGGAGCGGGTGCTGGCGGCACCCCTGCGGCGCGACCTCGGCGAGACCATACAGGCCGCGCTGCTCTATGCCGATTTGCGCAACTTCACGCTCCTGTCGGAAACCAATCCGCCTGCCGAGGTCATCGCGGCGCTCGATGCCTGGTTCGATCGCATCGCCGGCGCGGTCCACGCCTTCGGCGGCGAGGTGCTGAAATTCATCGGCGACGGTGTGCTCGCGATCTTTCCGGTGGTCAGGCCGTCACCGCGCCAAGCGTCCGATGCAGCTCTGCGTGCCGCGCGCGCAGCCGAAGCCGGGATGGTGTATCTCAACGCGGAGCGCCGTGCTCAAGGTCTGCCGCCGCTCGCGTTCGGCGCGGCGCTGCATCTCGGCGAGATGCTATGGGGCAATATCGGTGCCGCCAATCGGCTGGATTTCACCGCAATCGGTCCCGCCGTCAATCTCGCCAGCCGGCTCGAAGGATTGTGCAAGCCGCTCGGCAGAACCGTGCTGGTGTCGGGCGCGCTCGCCGCGGAAACCGACATGCCTCTGATCGCGCTCGGATCGCATTCGCTGCGGGGCATCGCCGCGCCATGCGAGATATTTGCGCTGCCGGAGAAACAAGCTCCGATGTCGTAGCCCGGATGAGCGTAGCGACATGCGGGATCGCAGCAGTAGTCCCGGATATCGCTTCGCTCATCCGGGCTACAGCACCCAAGCCTACATCCCGCCCATCTTGCAGACGAGCTTCCATTCCTCGGCCGTCACCGGCTGCACCGAAAGGCGCGAATATTTCACCAGCGCCATGTCGGCGAGTTTCTTCTCGGCCTTGATCGCGGCCATCGTCACCGGAATCTTCAACGGCTTGTCGGCCTTGATGTCGACGCAGACGAATTTCTCGGTCTTGTCGGTCGGATCGGGGTAGGCTTCCTTGATAATCTCCGCGATGCCGACGATCTCCTTGCCCTCGTTGGAATGATAGAAGAACGCCTTGTCGCCCTTCTTCATGGCGACGAGGTTCTGGCGCGCGGTGTAATTGCGCACGCCGGTCCAGGCTTCGCCCTTGGCGCCTTTCGCCACCTGCTGGTCCCAGGACCACACCGATGGTTCGGATTTCACCAGCCAGTACGCCATGTTCATTCCTCCGCCTTGAAAGGTCGCGTCATGAGCCCCGAGATCGCGGCGTCGATCGTGCTTCTGCCGGTCAGGATCGATGCGACGGCTTCCGATACTGGCATTTCGATGTTTTGCGAAGCCGCGAGCTCGATCAGTACCGGCGCGGTGAATTCGCCTTCGGCAAGCTTGCCGGCGGGCGGCTGCTCGCTGCGGCCAAGCGACAGGCCGAGCGCAAAATTGCGCGATTGTGGGCTCGAGCAGGTCAGGATCAGATCGCCGAGGCCAGACAAGCCCGTGAGTGTTTCGCTGCGTGCGCCGAGCGCGCGGCCGAGGCGTGTCAGCTCGGCAAAGGCGCGGGTGGTAAGTGCGGCCTGGGCGGAAGCGCCGAGCTTGCGCCCGACCGCGATGCCGACCGCGATCGCCAGCACGTTCTTGGCGGCGCCGCCGATCTCGACGCCGCGGACATCGGTGGAGTGATAGGGCCGGAACGTCGGCGAGCCCAGCGCCTGCACCAGGTGGCTCGCCAAGGCGTCGTCCTTTGCGGCCAGCGTCACCGCCGTCGGCAGGCCACGCGCGACATCGTCGGCAAAGCTCGGGCCCGACAGGATCGCCGGCTGCGCGTGAGGCGCGGCCTCGGCGATCACGTCGGTCATGAATTTATGGGTGCCGTGCTCGATGCCCTTGGCGCAGGCAATGATCGGCACCGGCTTTTCCAGGTGCGAGGCGAGCATGTTGACAGCACCGCGCAGATGCTGCGCGGGCACTGCGATCAGCAGCATGTCCGCGCGTGCGGCGAGGGCCAGGTCGCTCGTGACGATGATCTCCGGCGCAAGCCGCACGCCCGGCAGCCGCGGATTGTCGCGGCTCGATGCGATTCGCGTCGCGTGCTCGGAATTGCGCGCACACAGCGTCACGTTCCGTCCGGCCCGCGCCGCCACCATCGCCAGCGCCGTGCCCCAGGCGCCCGCGCCGATCACCGCGACAGATCGGAACGCTGTCATTGCTAGAATCCCGCGCGTGTCTTGCCGTATCCGGCCGGTGCCGTCGCGTTCGCATCGAGCAGCCAGCGCGCGCGAGGCTGTGCTTCCATCGTGTCGGTCATGCCGAGCGCGAGACGTTCCGCGCCGGCCCAGGCGATCATTGCACCATTGTCGGTGCAGAGCGCCGGCGGCGGCATGATCAATTGTGTTCCGGCTTTCCTCGCAACGTCATGCAGCGCGCCGCGGATCGCCTGATTGGCGGCGACACCGCCGGCCGCCACCAGCGCACGCGGTGCACCGAACTGCTCGCGGAAGAGTTTCAGGCCGACGCTCAGCCGGTCGGCGGTGGAGTCGAGCACGGCGGCCTGGAAGCTCGCGCAGAGATCGTTGACGTCCTGCGGTGTGATCTCGGCCAACCGGCTTGCTTCGTTGCGCACCGCTGTCTTCAATCCCGAGAGTGAGAAGTTGGCGTCGGGGCGTCCCTGCAGCGGCCGCGGAAACGCAAATCGCGCGGCATCGCCGTTGGCTGCCGCGCGCTCGACCTGCGGGCCGCCCGGATAGGGCAGCCCCAGCATCTTCGCCACCTTGTCGAAGGCTTCGCCGATCGCATCGTCGACGGTGGTGCCGAGCCGCACATACTGTCCGACGCCGGTGACGGCAACGATCTGGGTATGGCCGCCCGAGGCGAGAAACAGGCAATAGGGAAATTCGAGTGCGTCGGTCAGGCGCGGTGTCAGCGCATGCGCTTCCAGATGGTTCACCGCGACCAGCGGCGTGTCGTGCACCATCGCGATCGCCTTCGCGGTGGTGAGCCCGACGATGACGCCGCCGATCAGTCCCGGGCCCGCGGCGGCCGCGACACCGTCGAGCTGGGCGAAGTCGATGCCGGCCTCAGTCATGGCGCGGTCGATGATGCCGTCGAGCAGGTCGACATGGGCGCGGGCCGCGATCTCCGGTACCACGCCGCCGAAACGGGCATGCTCCTCGACCTGCGACCACACGATATTGGACAGGATCTTGCCGCTGCCGTCAGGCGCACGCTCGATCACCGCCGCGGCGGTCTCGTCGCAGGTGGTTTCGATGCCCAGTACCAGCATTGGCGAATTGTTATCCAATTTGCGCCCTTCCCGCCCCCTTGCGCTCATCCGCAAAGCAGAGTTCTGGTACGTCCGGTAGCATTCCGGGGTCGGCCAACGCAATCGTCACGCGCTGCCGTTCCTCGTGAAAGCGCCACCGCCACGTGGTTCGGGAACACAAGCGATGTCCATTCTTGTCACACGGCCGCATCCCGACAATGAGGCGACGTCGGAAAATCTGCGTGCACGGGGTCATGTGGTGCTGCTCGCGCCGGTGCTCAAGTTCGAGCCGGTCGCCTTCCATGACGAGAGTGAAACGAGCTACAGCGCCGTCATTGTCACATCGGCCAATGCGATCCGTGGCGTCGCATCGCAATTACCGGACCTTGGTCTCCTGCAGCTGCCGCTGTTCGCGGTCGGCGAGCACACGGCTGCCGCCGGGCGCGATGCCGGTTTTGCCGAGGTGATCGTCGCCGGTGGCGATGCCGCTGCCCTGCGCGACAAGGTGATGCAGAGCGCGCGCGACAAGCGGCTGAAGAAAAAGAGCACGTTGCTCTATCTCGCGGGCGCGGATCTGTCGCGCGACCTCGGCGGGGAGCTGGGCGCCGAAGGCTTCATCGTCATCACGCAGACGACCTATCGCATGGCGCCAGTCAAGCTGTTGCCGCGCGATGTCTGTGAAGGCTTTGCCGCCCATGGGATCGAGGCGGTGCTGCACTACTCCCGGCGCAGCGCGCGGGCTTTCCTGGAGGCCGCGCGGGCGGAAGGTGTCGAAATCTCGGCTCTGGCGATCCCGCAGTGCTGCCTGTCCGAGCCGGTCGCCGGCGTACTGCGCGAGGCCGGTGCCTCGCAGGTTCTGGTTGCGGCGACGCCGGACGAAAATGCCTTATTTGACACCTTGGAGCGTGCTTTGCGCACCCGTTTGGCGTAAGAGGTCGGGCCGAATCCGACGCAATCGGGTCCGTTCGTTCAGGGCAGGTAAGTGTGAGGAACCGTCACGATGGCCGACGACAAGCCTGAAGACGCAGGATTGGCTCCCGAGTCCGGCCGCGCCAAGCGCATCCCGCCCACCATCGACCTCGAGGCGACGGAAGTCTCGACTCAGCCGCAGCAGGTGACGGGCGAGCCTGAGGCTGGGGCAGCGACCGAACAGGCCGCGCATGAGCAAGCCAAATCTGAAGAGGGCAAGTCTCAAGAGGAAAAGTCTCAAGAGGTAAGGTCCGAAGAAGCTATTGCCGCGCCGCAGCCCGAACCTGCCGAAGAAGAGTCTTCCGTTGCGTCCGCGTCGGTATCGCCGTCGATTTCACCCTGGGTTATCGCTGCGTTCTCCGGCGCCGTCGCAGCCGCAATCGTGATCGCGGTCGGCTGGATGCTGGGCTGGCCTGCCGTGCAGGCGCCGCCGGCTGCTCCGCAAGTGACGGGCGCAACCGTCGAGGCGCTGAGCGGGCGCGTGGCCGCGGTCGAAGCCAAGACGGGCAAGCCGGCCGCCGATCCGGCCATGGTGGCGCGGATCGATGCGCTGGAGAAATCCGCAACGAGCCTGCGCAGCGAGATCGCCAATCTGCGCGCACAATCCGACAAGACTGCCAGCGCCCTAAACGACGCGACATCGGCGCCGCGCGCTGCCGCGCCCGATCTTGCCGCTCTCAACGACCGCCTCGCTCAGCTCGAACGTGCCAGCAAGACCGAACGTGCGGAACTCGCACAGCAAAGCGAGAAGATCGCCGACGCGAAAACGATGGACGACAAGCCGCTGCGCCATGTGGTGGCGGCGGCCCTGCTCGACGTCGCCGTTCGCCATGGCGATGCCTACGAGTCGCAGCTCGCCGCCGCGCGGTCGCTGGCAGCAAAGCCGGAGATGCTGAAGCCGCTCGACACCTTTGCGTCGTCAGGCATTCCGACGCCGGTCGCCTTGAGTCGCGAGCTCCTCAACATCGTGCCAAAATTGTCGCCGCCGGCGGAAGCTCCGGCCAGCGGCACCGGAATCGTCGAGCGCCTTCAGGCGGGGGCGTCGAAACTCGTCCGCATCGAGCGTACCGACGGGGTCGGCAACGATCGCGGCGCGATCGTCGCGCGGGTGACGGCGGCTGCGTTGCGCAACGATTTCGTCGAGGCGCGGCGCGAGTTGAAAACGCTGCCCGAGGCCGATCGTGCACCGGCGCAAGCTTGGCTCGACAAGACCGATGCCCGTGACGCCGCGCTCGCCGCGTCACGCAAATTCGCCGACGCCGCCATGGCGGATCTCGTCAAGCCTGGTCAATAAAGGTTCGCGCAACAATCAGCGCGTATAGGGATCGTCATGCTTCGCATCGTCCTCTTCCTCGTTCTGATCGCACTGGCGGCGGCCGGCGCGGCCTGGGTTGCCGATCAGCCCGGCGACCTCGTCCTGACTGCGGGCGCTTTCCGCGCCACAACGACGCTTCCCCGCTTCGTGTTCTTGCTTGGTCTCTTTGCCGCGGCAGTCGTGCTGGTCTGGAGCCTGCTGACGATGGCCTGGCGCGCTCCGGGGCGTCTGCGCCGCCGTCGTCACGAAAAGCGCCATGCTCGCGGCCGCCACGCCATCACCCACGGCCTGCTTGCGATCGGCCATGGCGACACCGCGCTTGCCCGTCGCCACGCCGATACCGCGCGGCGGCTGGCTGCAAACGATCCGCTCGCGCTTCTCTTGCATGCGCAATCGGCGCAGCTCGAGGGCAATCGCGACGAGGCCCAGCGCGTCTTCCGTGCCATGGCCGAGCGCGAGGACACGCGCCTGCTCGGCCTGCGCGGCCTGTTCATCGAGGCGCAGCGCGCCGACGATGCGGTCGGCGCCGTGATGATCGCCGAGGAAGCGATCAAGCTGTCGCCGTCCTCGACCTGGGCCTCGCATGCGGTGCTCGGCTTCCGCTGCGCGCGCGGCGACTGGAGCGGCGCGCTCGCGATCCTCGATTCGAATCTGTCCGCGGGCCTGATCGACAAGCAGGCCTATCGCCGCCAGCGCGGCGTGCTGCTCGCCGCCCGCGCGCTGGAATTGGAAACAATGGACCGCGACGTCGCGCGCGAGAGCGTGATGCAGGCGGTCAAGCTCGCGCCGACCCTGGTTCCGGCCGCAGTGCTCGCTGCAAAATTCGAGAGCGAGGCGCATCAGGTGCGCCGCGCCATGAAGCTGGTGGAAACCGCCTGGCTCGCCAATCCGCATCCTGATCTTGCGGATGCCTATGCGCATGTGAAGCTCGGCGATTCCGCGCGGCAGCGCCTGCAGCGGGTCGAGACGCTTGCGGCCAAGATTTCTGCCGACAATGCTGGCTATATCGAGGGCCAGCTGGCGATCGCGCGCGCCGCGATCGATGCGTCCGAGTTTGCCCGTGCGCGCGCGGTGCTGGCGCCTTACGTCAACGATCCCACCCAGCGCGTGGCGATGCTGATGGCCGAGATCGAGCGGACCGAGCATGGTGACGGCGGCCGGGCCCGCGCCTGGACCTTGCGCGCGGTGCGCGCCCGCCATGATCCGGCCTGGACTGCGGACGGTTATGTCAGCGACCGCTGGCGTCCGGTTTCCCCGGTCACCGGCCGTCTTGACGCCTTCCAGTGGCAAACGCCAGTCGCGAGTCTTCCTTCCGACAAAGGCGCCATGATCGAATCCTCGGCCTTCGAGGAAGCGATGCTGGCGGCTCCGCCGCCGAAGCGGGTGACGGCGGCCCCGAGCGAGAGCCCGGTGGAACCGGCTGTCATGGCGCCGGATCCGGTGCCCGCTCCGCAGGACAATTCGCCGCCCCTTGAAGCCCAGGAAATCTTAAAGGAAGCCGTCGAGGAGACCGCCAAAGAAACCGTCAAGGAAGAGCCGGTCGTCACGCCTGCCGAGCCGCTCAAACCGGCCCCTGAGATCGCCGAATCATCGTCCGCGGCGGCAACGCCGGTGTTCCGGACCCGCGCCGACCTTGGCAAGCCGGCACCAGCGCCTATTCCCGCCGTCATCCCGATCGTCCGCGCGCCTGATGATCCCGGGATCGATGACGAGGGTCCGAGCGATGAATTTACGGAACAAATCGGCACGCCCAGGGACCACGCAAAGGCCCAGGCCGGCGGCTGGCGCGGATTCTGGTCTCGCTGGGGCGGGTGAGCGGCATTTGGGAGCCGGCGCCACCTTGCCAATTCGGGCCATGCCCGATATCAGGAGCGCGCGTAACGGGACCGGCCTCGCGCGGGCCCCGGCAAGGTTCGCCGCAATAGCTCAGTTGGTAGAGCACGTCATTCGTAATGACGGGGTCGGGGGTTCGAATCCCTCTTGCGGCACCAGCGCCCCAGTGTCCGGCCCGAAGACATGGGTAACGGAACGTACCTAAGACATGGGTGACAGCCTCGCGCCGAACGGGTGTCGAGAGGTTGCAGGCGTCTGCTTCAGGTGCAGCGCGTCTCGCGCGGCGGTTATTAGCTTGCGGTCATCATCCGTCGCCATTGCATCGATCCTCGCTATCACCGCCGGGCATGCACTATCGCTGCGGATGAATTTCAAAGAACGCGTGCAGGCGCTCGGCAGGATCGGCTTTCATTGAGTACGGCCGACGGCCTGCCTTTGATACAGCTTCGTCCAATTGGGCAAACCGTGTTGCCCGCGCTTCAAGGTGATGCTTTTGACTATCTTGGTCGAGATTTGCGGGCAGAGAGATCATGGATCGAACGTTTGCAGCAAACGCTTTTCCGGCTGTCCTTTCACCGGCTCGGGCAATAACTTCTAGATCGACATGTATGTCGGCCAAGTTATAGGCGCTGATCTTTCCCCCGACGTTATCAGCAATTCTTTCGATTGTTTCTGCGCAGGTCTGCGCGATGTCGGGCCGGCCTTTGTCGAGCGCATCGAGTCCAAAGACCGCAAGATTGGCCGTCGCGTCGGACAAGTGGTGTCCCTTTGCAGGACGATCAGCAGGAAAAAATCCTCCCACCCAAGTTATGAGTGGCTTTAGGTCATCCACAACCGTCGAGATAAATTCCTCTGCACCTGAAGGTGGATGCGCGATCTGGCGCATGAGCACTTTCAGAATCGCATCGAGGGAGTCCAGCACCCATTTGGCCAATAGGGTGCCTTGAAAATCGATACTCGACAGGCGTCGGTAATGCCCGCGGACTTCTTCCGCGGCCTCAGATAGATCGGCGAAGGGATCGTTCCATGGCCGCTCTGGATCAACCTTGATCTTTGCCGCGATGCTTTCGACCAGCGCCGGGATGCTAGCTTCAAAGCCGAGTGCGTAAGCCGGGAAAACGTGTAAACGGCGTTTACCTGCGGCGTCAGCCAATATCTCGGACGGAATTAGTTCGGAAATTTGGTCTAACGTCGATTTTAGCGACCCTACTTCGAACAAGTCGTTCTCGATTTCAAAACGGACCGCGAAAAGAATGGCTTCAAACGAGCGGAACACCGAAATCTGATCCGACTTACCGTATCCATCCACAGCAATGTCAAAGAGCGCCTCGTTCGCCTCCATTGTTGTTTCCGTAGAGCCCACATCAGTCGAGCGGTTTTGAAGCACGGCTCCGAAACTGGAAATAGCACGCAATTTTGCGTCGGGCATGTTGGCCGCAAGCACCAAACGCGCCGCGCGGTGAAGGTAAAAGCAAGCACTATAGGCCAGCGGCGCTACTCTCTGCTCTGCCGCGCCGGGCGCGACAACAGACATAGCCTGCAATGTCATCCGGCCCATTGACGAGATTGAATGTTGCACAACTCGCTCGTTCTTGGCGGCAATCGCGTCCTCTATGATGTGCAGTATGCTCTCGTAGATGGGATTCAATACGTCCGATACGTCGCTCAGGTATCCAGCAAATGGAAATTTGGGATCTACATGAAGCGTTATGCTCTTCTTTCGTAGGTCTGAGTATTCGGTAGCGATAGTTTCAAGCGCGCCGAGGGTTTCGATGGTCGCATTCGAGTCGCGGCGAGCAATGAAACGGTGCGCAAATTCCTCAAGTTGCGCAATCGAGTGTTGGAGTCCTTGAGGTAAGCGCGTGCGCACAATTGTTTGTGCGTGGAGTGTCTGATCCATCTTACTCGGCGCGCCGTTAGCAACGACTTGAATTGCGACCACCTTCTCAGCAGCTCGTCCTATCCTGCGAATCTGCGCGCTGCTGACCCGTACGATTTGTCGGATGGCCGACTCTGGTGCAAGCAGGTTAAGTGTTGAAACGTAGAAGCGGCGCAGAGCATCGAATGATATTCCAAGAAGAAGGAATTGCAGCACCAGGGACATCTTCGGATCGAGCCGGACGGACCACCGCGTCCCCACCAAGAGCGAGAGCATCGTAGTCGCCACCAAAATCAAAAAAACGCCGAGAAGAGCACGATCCTTAGCGAACTGCTGCAAAACAGAGATAGAAAATAATTCGGCGGCGCGTTGCGCAGGAATAATTGAAAGAGACAAAACTAGCGCAAGCGCAGCGCCAATTATTTGGGCGGCGGCTAAGTGCATCTCACTTGCTTTGATATCCGTGCTGTCAGCGATGGTGTAGAAGAGCACCGAGATTATCACGGACACAATTGTCGCGAGGAGCGTTGATCCTTTGGAGGCGACTTGCTGGATCGTTCGTTGCAGGCGCAGGTCTGTAGACAGTAGCGCTTTGATGTACGTCGCATGGGCGCGACGGCGGTACCCAAGGGCGACGCGGCCGAATTTGTGCCATCGCGACTCGCTAATTGGGTCGCTCAGCTTTGTGGGTGGTTCAGAGGTTCGCCCTAGCGGACTAGAGCGGGGTGCTTCCGCACGATGACCATCCCGAGCGGCAGTTGACTGCGGGCGAGACGGTGTAGACTCGCCTTCCTTCATATGTGGAAAGACCTTATACATTAGACAATTCGAAGATCAGCGAGGACGGCCAACTATAGTTGTCGTTCGCAGCGTCCACAACTATCGCACAGAGAGCTGCCGTTCCATCGCAACGGACGCGTTCGGGATCGAGCGCCACCCTGAGTGATCGTGATCACATAAACTCGCAATCGGCTCCCCTAGTGTCCAGCTCACGCCAAACACGGGGAGATTTCATATGCGCAAGATCATTTTGGTGACCGCCATGGTGCTGGTCTCTGCCTCTGCCCAGGCCGGAGGCCCGCGCAGCCTGTCGCTGTCCGCGGTGAGCGAGCCGGCTTCGGTTCAGCAAACGACGCCGGCGCTTGCCGCCGCGCCGACGCAGGTGAGCGAAGCAGCGCCTGCCGCCGAAGCTCCGAAATATCTCGATCGCCCGCCGGCGGTGTCGCTCAATGCGCCCGCGGCGGTTGCCACACCCACGACCACGACGGCCTCAGCGCCCGCGACGACGACGCAACCCGCCGCGAAGACAACGGCCAAGGCAGACAAGCCGAAGCACAAGCGCAGCTGGACCGAAGGCCGCATCATCAGCGAGCTGCATCGCCATGGCATCTACTGGTAAGATGCCCGCTCTCAAAAGGATATGGCCGGGACAAGCCCGGCCATCACGCGAGAGTTTTGAATCTGATCGGGCGCGTTACTGCGAAACCGTCTGCACCACGCTCCCGATCGGACGCGCGCTCGAGGTCGGCACCTTTAGGTCCTTCAGCAGCGCCTCGTCATATTCCGGCAGCGACTGGAGGGTCGTCTTGGCCTTCATCTGCACGATCTTGTAGCCGCCGGCCTTCAGCCGCGCGAGCAGCGCGGGCATGGCTTCGCCGGTGTGCTTCTGGAAGTCGTGCATCAGGATGATGCCCTTGCCGAGCTTGTCGAGCCTGGTCATCACGGTCTCGATGATCTTCTCCGGCGTGGCGCCCTTCCTGAAATCGAAGGAGTCGATGTCGGTCGAGAACATCGCGACGTTTCGGGTGCCGAAATAGCTCACGATCGCCGGATTGTGCTGGAGCTGCGGGAAGCGGAAGAACGGCGCCGGGTTGGTGCCGAGCGCGTATTTCACCGCGCTAATGCCCTTTTCGACCTCGTCCTTGGCCATCTGCTCGGTCATCTTCTTGCCGTTCAGATTGACGTGCGACCAGGTGTGCGTGCCGACCGTATGGCCCTGGGCCAGCACCTGGCGCAGGATCTCCGGGTGGTAGGTCGCATGCTTGCCGACCGAGAAGAACAGGCCCTTGGCGCATTCGTCCGCGAGCGCCTTCAGTACGGCGGGCGTGTTGACCGGCCAGGGGCCGTCGTCGAACGTCAGCACGACCTCCTTGTCGGTGAGGAAGTCGAACTGCTTGAAATGATCGAAGCCGAAGCCCGGACCGCCGGTGGTGTCGATCTCGACCACGCGGGAGACGCCGAGCGCGTTGGGATTGGCGCAGGTCGATTTCTGCTGAACCGGCATCGGCGCGGGTGCGGGCGCCGAGGCGGCTGCCGCCGGCTTGGCCGCAATCGCGGCCGTGATCGCGACGTCGTCCTTGGCGGCGAGCTTCGCCTGTGCCGGCAATGGATCGGCGGCACGGGCGGCAATCGTCTTGGGAGCGGCCTGGTCGGCGCGCGAGGAATAATAAAACCAACCGCCGGCGGCAATCACGACCGCCGCAACTACACTGGCCAGCATCAGGCCCAACGCATTACGCATCGCCATTCTTTCCAATTACGCAACCAAACCGGCGGAATTTCCCGCTCGACGAGCCATTAATGCGAAGGAACAGTTAACGTGACACCAACACGACAGCGGATATGGAGGAATTTCAGCGAGGTGCGCCAGCGTGACCGAGGTCACAGAGGGTGAGCCTCCCGTGACCGTCATCACAGTCGGAACTGTTTTGCTGGAGCATGGTCAATCCCATCAACAACGGCGGGCCCGCTTCCGCGGTGCCAATGGGAGCTTCAAATGACCAACTCGCTGAACATCAAGTCCTTAAGTAGCAAGATCCGCGACGTCAGCCTGGCTCTGGGCTTTGCCGCCATCCTCTCGATCGCCTCGACCGGCTCGAGCTTCGCCTTCTCGTCCGAAGCGCAGCAGCAGTGCACCGGCGACGCTTTCCGCCTGTGCTCGTCGGAAATCCCGAACATCCCGAAGATCACGGCGTGCATGATGAAGCATCGTTCGGATCTGAGCGCCGGTTGCCGTGCGGTGATGGACAAGGATCTCGCCAAGGGCGGCGCGTCACGCAAGGTCGCTGACGCCCAGGACAGTCAATAAGAGTCGATCAGTAACAGCAACGATAGCGTCGTTGCGTCGGTTAGCTCCCCTCGCGATGTGCCCCGGCGTGATGCCGGAGCGCCGCGGCGGCGCAAGCCCGTCTGCCAATAAAGCCGTTGCGGCTTCGGGATCGTCGCTCTAGCTTCGCCCGCACATCTTCCGGGTAAGAGGCATTACGCGATGACCAGATTTCTTTGCATCATTCCATTGATCCTGTTTGCATCGACTGCGTCAGCGCAGCAGCCCGGTCACGACGCCTGCGCGCGCGACGTCACGCGCTTCTGCCGTCCGGTGATGAACAATGGCGATGGCGCCGTGCTCGCCTGCCTCAAGCAGAACCGTACGCGGCTCACCAAGGGCTGCGACAAGGTGCTGACGGATCACGGGCAGTAAGACGTCGCTACGGACTCGCAAAACCTAAGTGCTGCTTCCCGCCGCAGTGGCGACCACGGGCAGCACCTCACTTGCTGCCTGGTCCGGCGTCTCCTCTTTCCAGCGCACCGAGCCGAACGGACGCTCGAGCATGCGGCGGATCCGCACCGGATCCGGGCCGATGTGGAAATCGATCGCCTCCTGATGCAGCGCGCGTTCGGACTGGGTCGAGCGGTTGCGCTGGCGCAGATAGTCGAGCCAGGTCGGGCAATGATAGCGCTCGGTCCACAATTCGGGATCGGCGATGTCGCGCGCGATCGACCAGCCATAGGCGCCGTTGCGCTGGCGAGAGAGCTGCACGTCCTGCATCACGTTGTGAAAGGCGCGGGCGTTCTCTTGGGCGACGCGGTATTCGATCTCGACCACCAGCGGCCCGCTGCGCGCCGTGAGCGACAATTTGACTTCCGGATCGGCCAGCAGATCGGCGTCTTCGTTGCGGGCGCCGACGCGCGGCATCGTGAGCCAGATTCCGAGCACCGGCGAGATCAGCATCAGGCCGGCGGCCGTCAGCAGCGCTACCTCGACGCCGGCATAGTCGGTGAGATGGCCCCAGCCCCAGGCGCCGATCGCGATGCCGCCGGAAATCGAAGCCTGAAACGCCGCGAGCGAGCGGCCGGCGACCCAGCGCGGCGCCGAGAGCTGCACGCCGATATTGAACAGCGCGATGGCGGCCATCCAGACCGCGCCGGCGAGCACCAGCGCAGCCGCGGTCAGCACCGGCTCGGTGCTCACGGCGAGAGCGGCCATCGCAAACGCCATCGAGATGGTGCAGGCGCGGATCGCGGCTTCGCCGCTCATGCGCTTGCGCAATTCGTGGATGTTGAGCGCGCCGATCACAGCGCCCATTCCGAAGGCGCCGAGCATGATGCCGTAGGTTTGCGCGCCGCCATGCAGCAGATCACGTGCGACCAGCGGCATCAACGCCATGATGGCACCGCCAATCAGGCCCATCACCAGCGTGCGCAACAGCACGATCTTGATCGGCGGCGAATTGGTGATGTAGCGGAAGCCCGATACCATGGCGCGGTTGAGCTTCTCCCGCGGCAGGCGCGAGGGTTCGGTGTTGCGCCGCCAGAGCAGCAGCACCACCAACAGCGGCAAATAGAGGATCGCGTTACACGCGAACGCCGCGACAGCACCGAGTGCGGCGACGATGACACCGCCGACCGCAGGGCCGAAGCTGCGGGCGATGTTGTAGCTGATGCCGTTCAGCGCGACGGCTGACGGCAGTGCATCGGGCGGCACCTGCTCGCTGACCGAGGACTGCCAGGCCGGACCGAACAGTGCGTTGCCGCTGCCAACCACGAAGCAGAAGGCGAGCAGCGTTTCCGGGGAAATGAAGTTGAGCCAGGCCAGGACCGTGAGTGCGGTCGCGCCAGTCAGCGCGATCATGAGCGCGATCAGGGTGACGATACGGCGGTCATACATGTCGGCGATGGCGCCCGCCGGCATCGAGATCAGCATGATCGGCAGCATCAGGGCGGTCTGTACCAGCGCCACCTTGTCCGCCGAGGCCGCCATCTGCGTCATCGCCCAGGCGGCGCCCACGCCCTGGATCAGCAGGCCGAGATTGGAGAGCAGGCTGGCGAGCCAGATGCGCCGGAACACGGTGTACCGTAGCGGCGCCATGATGCCGTCGGCGTCAATTTTCTGACGGTTCGTCTGCTCGGTCATATCCCCTTCCAAATGGGCTGGCAGAAGTGGCGTCGGCGTGGTCTTTGGGCGATTTCGGCAAGTTCAGTGATGCCCGCGAAAGTCCTTCGCTGTCCAGTGGTTAGGCCGGTATAAGCGGTGCACAGAGATGCTTTTGCCGGGGAGGAACAGATGAAGCTGTCACGACGGATGATCTTGCAAGGTGCCGGCAGCTTGCCCTTCGCAATTGCGAGCTTGCGCACGGGCGCATTGGCTCAATCCGCACCCACTGCGCCGAGCGAGGTGCCGCCAATCCTGTTCGTCCACGGCAATGGCGACTACGACGCGCTCTGGATGACGACCTTGTGGCGGATGGAATCCAACGGCATTGCGCGCGATCGCATGCATGCGATCAATTTCAACGATCCCAATGCGCGAAGTGACGACAAGGTCGAGCAGGCGGGCCGCTCCTCGACCGAGGACCAGCGCCGCGAGCTCGCCGCCGCCATAGCCGAATTGAAGCGCAGCACCGGCGCCGCCCGCGTGGCGCTGGTCGGCAGCTCGCGCGGCGGCTATGCCATCCGCAACGTCATCAAGAACGGCGGCGCCGGCGATGTCAGCCACGCCGTGCTGTGCGGCACGCCCAATCACGGCGTGTTCGCGACTGACGACCAGCCCAACAGCGAGTTCAACGGCCGCGGCGCGTTCCTGCTCGGCCTGAACGAGGGCGAGAGTGAGGTGACGCCGGGTGTTGCCTTCCTGACCTTGCGCAGCGACGGCATGGACAAATACGCGCAGGCCGATGGCCGCTTCATCGGCAAGCCCGGCACGCCGACCGGCGTCAGCGTCGAAGGTCCGGAGTTGAAGGGGGCCACCAACCTCGTGCTGGGCGCACTCGATCATCGCGAGGTGGCGTTTCACCCCCGAGCCTTCCGCGAGATCTATAAGTTCATTGCCGGCCGCGAGCCCGCGCGAATCTCGATTGTGCCGGAGCAGAGCGTCAGGCTGAGCGGCCTCGTGACGGGCACACCGGGCGGTGCGCCGACCAATCGGCCGGTGGCCGGTGCAACCGTCGATATCTTTCGGGTTGATCCTGAAACCGGTGAGCGCAAGGGCAGCGCCGTGCACAGCGCGAAGACCGGTGCCGACGGCCGCTGGGGACCGGCGCAGGTCGAACCTTCCTGGTCGCTCGAATTCGCCCTCGCAGCGCCGGATGCGCCGACGACGCACATCTACCGCTCGCCCTTCCCGCGCTCGTCCGACGTCGTTCACCTGCGCGCCGCGCGCCCGCTCGGTCCCGCGGACAAGGACGCCGGGGCCGTCGTGATCATGTCGCGTCCGCGCGGCTATTTCGGCCTGCCGCGGGACGTGGTGCTGCTCGACGGCAAGGAGCCGGCGGACGTCAAATCGGGTGTGCCCACGGATTCGACAGCAACACTGCGCCTTCCGGCCGGCGAGGTCGGGCGTAACATCGTGGCCGAATTCAACGAAGAACGAATTGTGGCACGCGCCTGGCCTGCCTCCGAGAACAGGATTGCGATTGCCGAGCTGACTTACTAGCTAACTGCCTGCGCCACCCCTCCGGGAGAGAGCCATGAACATCGCCAGCGTGCGTCGGCCCATCGTCCCTCCGACGCCGCCGCGAGCGCCCGACGACATGTCGTTCCTCGGCCGGCTTGCCGTGATCAAGCGGAATATGATCGCGACCTGGGGGCAGCGCGCCTATGAGGAAGACGTCATTGAAGGCCGCTTCTTCTTCCGCAACAGCTTCATCCTGAACCGGCCGGATGCGATCCGGCATGTCCTGCTCAGCAATTACGAGAATTATTCGCGTACTCCGGCGGGCATCCGCATGCTTCGTCCCGTGCTCGGCGACGGTCTTCTGATTGCGGAGGGCCATTCGTGGACGTTTCAGCGCCGCACCCTCGCGCCGGCGTTCACGCCGCGTGCGACAGCAAATCTCGTTCCGCACATGACGGCGGTGCTCGACGAGACCATCGCAAAGCTCGACGGGCGAACGAGCGAGCCGGTCGATCTGCGCGAGATCATGCAGCGCATGACGCTGGAGATCGCCGGCCGCACCATGTTCTCGTTCGGCATGGACCGGCATGGTCTGACCTTGCGCAACTTCGTCATGGAGTATGGAGCCCGACTCGGACGGCCGTACTTGCTCGACATGGTGCTGCCGCTGTCCTGGCCGAGTCCGATGGATTTTGCCCGCGCCCGTTTCCGCAAGCGCTGGACCGAATTCGTCGCGATGCTGATCGCCGAGCGGCGTGAGATGGGCAAGAAAGACGGCGCGCCGCCGCGCGATCTTTTCGATCTCATGGACGAGGCGCGTGACCCTGAAACCGGCAAGGGCTTTTCGGACGAACAACTGGTCGACGAAGTCGCGACTATGATCCTCGCGGGTCACGAGACCACGGCGACCGCGCTGTTCTGGGCGCTCTATCTGCTCGCGCTCGATCCCGATACGCAGGAGGAGATCGCCTCCGAGACCCGCGGCGAGCACCTCGACAGCATGGCCGACATCGATCGGCAGAAGTTCACCCGCGCCGTGATCGAGGAGACCATGCGGCTTTATCCGCCGGCCTTCCTGATCGCCCGGGCCGCGCGCGAGAAGGACAACGCGGCCGGCGTCGCCATCGGCAAGGGCGACATCATCATGATCGCACCGTGGCTGCTGCACCGGCACGAGAAGCTGTGGGATCAGCCGAACGCGTTCATTCCAAAACGCTTCATGTCCACGGAAGCGCCCGATCGATTCGCGTATCTGCCCTTTGGCGCGGGTCCGCGCGTCTGCGTCGGCGCCCCCTTCGCGCAAGCCGAATCCGTGCTGGCGCTGGCCCGGCTGATCGGTGCGTTCCGTGTCGAGCTTGCCGATACCAGCCCTGTCATTCCGCTCGGCGTCGTCACGACCCAGCCGGACCGGTCGCCGCTGTTCCGCATCACGCGTCGGTGACAGGCGTTCGCCTGGCCGACGGCGTGATCCACTCCAGATAGAGTTGCGCCATGAGCGATATCCAGGCCCAGTTTTCCGTTCTGAAGCAGACCGCCGATGCGAAAGTGGTCGACGCGATCGCGCGCCTCATCGAGGACGGCGAAGATCACGAGCTCAACCGCGTCAATGTACTCGATTTCGCGAAGCAGCACGGTCTCGATGAAGAGCACGCGATCTCGGCATTCCTGCATTCGGCGCGGCTCGGCCTGTTCGATCTGGGCTGGAATGTGCTGTGCCCGGGCTGCGGCGGCGTGTTGGGTGCGCACTCGACCCTGAAGGCGCTCAAGCCAGACAATTATCATTGTGCGCTGTGCGCCTGCGGCTACAAGGCCTCCGTCGATGATCAGGTCGAAGTCTCCTTCACCGTCAATTCACGTGTCCGGCGCATTGCGGCGCATGATCCCGATACGCTTCCGGTGTGGGAGTACTTCAAGCAGGTGTTCTGGAGTTCCGGCGTCGACTTCAACAAGGAATCGTTTGCGACGCTCGCCAACGAGGTGACGCTGGACACGATGGAGCTCCCGGCCGGCGAGAAGGCGACCATGTCGCTGCAACTGCCGGACGATTTCATCATCATCTTCGAACCGGTGACGCACGCGGCGCATTTCATCGACGTGCAGGGCGAGCCCACCAAGGACCGTCAGCAGCTCGCCATCATGTACAACAGGGTGCAGGCGCCGACGGGAACCACGACCATGCGGCCGGGCCCGCTGCGGCTGTCGCTGGAGAACCAGGCCGGCGTACGCGTGCTGCCGTCGGTGTTCATCGCGGCCGAGGCGCTCCATCACCTCATCGGCAAGCGCAAGCCGTTCCTGACCGCCAAGCGGATGCTGTCGAACCAGACGTTTCGTGATGTGTTCAAGGCGGACAATCTCAGTCTCGACCAGCGGCTCCAGATCACCTCGCTGACCTTCCTGTTCACCGATCTGAAGGGATCGACCGCGCTCTATGAGCGCGTCGGCGATCTTGCCGCCTTCGACCTCGTGCGCGCGCATTTCCATGCGCTGCTCGAGATCATCTCCTCCGAGAAAGGCGCGGTGGTGAAGACCATCGGCGACGCCGTGATGGCGACCTTCGTCCGTCCCGAGCATGCGATCGCAGCGGGTTTGCGGATGCGCGCGGCGATGGACGAGCTCAACAAAAAGCGCGGTACTGCCGATCTCATCGTCAAGATCGGCATCCACGAAGGTCCGTGCCTCGCGGTGATGCTGAACGAGCGGCAGGATTATTTCGGCCAGACCGTCAACATCGCCGCCCGCGTGCAGAGCCTCTCGACCGCGCAGGAGATTCACATCACCGGCCCGGTGCTGGATGCGCCGGCGGTTGCCGAAGTCCTCAAGCAGCGCGAAATCAGGCCGATCCAGAAGCAGGCCGCACTGCGCGGCATCGCCGACAAGATGGTGGTGTACGAGATACCGTGACTGGTGTCGTCCCGGCGAAGGCCGGGACCATACCGCGTGATTTCCGAAACAGGCTGGATGGTCGTTACCAAAGCCTTCGCCAAACCGCAGCCTGTGGTTATGGGTCCCGGCCTTCGCCGGGACCACATGTGCGCACTTGCCTTGCCCTACTCCAAAATCACAGACTCAGATTGCCGAAACGTAATGCGACGCGCGGAACTGACGCACGTTGCGCCGGTTGAATTTCCTACTCATATAATGCTGGTAGCGGTCGCGCTCCGCGGCTTCATCGATTTCGGTAGGACCTTATGCTCGACGGCCTGCGCCAATTCATCGCCGACATTGTTGCTCCCCATGCCCAGGACCGCGCTTTCGGTGACGGTGATTACCGGCTGGCGGCGACCGCGCTGCTGGTTCACGTGATCTCGCTGGACGGCCAGCCGACGGCTGCCGAGCAGCGCAAATTGCACAGCCTGATCGAAAGCCACTTTGGGCTCGATCGCGGCACCGCGGATCGTCTGATCGCGGATGCGACGGAGGTCGAGGGCGAGGCGGTCGACCTCTATCACTTCACCAGCATCATGATGCGCTCGCTCGACGAAGAGGGCCGCAAGCGGGTCGTCCAGATGATGTGGGAGCTGGTCTATGCCGATGGCCAGGTTACCGAGTTCGAGGATAATGTGGTCTGGCGTGCCTCCGACCTGCTCGGGATTTCGCAACGCGACCGGATCGACCTGAAGCACGCGGTCGCAGATCGTGCCGGTGGTCAGGTCAAGGACAGCGCGGTCGGCGGGTGATCACTGCCAATACCGCCAATTGGCGGTTGTGCGGACCACATGACGAAACTTTAATGTAGCCTCGGGGCTGCCCTGGTTCCGGTTTTCCCCTGTAAAAACGGGGTTTTCCTGCTTCCCCCGTTTCCCGCTCAGGTGGCTATGCGGTGGACGCCGCTTGCCTGTCGCGCACGGCCTATGCTCTCGTTCCAGCATTGCGGCGCCAAAAAAACTTCAATTCAAGAGATCTCGATCGTGACTGAGCGGGTAACGTTGATCACCGGTGCCTCGGCGGGCATCGGCACGGAGCTAGCGCGTGTGTTCGCCGCGAACGGACACCGTCTTGCGCTGACGGCGCGACGCGCGGACCGGCTCGAGGCGCTCGCAAACGAGCTCGCTGCCAAGGGTGGCAAAAAGCCGATCGTGATCGCCTGCGATCTTGAGGATGCGGATGCCGGCGAGAAGATCGCCGCCGCACTCGCTGCCGAAGGCGTCGAGCTCGATCATCTCGTCAACAATGCCGGCTTCGGCGTGTTCGGCGACGCAATTGAGCGCGACCGCGTCGAGCAGGTCGGCATAGTGGATGTCAATGTCCGGGCTCTGACGGATCTGTCGCTGCGCTTTGCCGATCAGCTGATCAGGAACAAGGGTGGCCTTCTCAACGTCGGATCGGTCGCCGGCTATCTGCCCGGCCCCGGCATGGCGGTCTATTACGCGTCCAAGGCCTATGTCATTTCCTTCACCGAGGCCTTGCGGGCGGAGCTTGCACCGCACGGCGTTCGCGTCACCGTACTTTGCCCGGGCCCGGTGCCCACCGAATTCCAGGCGCGCGCCGGCGTTGGGTCCGGACATGATACGGCCCTTCTCAATGTTCCTGCCGCTGAGGTCGCACGACAGGCCTATCGCGGCCTGATGGCCAACAAGCGGGCCGTGCTCCCCGGTCTGGGCATCAAGATTGTGCCATTCGCGCTGCGCTTCTTCCCGCGCGGCTTCATCCTGTCCGCCACCAGCCGGTTTCAGAGACAAAGACGCTAGAGGGAGCTCTCGGTCGGTCGTGGCCCGGAGCTTGCTTTCTATCGGGAGTGTGTGTGCGCAAACTCACACGAAATTAACGATCGCTTAGTTATGCTGGCGGTCAGAACCGATAGCAGTCGCAAAGACCATGTCGTTCCGGACGGACAGATTTGGTGGCGCAGATGTGGTGCCCTTCCCCAGAAGGACGCCTGATGTCGCCGCCTTCGAAACCCGGTTGCCGGTTCTGATCATCCTGCATCAGGAATCCTCGACGCCCGGCCGCGTCGGCAATGCGCTGCGCGCCCTTGGCCACCGCCTCGACATCCGCCGTCCCCGCCTCGGCGATCCGCTGCCTGAGACCCTCGACCAGCATGCCGGCGCTGTGGTCTTCGGCGGTCCGATGAGCGCCAATGATCCCGACGACTACATCCGCCGCGAGATCGACTGGATCGAAATTCCGCTCCGCGAACAGCGGCCGTTCCTCGGCATCTGCCTCGGCGCGCAGATGCTCGCGAAGCAGTTAGGAGCCCGCGTCGCGCCGCATGCCGATGCGCTGACCCAGATCGGCTACTACCCGATCCGCCCGACACCCGCGGGACACGGGCTCTGCCCGAATTGGCCGGCACGGGTCTATCACTGGCATCGCGAAGGCTTCGAGCTGCCGGTTGGCGCTGAACTGCTTGCCGAAGGCGATGATTTTCCGGTGCAGGCGTTCCGCACCGGCAACGCTTTCGGCGTGCAGTTTCATCCTGACGTGACCTACGCCATGATGCATTGCTGGACCACGCGCGGCTATGACGGTCTCAGCGCGCCCGGCGCGCGGCAGCGGCATCATCACTTCGCGGACCGTGCCGTCTACGATGCCGCGGAACGGGCCTGGCTTGATCAATTCATCGACGGCTGGCTGGCGCGTCGGCCGTTGCTGGCGCAAGCCGCCGAGTGATCGCGCCCTCCCAGGCCGTTGGCACAAGCCCTTGTCTCATCCCTTGATATGCTAGGCTCATGTCAACGAGCGCGCGCGAAACTGCGCCGGCAAACAAAGGGAGAGCACCATGGCTTACGAACACATTCTCTATGAGGTCAGCGACAAGGTCGCGACCATCACGCTCAACCGTCCCGATCGCATGAATGCGTGGACGCCGATCATGGAGCGCGACGTGCGCCATGCGATGGAAGCATCGAGCGCCGATGACAATGTCCGCGTCATCGTGATCACCGGCGCGGGCCGCGCCTTCTGCGCCGGTGCCGACATGGACGCATTGAAGGGGCTCGACCCCGATGATGTCAGGCGCGCGTCGAACCTGCCGCCCTTCGACATGAACCGGCGGCCGGACTGGCAGACGCGCCATGGCTTCTACCCGTCGATCGGAAAGCCTGTCATCGCCATGCTCAATGGCGCGACCGCCGGCATCGGCCTCGTCCACGCGCTCTATTGCGACCTGCGCTTTGCCGCCGACAACACCGTGTTCACCACCGCCTTCGCCCGGCGTGGTCTGATCGCCGAGCACGGCATCAGCTGGATGCTGCCGCGAATCGTCGGCCACGCCAACGCGATGGATCTGTTGCTCTCGGCGCGCCGCGTTTCGAGTGACGAGGCGCTGCGGATCGGGCTGGTGAACCGGCTCTGCTCGCCCGAGAAGCTGCGCGAGGAGACCTATGCCTATGCGCGCGACCTCGCCGATTTCGTCTCGCCGAGCGCGATGGCCGTGATCAAGCGGCAGCTCTACGAGGTGCCGTTCCAGACGCTGGCGGAGGCGACGATCGAAGCCAACCGGGACATGATGGTGGCGCTGAACGGCAGCGATTTCCGGGAGGGGGTCGCGAGCTTCATGGAGAAGCGGCCGCCGAGGTTTACGGGGAAGTAGGGAAGCTTAAGGGGCAGTCCGTCTTCGCCCTGCGGGCTACGCCGGACACCACGCTTCGCCCCTCGAGCTCCGCGCGGCTGCGCCACGCGTAGCCCGAAGGGCGAAGCGTGGTGGAGCCAGGCGGGATCGAACCGCCGACCTCGTCATTGCGAACGACGCGCTCTCCCAGCTGAGCTATGGCCCCTTTTGTAGGCCGCTCTGGTCAATGCGGCCGACAACCGGGCGCCATTTAAGTCCCCGCCAAGGTCAAGTCAAGGACGGGTGTAACCCGGTTTTAGCCATCCCGGCACCGACTTCCCTTGTTTGGACCGGGGGGAACCGATATCTAGCAGCAGGCGTCAATCCCGACCGCAGCCAGAATTTTCAAAAGTCAGAGTCTTCAAAAGCCATGCGTGCCGTTCTCGACATCGTCATCATCGTGCTCGACCTCTACGTCTGGCTGCTGATCGCGTCCGCGATCCTGTCCTGGCTGATCGCCTTCAACGTCGTGAACACCCGCAACCAGTTCGTTTCGGCGGTGGCGGAGTTCCTGTACCGAATCACCGAGCCGGTCCTGGCTCCGATTCGCAATTTCCTGCCCAGCCTCGGCGGCCTCGACATCTCGCCGATCATCCTGATCCTGCTCATCATGTTCATCGAGCGGGTGATCCTGTATTACATCTACCCGAACGTGATCTAAGCAAGCTGGAGCGCCCTGGGTTGCCAAAGAACCTTGTCATCAAGGAACCTTGGCGTTACGGGGCCGCAGGTATCGGCATCGCGCTGCGGGTGACGCCGCGCGGCGTCCGCGACGACATCGACGGGATCGAGCAGCTCTCCGATGGCCGCAGCGTGCTCAAGGTGCGGGTGCGCGCTATCGCAGATGGCGGCGAGGCCAACAAGGCCGTTCTGGTGCTGCTGGCGAAATCGTTGGGCGTGCCCAAGGCCAGCGTCAAACTCCTGTCGGGAGCGACCTCGCGGCTGAAGCAGATCGCGGTCGACGGCGATCCGGCGCGGCTCGGCGAAGCCCTGCGCCAGCTCGCATCAGCCAAATCGACAGACTGAGGGAACTGACATGACCGCCAAGATCATCGACGGAAAAGTCATCGCCGCAGAACTTCGCGCCCGCGTCGCCGACGAGGTCGCACGCGTCAAGCGCGAGCACAATCTGGTTCCGGGCCTTGCGGTGGTCCTGGTCGGAAGCGACCCGGCGAGCGAGGTCTATGTCCGGTCGAAACACACCCAGACCCAGGCCGCCGGCATGGCCTCGTTCGAGCACAAGCTGCCGGCCGACGTCTCGCAAGCAGATCTCCTGGCGCTGGTCGCAAAACTCAACCGCGATCCCGCCGTGCACGGTATTCTGGTGCAACTACCGCTGCCCAAGGGCCTCAATACCGAGGCGGTCGTCAATGCCATCGACCCCGCCAAGGATGTCGACGGGCTGCATCCGAACAATGCCGGCCGCCTCGCCGGCGGTTTCGAGGCGCTGTCGCCCTGCACGCCGCTCGGCTGCATCATTTTGACCAAGAGCGTGCATGCTTCGCTTGAAGGCATGAACGCCATCGTCATCGGCCGCTCCAACCTCGTCGGCCGACCGCTGGTGCAGCTGTTGCTGAACGAGAACGCCACGGTGACCATCGCGCATTCGCGCTCGCGTGACCTGCCCGGGCTCGTGAGGCGCGCAGACCTCGTCTATGCCGCCGTCGGAAAGTGCGAGATGGTGCGCGGCGACTGGCTGAAGCCGGGGGCGACCGTGATCGACGTCGGCATCAACCGGATTCCGAGGGACGACGGCAAGACGCGTCTCGTCGGCGATGTTGCCTATCAGGAAGCGCTCGCCGTGGCTGGCGCCATCACGCCGGTACCGGGCGGCGTCGGTCAGATGACAGTCGCCTGCCTGCTCGTGAACACGTTGCGCGCGGCCTGCGCGATTGCAGGGCTGCCGAAGCCGGCGGTGTAGTTCACCTCGCCCCGCAAGCGGGGCGAGGGAGCAGAGCTCAGGCCTTCTTCTTTTTCTCGCGATCGATGCCTTCGAGGATCAGCTTGTGCGCATCTTCGGGGCCGCCCCAGCGCAGGATCTTCACCCACTTGCCGGGTTCGAGATCCTTGTAGTGCTCGAAGAAGTGCTGGATCTGCTGGAGCGTGATGTCCGGCAGGTCGGAATACGACTTCACCTTGTCATAGCGCTGCGTCAGCTTCGACGACGGCACCGCAAGAATCTTCTCGTCGCCGCCGGCTTCGTCTTCCATGAACAGCACGCCGACCGGGCGCACGCTCATGACCGCGCCGGGAATGATGGCGCGGGTGTTGATGATGAGGACGTCGCAGGGATCGCCGTCGTCGGACAGCGTGTGCGGAATGAAGCCGTAGTTCCCGGGGTAACGCATCGGCGTGTAGAGGAAGCGGTCAACCACCAGCGTGCCGGCTTCCTTGTCCATCTCGTACTTGATCGGTTCGCCGCCCACGGGGACTTCGATGATGACGTTGACGTCGTGAGGGACGTTTTTCCCGATCGAGACCGCATCGATACGCATTCAAGGCTCCGTTGTTGCCGAGGTTAAATCGCACCCGGCAGCGATTTTGGCGCTGTCATACGCGGGCTTGGCCCGCTGATCCATCGCGTTTTTGTGAAATAATGAATCCGGCGATCACCGGCTCAAGGCAGCGGTATCGACGGAAGGAAAACGCTGCCGGCGGGACTTCAGCAGCTCAATTGGTCCAAGCGAAGGCAACCTTGTCGAGCGACTTCGGCCCGAAACGCTCCGAGGACCGCGCCACCATGCGGCCGCCCAAGGCGCGGTAGAACTCGGTGGCCGGATCGTTGTCCGAGAGCGCCCACACCACCATGCTCTTCAGGCCGCTCTGCATCAGGTCGCGGCGGGCCGCGGTGAACAGGCGGCGACCAAAGCCCAGGCCCTGGAATTCGGGACGCAGATAGAGCTCGTAGACCTCACCGTCGAAATGCAGGCTGCGGGCGCGGTTGCGGCCGTAATTGGCGTAGCCTGCGATCTTGTCGCCGAACACCAGCACGCTGACGCGGCTGCCCTTGCGGATCGCGCTGTCCCACCATTGCGGACCGCGGCGGTTGATCAACTTCTCCAGTTCGGCGCCGGGAATGATGCCCTGATAGGCGGAGCGCCAGGCTTCGTCATGGGTGGACGCCACCGCAGTTGCATCTGCGGCTTTGGCCGGCCGGACCTCGATCAGGGTTGTGCTCATGGACGTGATCAAACCAAGTCGCCGCGCCGGCGGCAAGACCTATCGTTAATTATCGGTTAACGTGTGGACTTTCTGCATCAGTATTTGAACCATGTTGTACCGAAAAAAGACAAGACGCCGATTCGAATGGCACCGGGGTGCTCTGCGCCGGTGCAAAACTGCTTTGCGGCAACGAATGAACGGCAATGGCAACGCAGAAAGTCTGCCGATATTGATTCGTTCCTACTAGTCTAACTGTCGCTGTTCTCGCCTCCGGCAATTCATGCGGATCCCCAACATCCTCGTGCCTTTGGCTCTGCTGGCCTTGCTGGCTGCGCCGCCGGTGTGCGCTCAGGTTTTTGGTTCGTCCGGAGCGGAGGGCGATCCGTTTCGCCGTCAGCAATGGCGCGTGCCGTCGCCGGATACCGACATCGCCGCTCATGCCCGGCTGTTTCGCCCGCCGGGTGCCGGCCCGTTCCGGCTTGCGGTGATCGCGCATGCTTCGACGCAAAATGGCTTGCGGCGCGCGCAAATGTCTCAGCCGGAATACCGCGCACTCACGGCATTCCTCATCGCGCGCGGCTTCGCCGTGCTGGTGCCCGAACGGCTCGGCCATGGTGCGACCGGTGGCCGCTATGTCGAGGACCAGGGTGGCTGCGACGAGGCGGACTACGTGCGCTCGGGCCGCGCAACGGCCGACGAAATCGCGCTCGCGCTGGACTATGTGCGAAAGCAGGATTTTATCCGCAAGGACGCCGCGATCGTGATCGGCCATTCCGCCGGCGGTTGGGGCGCGCTGGCGCTCGCGAATGCCGATCCGAAGGCGATCTCCGCCATCATCGCCATTGCGCCGGGCCGCGGCGGCCATGCCAATGACGAGCCGAACCGGATCTGCGCGCCGCATACGCTTCTCGCCGCGGCGGCTGAATTCGGCAAGGCCGCGCGCATCCCCATCACATGGCTCGTTGCCGCCAATGACAGCTACTTTGCACCGGCATTTTCGCTTGCGTTGGTCGATGCGTTTCGCGGCGGCGGTGGCAAGGTCGACTTCCGAACGACGCCGGCCGTCGGTAGCGAGGGCCACTGGATGATCGAAACCGAGGCAGGCGTCAAAGCCGCGAGTGCCGAGCTTGCGCGTGGGTTGAAGCCGGCGGCTGCCAAAAAGCCATGACGCCGTATTCCTGGTCACGCACCTGATATTGGACAATCGCTAATGCCCAAATGGCCCGACGATGACGTCATCCTGTTCGACGGCGTCTGCATCTTCTGCTCGCGCTGGGTCCGCTTCGTCGCCAAAAGGGACCCGGCGAAGCGGTTTCGCTTCACGCCGATTCAATCTGACTATGGCGCCCGGCTCGCGCGCACGTTCGGCATCGATCCCGCTGATCCCGACACCAATGCCGTGGTTCACGGCGGCGCGGTGTTCATGAAGTCGGACGCTGCGCTGACGGTGCTGTCGCAGCTCCCCGGCTGGGGCTGGGTGCGCGCGTTGTTCGCTGTGCCCAAGCCGCTACGGGACCCGCTCTACAATCTCGTCGCGCGCAACCGATACCGCATCTTCGGCAAGTATGATTCGTGCTTCGTACCGGATGCCGACTTGCGGGCGCGGGTGATCGAGTAGGACGTGGTCAGCGTTGGATTTTCTCTACAAGAGCCACAAATTCTTGCAGGTCCAAAAGGGCTCTTTGTTGAGTCGACTTGTACGTTTCGTGAAGCTTTTTTGGCAAGACAAGTTGCAACGATTTGGTGCGCATTTCGGATGTTTGATTTTCTGAAATTCCGGGCTCTAACGTCAAGAGATGCTTCGTCTTGATCCGGTTCGCTTCAGCTAACACTTGACGCCACCGATCCTTGCAGGTCGATTTTGCGCCGAGCATTACAAGGCGATTTTCTGAAAACGCTGACGAATTGTATTCCTTCGCCCCCGGGAACAGGAAATCCGGTCTATTGTTATTTTCGGTTCGCGCCCCTCTCTCGAACCTTAGCTTGCGGGCAGAAAAAATTGCAGCGAGATGATGCTCAAGAGCCGATCCGGCGCGCGACTTGCGGCGATTCTGGACGCTCAGCGAAAATTTGATGAAGCCTTCAACGTCAGCCTTCTTGCTGAGCATGAAACCGTCGGCCAGCCTTTTCGAGACAATGTGCCGCTCTAGGGTACGGAACAACCTTTCCTCAAATTCGATCCATGTCATGAGCGCGTGATCAGGATCGTCTCTAACACTCGTCTCGGGAGCATGCTTCCTAGCAAACTCAGAGAAGATGCCCGTTGCGGGGAATTCTGCACCAAATTTCTTTAGGAGCGCGTCGAGCCACTCATCCTCAGTAACGATAGCTTCGATTTCGATGAGCTCAAGAATATAGCGAGCCGTGAAAGAAAGTTCCTGACCGCGCTCTCGGCGAAAGTCTCGCTTATTGTCGTCGAAACGGTCTCCGGTTGCACGCAGACCGAATAGCCAAAAGAGTTGCTGCTCAATTGCGCTGCCCGCGGTGCAACTCATCGCAAGCAGTGGACCAGATTTTGGCTTGCAGAAAAACAGCGTGTCGCCAGCGCGCGCCTTCCGAACGACTTCTTCGGCAGCCGCCCGCAAAGAACAGCCGCCCATCGGTCGGTGCCGCCAGCACGGCGCGGTCACCGGCGTGGCCGGGCAGGGCGTGCGAGTAGGAGCCTCTCGCGAAGGGGTCGTGGGCCCAGCGCGACTCGTAGAGCGGCTTCAGCTTTCGCCTGATGTCGTTGCCGAGGAAGCCTGCGATCTCCTCGATGCTTTGGGCGGCAATGGCGCCGTCGCCCGCGTCTTCCAGTTCGCGTGCAAAGCTGCCGCCGAAAAAGCCTTCGATGCAGGGCTGGCCGAACGGGCGGATATGATAGGTGCCCATGTCAGTGCGCATCGTGGCGCCGCGCAAATTACCTTCCTTCGGGAAGGCTTCGGCATCGTCGAGCGCCAGCGTCACCTTGTCATCGACACCGAGCGGCAGGCCGGCCGCGGCGTCGACCTTGGCGGGGAGAGGTGGCGAGAAGCGGATCGCCTCATTGGCGATCAGATTGGTCGGCACGGTGACGATCACCTTGTCCGCGGTCAGCGTGCCCTGCGATGTCTCGATGCGGATGCGCTGGTCGGAATGATCGATCAGCGTGACGTTGCAGTTCAGCGCCACCGGGCATGGCGCGCCATAGGCCGCGATCAGCGCGCCGTAGCCGCGGCGGACGCGCCAGTTGAGGTCGCTGTCCTCATACGCGTCCCAGTCCAGCGTCGACATGTCCTTCAGTTCGCAGCCGTTGATGTAGGTCGAGATCGCGTCGATCATGGGATTCCAGCGATTGCCGGGCTCCAGGCTGAAGCTCGCGGGGACATCCTGGCCCTTCTGGGCGGTCTCCCACAGCCGCTGATAGAAGGCGTCCATGGCGTGCATGAAATCATCGCGCTCGGCTTTCGGAAACGCGTCGCCATAGGCGCGCTCGCGCCAGGGCGGGAGGTCCTTGTTGACCTCGAAATCGAGCTGCTTTGCAATCGCGACGAAGGAGTTGTTGTCCGCCGAATGCAGCCAACCGCAGCCGACGTCGAAGGTGACATCGGGCGAGGCCTGCACCGTCCAGGCCCGGCCACCGAGCCGGTTACGCGCCTCGAGCACGATCACGGAGAGGCCGGAGCCTGCCAGCGCATGCGCCGCGCCGAGACCGGCGGCGCCCGCACCGATGATCGCGACGTCGACGGAGGAGGGGAGGGACATAGCGGTCAATTTCATCGTCATGCCCGGGCTTGTCCCGGGCATCCACGTCATTGACACCAGTATCGAAGACGTGGATGGCCGGGACAAGCCCGGCCATGACGCATTCGTCGTGTGTCCGAGTGGCCTTAAGCCACCGCTTCCTTGGATTTTTCCGCGCGCTTGCGCTCGTTCGGGTCGAGGTGCCGCTTGCGCAGGCGGATCGACTTCGGCGTGATCTCCACCAGCTCGTCGTCCTCGATATAGGCCAGCGCCTTTTCCAGCGTCATGCGGATCGGCGGGGTCAGGCGCACCGCTTCGTCCTTCGACGTGGTTCGGATGTTGGTGAGCTGCTTGCCCTTGAGCACGTTGATCTCGAGGTCGTTGTCGCGGGTATGCTCGCCGACGATCATGCCCTTGTAGACCTTCCAGCCCGGCTCGATCATCATCGGGCCGCGATCTTCCAGCTTGAACATGGCGTAAGCCACCGCTTCGCCCTGGTCGTTGGAGATCAGCACGCCGTTGCGGCGGCCCTGGATCTCGCCCTTGTACGGCGCGTAGCCGTGGAACAGACGGTTCATGATCGCGGTGCCGCGGGTATCGGTGAGCAGCTCGCCCTGGTAGCCGATCAGGCCGCGGGTCGGCGCGTAGAACACCAGCCGCAGACGGTTGCCGCCGGACGGCTTCATCTCGATCAGCTCGGACTTGCGCTCGCTCATCTTCTGCACGACGACACCGGAATGCTCCTCGTCGACGTCGATGACGACTTCCTCGATCGGCTCGAGGGTGGCGCCGGTGGCCTCGTCCTTCTGAAATACGACACGCGGACGCGACACCGAAAGCTCGAAGCCCTCGCGGCGCATGGTCTCGATCAGGATCGCGAGCTGCAATTCGCCACGGCCTGAAACTTCCATCGCGTCCTTGTCGGAGGCTTCGACGACCCGCAGCGCAACGTTGCCCTCGGACTCGCGCAGCAGGCGGTCGCGGATCATGCGGCTGGTGACCTTGTCGCCTTCGGTGCCGGCGAGCGGCGAGTTGTTGACGATGAAGGACATCGACACGGTCGGGGGGTCGATCGGCTGCGCCACCAGCGGGGTGTCGACCGACGGATCGCAGAAGGTGTCGGCGACGGTGCCCTTGGTCAGGCCGGCGATGGCGACGATGTCGCCTGCCTCGGCTTCGTCGAGAGGAGTGCGCTCGATGCCGCGGAAGGCGAGGATCTTGGTGATGCGGCCCTGCTCGATCGTCTTGCCGTCGGCGCCCAGCACCTTCACGGCCTGGTTCGGCTTGATCGAGCCTGAGGAAATACGGCCGGTGATGATGCGGCCGAGATAGGGGTTGGCTTCCAGAATGGTGCCGATCATGCGGAACGGGCCTTCCTCGACGGTCGGCGGCGCGACATGGCGCACGATCAGGTCGAACAGCGGCTGCATGCCGGCTTCCTGCGACCCGTCCGGGCTCTCGGCCATCCAGCCTTGCTTGGCCGACCCGTAGAGGATCGGGAAGTCGAGCTGCTCCTCGCTGGCGTCGAGCGCCGCGAACAGGTCGAACACCTCGTTGATGACTTCGGTTGCCCGCGCGTCGGGACGGTCAACCTTGTTGATCACGACGATCGGCTTCAAACCGACCTTGAGCGCCTTGGAGACCACGAATTTGGTCTGCGGCAGCGGCCCCTCGGCGGCGTCGACCAGCACCAGCGCGCCGTCCACCATGTTGAGGATGCGCTCGACCTCGCCGCCGAAATCGGCGTGGCCTGGGGTATCGACGATGTTGATGCGGGTGTCCTTCCACTGCACCGAGGCCGCCTTGGCCAGAATGGTGATGCCGCGCTCGCGCTCCAGATCGTTGGAGTCCATGGCGCGCTCAGTCACCTTCTGGTTCTCGCGATAGGTGCCGGATTGCTGGAGGAGGCGGTCGACCAGGGTCGTCTTGCCGTGGTCGACGTGGGCGATGATGGCGATGTTGCGAAGATTCATGAGTGGGCTTCTTTGCGGTCGGACAATGGGTTAAGCGCGATCTCGCCGGTCAGACCGGGACCTCTTCTCGAAACAACGCTTGAAGACTGGAAACGGGGCGCTTTCCGCCCAAAAGGGAAAGCCCGGCATATCGACCGGGCACCCTACGCGTTGCGGCGCAATATAGGCAAAAACCGCCAAAAAACAATGTGTTCTTTGGCCGTTGGTTGATTGAATTTTGTCCGGGAATTCCCGGGGGTTAGGCGAAAAGCCGGGCTCAGCCGCGCCGGCCCTTGATCGCGGCCCAGATCAGGGCGACCCCGCCCAGCCCCACGACCAGGCCTACGAACACCAGCGGTGCCACGTCGGAACCCATCCGGCCGCCCTCGATCACCGACATTCCGCCGAACAGCAATGCGCAGGCACCGGGTAGCAGCATGAGGATCCCGAAGATCGCCATGATCGCGGTCAGGCAGCCGCCGCGCTTGTTCGGCGGGGCAGGAGGCGGTCCCGGAGGGGCTGGCGGCGGCGTGTCGCTGATGCTCATGCCTGCAGGACTCCTGCGGTTGACTGCGCCGCCAGTTCGGCGCGGATGCCGTCGATCTTTCCGTTTCGGTAGAACAGATTGTAGGTGTCGAACGGGATGATCGCGCCGTTCTCGGTGACGAAATGGATGCAGCTGCGCTTGACGTTGCCGACGCAGAAATTGAAGCGATCGAGAAACTGCACGATGGTGACGCGGAATACGTTCTCGTACGTGATTCCCTGCGGCACCTCGAAGCTCGGCAGGCAGCACAGCAATTCGCAGACGCGCTCGCTCGTGTTCAGCGGTCCCGAGGACAGCGAGAACAGATCGATGAATTTCTCCCTCAGCGCCGGATGCTTCTCCGGGCTTATCGTATTGGGCAACAATGCGACGAGTTGCTCCTGCGGGATCAGCGAGGTCAGCGGCAGCACTTTCTTGCCGTTGCGCAGGCCGTAACCGATCGAGATGCTTTCGGGATTGCAGGGCAGCGGGATCATGTCCTTGTCGCCGAACACGCCGGTTTCGACCACGCGCTTGCGGATCTCCGACAGCATGATGCGATCGGTGTTCTTGTCGAAATTTTCGTTGCGGCCGGCGTCCTGCACCGGCTGCAGCGTGACGCCGCGAACGCACTTCCAGGTCAGCGCGTGGCGGACGATGTCGCCGATCTCGGCATCGTTGACACCGCGCTTGATGGTCGCTACCAGCGTGGTCGATACGCCGTAATGCTCGAGATTCTCCAGCGCCTGCTGACGGATCTTGCGCAAATCCGCGCCGCGCAGATTGATCAAAGCGTCGCGTTCGAGCGAGTCGAACTGGAGATAGACCTCGAGCCCGCGCTTGTTCTCGGCGAGCCGCGCCACGAAATCCTTTTCGCGGGCGATACGCAGGCCGTTGGTGTTGATCATGACATGGCGGATCGGGCGGGCGCGCACCGCATCGAGGATCGCGAAGAAGTCGGGATGCAGCGTCGGCTCGCCGCCGGAGATCTGCACCAAATCAGGCTCGCCCTCGCTCGCGACCAGCGCGTCCAGCATTCGCTCGACCTTGGCCAGCGGCGTGAAGCTGGTCCGCGCCGGCGAGGAATCGGCAAAGCACACCGGGCAGGTCAGATTGCAATGCTCGGTGATCTCGATCAGCGCGAGGCAGGAATGCTGCTCGTGGTCGGGGCACAGGCCGCAATCATAGGGGCAGCCGAATTCGGTATGCCGTTGAAAGGCCAGCGGCCGGTCGCCCGGCTTGATGAAATCCTTGCACAGGCGCCAATACGCGGCGTCCGTCGACACGAGCGTGGACTGGACGCCATGCTCCTTGCAGCGCTTCTCGTACCAAACCTCGTTGTCGAGGATCTGGATCTTGGCCGGCACCAGCTTCAGGCAGGTCTCGCAGAGAGATTGGGTCTGGCCCCAGAAGATATAGGGACGCGACTTACGCAACGGCGCGTTCATGCATGGGTCTCGCATTGGGCGCCCTCGCCAGCATGACGACGGCGTAGAGCAGGATGGACAGCGACAGCAGGTGAAACAGCGTGAAGGGGCCGATCAGCGTGCCGTAGGGCTTGAGGAATTCCCACAGGAAGCGCTGTGCTCCATAGTAGACGAGGACGAGGTAGAAACCATTGGTGATCACAAACGCGCTCCGGTTCAAGACCGCCACCACGTAGAGCAGCGCGAACACCCCCATCGCGGCGCTTTCGTAGAGCTGCACGGGATGGCGCGGGATGCCGTCGGCGAAATCATGGCCCCAGGGCCATGCCGTCGGCGTGCCGTAGGTGAAATCGTCGAGGCCCGCGAAAAAGCAGCCGAGCCGGCCGATCGCGATGCCGAGCGCCAGCGGCAGCGCAAAACGGGCGCCGGTTCGGACCGTGATCCCTGCGGACCATTTGTAGAGCTCGATCGCCAAGATGCCGCCGACCAGCGCTCCTTCCACGGAGCGCGCGATGCCGCTCTGGCCCGACAGCCACAGATTGGCGGAGCCGAACAGATAGGCGCCGAGCCCCGCGCCGAACACCAAAGCGGCGAGGTAGGACCGCTCAAAGGATTGCGCCGGAAACCGCAAGCCCTGTCGCGACAGCCCGTAGAGCGCCACGGCCGCAGTCAGCCACGCCGCGATGTCGAAGAGAGTGTGAAGGAAAGCCCCGCTCATGCGGGGACATTAGCCCAGGTTCCCCCGCGGCGGGATAGTGCGGCCGCTTCTTATCCCCGAAGAGGAGCGAGTCAGGCGGCTAGCCGGCCTGCCTCTCCTCGGTCGGATAGACGCCGCGCAGCACCTCCTCGAAGTGCATTTTCACGGCCTCGTTGCACAGGCAGGAGCGCAGGCGCAGGCCCTCGCGGTTGCGGACCAGGATCGATCCGCGTCGCGTGTCGAGCACGCCCTCCGCCTTGAACGACTGGAGCACGCGGCTGGCATAGCTGCGGCCGACGCCGAGCAGTGTCGCGAGTTGCTCGTGCGTCAGAGGCACGCTGCTCTCGTCGCCGGTCCGCTCCATAGCGGCCAGCATCCATTTGGCGGTGCGCTGCTCGATCGAGTGAATGGCGTTGCAGGCGGTGGACTGGAAGATCTGAGCCAGCATGCAGTCGGCGTAACGAGCGAAGACATGGCGCAACGAGGGCGAGCGCTGCTTGGCGGCCTCCAGCTTGCTGACGTGAATTCGCGCAAACGGCCCGCCGAATTTCACGCAGATCCGGGTATAGGCCGGCAGATAACCCTCGCTGACGATGCCGCCCACCGCGCCTTCGCGGCCGACCAGGATGGTCTCGACATCGCGGCCGTCCTCATTGGGAACGAGGAAGGTTGCAAGCGACGGTCCGCAGGGGAAGTGGACGACCTGGACGTCGTCGCCGGGGTTGTAGAGCAGCTCATTCGCTGCGGCGCTTTCGAGCATGACATGCGGCGCAAGCAGGGCGAAGTCGGCCGGGCTCAAGCGCCGCAGCAGATTGTTGGTCGGCCGGCTATCGATCTCGGTGGCGTTGCTGGTCCGCGCGTCCATCTTAAACTCCCATCCGCCTCCACATTTAGCGAGTTCCGACGAGGTCCTGTGTGCACAAGTAGACAGACCTAACAACTGTGATGTGGTGGTTTCGTTCCGGGAACCTCCGCGCCGGGTACAGGCGTCGTGACGCGGTATCCCAGTCAGAGAAACCTCATGCTCCAAGTTACGATGATGGCACCCGCTGTTTCCGATGGTTCAAACTGTCCCGCCGATGTGCTCATTGTCGAGGACGATCCGATCATCGCGATCGACTTCGAAGATCGCCTGCTCGGATTTGGCGTGAAGAGCGTCCGCACGGTAGGTTCAGTGGCGCAGGCGCTGACCGCAATCGCGGCGCACGCCCCCGAATTCGCCTTGCTCGACGTCGGTTTGAGTCGCGAGAACAGCTTTGCGGTCGCCGAACGGCTCGCGGCGCTGAAAATTCCCTTTGTGTTCGTCACCGGCTACGGCGCTGACGCGCGCATCCCGCCCGAATTCGCCGGCCAGCCGCGATTGCAGAAGCCGTGTTCGAGCGACGCGCTGGAGGCGGCGCTCCAGGTCCGCGCGGCGAACTAGCGATACGGCGTCAGGCCGGCTTCGGATCGAGCGTGGTTGACCACAGCGCGACGTCGGCGCGGTCGCGCAAGGTCACCGTCATCTGGCCGGAAGCGCCGTCGATCTTGACGTGACCGAAGAACTGCATGCCGGCGGATGGCGGCAGGTTCTGGTTGTCTTTCCCGGGCGCCTTGACGAAACGCACCTCCGGCCCAAACGTATTGTCGAGCGCGTTCGGACCGAATGTGCCCGCGTGAAGCGGGCCCGACACGAACTCCCAGAACGGCTCGAAATCCTGGAATTGCGCCTTGTTCGGATCGTAATAATGCGCGGCCGCGTAATGCACGTCCGCCGTGAGCCACACGGTGTTGCTGACCGGCGCCATCTTGATGAAACGCAGGATGTCGGCGATCTCGAACTCGCGGCCGCGCACCGGGCCGTCGCCCTGCGCAATGGCTTCCGATCCCCCCTTCGGCGTGTCTGACACGACGAGGCTGAGCGGCATGTCGGAGGCGATCACTTTCCAGGTCGCGCGAGAATTCAACAGGCCGCGCTTGAGCCAGGCGATCTGGTCCGGGCCGAGGAAATAGCTGGCCGGGTCGTAAACGGTTTCGAGGTTGGGGCCGTTCGGGCCGCGATAGCTGCGCTCGTCGAGCACGAACACGTCGAGATGGGGACCATAGGAGATCTGGCGATAGACGCGGCCGGGCTCGACGATGCTCTCGCGCATCGGATACATCTCGTGGAAGGCACGGCTTGCGCGGGCCGCAAGCAGTGCGATGTCGCGCTCCTTGTAGGTCGCCGGCAGCTCCTTCGACAGCGACCAGTTGTTGGTCACCTCATGGTCGTCCCACTGCACGAAGATCGGCACTTCGGCATTGAAGGCGCGAAGATTGTCGTCGGTGAAATTGTATTTGTGCGCGGCGCGGTACTCGTCCAGCGTCTCGGCGACCTTGGCCTTCTCGGGAATCGTGACGTTCTTCCAGATCTTGCCGTCCGCGAGCTTCACCTCGGACTGGATAGGGCCGTCGGCATAGATGGTGTCACCGGAGTGCAGGAAGAAATCCGGACGGTGCTTGCGCATCGCCGAGAAGGTGAACATGCCGCCGTCATCAGGGTTGATGCCCCAGCCTTGTCCTGCGACGTCGCCGCCCCAGACGAAGCTGACGTCGCGACGGTCGGCGGGTGCGGTGCGGAAGCGGCCGGTCACCGGCTCGCCCTCCACCGCGGTGTGCGAAAGATCGCGGAAGCGGACGCGATAAAAAATGTCCTGTCCGCCCGGCAGGTTTTCGATCAGCATCTTCGCGGTGAAGTCGCTGTCGGGCAGCGCCGCGATCGGCGGCAGCGCGCGGGCATCCCTGAACGACTCCGTCGTCGCCACCTCGACCAGCATCTGTGCGGGCCGGTCGGTGCGCGCCCAGACCACGCCGCTGTCGACGGTGACGTCGCCCGACTGCACGCCATGGGTCACCGCCGGCCGGTCGGCCGCGCGGGAGAGATGGGGCATTGCGACCGCGCCGAGCGCGCCGGCGCTGGTCGTCAGGAAACGGCGGCGGGAGAATTTGATGTTCATGAAGACGGTCTCGATATCGCGTGAGGCGATCGCCCAGGGCGGTCGCCATGGTGAAGCAGACGCTATATTGAGACAATGTGACGCGGCGATAACGCGCGAGCGCTTACGCGTTGCCAGCGGCCCGGAATTGGGCACCGGCGCGCTGCAGGTTCTGCGGCAGGCTGAACAGCACCGCCTTGCGGTCGGCAACCGCCGCATGGAACTGGTCGAGCGCGATGTTGAAGGCGGTGAGCGCACCTTCCTCGATCGCGCCGTGGTCGTAGCAGCGCAGCGTATCGCGCAGGATCTCGTCGGCCTCGGTCTGCATCTGATCGAGATCTTCGGTCGTTTCGCTCTTTCGAGCGGCGGTGATCATGTCGAGCAGCCGCTCGCGCAGATGGCTGTTGTTGTCGCGCTCGTCCTTCTTCAGATAGCCCGCAAACCAGGCGCCGATCGAGCCCATGGCCGAGAGCGCCATCAGGGTCCACCAGATGTAATCGCTGTATCTGTCGAGGAAGGTCTTTTCTTCGCCGTCGACGAAAGCGGCGGCGCCGGGATGCACGGGAATCACCGCATCCTTGTCGGTGTCGGGCGTTTCGATCTTCGCCGCCAGCGGGAATTCCGTCACCAATTGCTGGCGTACGGAGAAAAGCTGGCGCGTGAACGCCGCGATGGTGGTTTCGGACACTGCTTTGCGCGCCACGATGTGGTGCGAGAAGCTGATGGTCTTGACCTCGTCATCGGGACGATCGGGCGAGCCGCCGTAAGTGCCCGCGGGAATCTCGGCCGCTTCATAGACCGGATGGTTCTGGGCGATCGCATCCGCGGAATCGATCGCGAGAAAGGTCGGCGTGCCGAAATCCTTGGTGGAAGCGGCGATCGCCTCCGCCGTGATCTTGCTGTTGACGGGACCGGCCGCGAGATAGGCATCAGCCCTCTGCGCCTTGATCGCTTCGACGGCTTCGGTTGCCGGGTATTGCACGATCTCGACCTTGGCGGGATCGACACCGTATTGCTGCAGGATCACCTTGAGCAAATTGACGTTGGCCTGGGTGCGGCCGACCACGCCGACCCGATGTCCGGCGAGCTGCGCGATCTTGGTGATCTTCGCGCCCTTCTTCTTGCCCTTGCCGGACACGGACCATAGCGCCACGACGTTCTTGCGCAGGGTCGCAACCGCTTGCGCGTTCTTCGGTACGTCGACGTCGCCGCGCACAATGGCAAGATCGGCCTTGCCTTCCGCGAGCAGATTGGCGCTGGCGGTGGCGCCGTCGGTCTGGATCGGGCGCAACCGCACAGAACTCTTATGCTGCGCGAAGGCCTGGGTCAGTGCCTGCACGACCTTGACGTCATCGCTGTTGGCGGGGCCGACCGCGATCTTCAGCGTCACCGGCCGCATGGCAAAGTAATAGCCGCCGGCGAGCGCGCCAACGATCGCGAGCACCAGCGCGAGAGTCACGAGCGCCGTCTTCCGCGCCGATGATCGCGGCGAGGGCGGGGTGGGCGCTTCGGCCAGGTCCAATCCCCCGGTCATCGATCTCCCGAACATTCGCTTGAGGCTCAGTTTCATCTTGGCCGGCGGTTTACGCCTGCAAGTGTAGCAAATTTCTTGTCCGGCAGGGTTACATCTCCGTCATGGTTAGCGGATGGGGTCCAATCCCGTATGAACCCGGGGCGTCAGTGCGGTGTTAGGGTAAAGTTCCCCTGAAAGGACGGAGGCGAGGATGACAGAACGGCTCTCGGCGGAGGCACGCAGGCAGGCGCTGGGCGAACTACCTGGCTGGACCGAGGCTCAAGGACGCGAGGCGATCGGGAAAACCTTTGTCTTCAAGGATTTCAACGAGGCGTTCGGCTTCATGACCCGCGCGGCACTGGTCGCCGAGAAGATGGACCACCACCCCGAATGGCGCAATGTCTACAAAACGGTGGAGGTGGTGCTGTCGACCCATGACGCCGGCGGCGTCACCGCGCTCGACATCGAGCTCGCCAAGGCGATGAACGCCATCGCCAAGCTGACACCAGGCTGACGTCTTGCAGGGGAAGGCCGCGTCCCCATCTTGTGATCAGCACGGGATGCGGCGATCTGCCACCCAGGCTGGAACGGGGAGTTTGTCGAACATGGCTGCCGAACACAGCGTCGGTTTCGAGCCCGCCGACCGGCTCGCGGAAGATCGTGAGAGCGTGCGCCGCCGCTTCTGGCGCAAGCTGAAGCGTGTCGCCGCGCATCTGCCGTTCGCGGAGGATCTGCTCGCGGCCTATTACTGCGCGTTCGACCGCCAGACGCCACGCCATGTCCAGGCCTCGCTGCTCGGGGCGATCGCCTATTTCATCCTGCCGTTTGATTTCGTTCCCGACGTGATGCCGATCCTCGGCTTCACCGATGACGCCGCCGTACTCGCCACCGCGATCCGCATGGTTGCCAGCCACATCACGAACGAGCATCGCGAAGCCGCCCGCGCCGCGCTGAAGCGCGGGGTGGATGAGGTGGAGCCGGAAGCCGCGCAATAGCTGTCGCCGCATACTCCGCTGTCATTCCTCGCGATGGTGCGGAATCCAGCACGCCGCGGCCTTCCGATTGAACCATAACCGTCTCGGAATGCTGGATCGCCGCCTTCGCGGGCGATGACAGCTGTATGTGTGGATGACTGCTCGCTACTTCTTCTCCGCCTGCGCCTGGGCCTGGGCCTTTTCGGCGTCCCACGCCTGGAATTGCTTGAACAGCGTTTCCTTGTCCGCGTCGGACACTTTTGCGGCCGAGGGGCTCTGTCGCAGGAACGCCTCGAAGCGTTGCCGCGTCACCGGTTCGACGCCGTGGCGGTCGAGCCATTGCTGCGCCACCGGCAATCTGTTCCAGCCCGCCAGGGGCGCCGCGAGCGAGACCTCCTTCCACTTTGGATGGAAGGGCGGGTTCTGCAGCGTCGGGAATTTCGTGAAGAACGCGTCCACGTACAGTGCAAGCTTGCGGTAGCGCTCGGTGTTGGGCGCCCAGTTGTAGGCCGCGAGCACGGCCGGCACCGCGATGGTGTCCACGCTCTCGCCCTCCTTGACCAGGTTCGGATAGTCCTTGGCGGTCAGCGTCGCCGGCAGATAGTCGCTCTGGAGGGGCTTTGCATAATCCACGGTCGCAAGGTGGAAGCGGCCGTCATTGCCGAAGGTCGAAACGGACTTGTACGGTTTGCCGCCGACCACGATGACGGCGTCGATCTCGCCGGCCTTCAGTTTCTCCATCGCGATGCGCTGCTCGACATAAACGAATTTCGCCTTGATCCCGAGCCGCTCGAACACGGTGAGCGCGGTGACGAAGGTGCCGCCGTTGGGCAGATCGACGCTTACAGTTTTGCCTTCCAGATCCTTGAGTGTCGCGACCGATTTTGGCGCGATCACCTGCATCTCTTCGTTGTAGAGCTTCGTCACATAGGTGAATTGCTTCTTGATGTCCTTGGCAAAACCTTTGCGCTCGAGATAGTCGAGCGTATCCGCGCGGACGATTCCGAGATCGACGCCTTGCAGGAACAGGATGTCGGCAACGCTCTGCACCGAACCTCGGCCGACGATTGGCAACACACGAATCCTGTTGCCGTCGTCGAGCACGGAGGCGAGGTCGGCGCCGAATTGCACATAGGTGCCGCCGATCGTGCCGGTGATCAACGTCACGGTGTTGGCGTTCAGCGACTGCTTGGTCGAGGTCGAACCGAACTGGAAGATGGCTTTCAGGCTGTCAGAGACCTTGGCCGGATCATATTCGGTCTGCTCCGCGCGTGCCGCGAAGGCATAGATCATCATGATGGCGGCAAGCGCCATTCTCAAAGCATTACGCATGATATCCCCTAAAGAGTTCTAGTTCTGAAGCTGGGCGAGGCGTTGCCGCGCCTCCGCCGATCCAAGGCCTGCGGCCTTTTGGTACCAGTCGCGCGCGGCGGTCGCGTCGGCAGCAACGCGCCGCGCGTCGCTCGTGCCCAGCACCGCCGGGTCATAGGTTTGCGCGAGCAGAAATGCAGCCGTTGCATCCTGTGCATTGGCGGCCCGTTCGAGCAGCAGGCGCGCCGCGGCAATGTCGCCGACCGCCAACAGACCGTTCGCGCGCGCCATCAGCCCAGCCAGTGTGTCGGCATCGAGCGTCTTAGCGGGCGGTGGGGGCGCAGGCGGCGCCGCGACTGGCCCGGGCGCCTGGGCTTGCAGCGCGGTTTGATAGGCAGTCGCAATCGCTTCGCGGCTCGGAGCTGAGGCTGCGGGGAGATCCTGCGCGTCAGCGCTCGCCAGCCTTGTGTTGCTCAAGCGCGCCGGGTCCTTGTACGCGGTCTGAGGCCTGTCCGGCACGTTGGCCGACGCCATGGCCTGGTCCAGCTCGGCACCCGTCGGGCCGGCAGCGTCGGCGGCGAAGAGATTGCGGAGACTGGGCTGATACAGCGCGGCCGCAACGGCCAGCGTGGATGCGATGAGAACCGCCGCGAGAACACGCGGGACAATTCTGAGCCGGGGACCCAACGCCCGCGCCGTATATTCGCCTGACTCCGGCACACCGAGCGGATCGGACAGGAACAGTGGAATTGGATCTTCCGGTGACAGATCGAGCCGCGCGGCGCGCGCACGGATATAGGACGCGACGGCCGGATGTGATGCAGCTTGATCGGAATCGAACGATCTCGATTCCCTGGACGGGCGGTACGCCGTCGTCTCCATGGTGATGCTCCCCACTACTAACGCAACGCTGGGGCATCCCGGCTTCAGTCTTTTTGTTGTTGTCCAGAAATGCCCCGCAAACTGGAGCCGGTAAATCGCCGTCTGAATCAGCCCAAAAAACGTCGGCGGCTTGCGCGAATCGGGAGATATTTGGGTTTGATTGAGGCGAGGCGGAGGAATGCCCCGCAATTTTGTCGACAATGGTTGACGGGGATTGACCCGGCGGCGGCGCGGACACTGCCTGTCCCGCGCTCGCGGTCATTCCCCGCGAAGGCGGGAAACCAGTACGCCGCGGCTTCTCGATTCAATGACTGACGTCTCGGAGTACTGGTCGCCCGGTCAAGCCGGGCGATGACAGTTGAGCTCGTGGCGAGCGGCCGTACCGACACACGTCGTGCCGCATAGCCTCACGGATGCAGGATCACTTTGCCCATCGCCTGGCGTCCGGCGAGCACCTTGAGCGCATCCGCCGTCTGCGCCAGCGGGAAGACGCGATCGACATGCGAGGAGATCTTTCCTTCCGCTGTCCACTTCACGAGCTTCTCGAGATTGGCGCGGTTCTTTTCCGGGTTGAGCCGGGTCCAGGCGCCCCAGAACACGCCGCGGATATCGCAGCCCTTCAGCAGCGCGAGGTTCAGCGGCATCTTCGGAATGTCGCCGGCGGCGAAGCCGATCACGAGGAAGCGGCCTTCCCAGGCAATCGAGCGCAGGGCCTGCTCGGCATAGGTGCCACCAACCGGATCGAAGATGATGTCGACGCCCTTGCCGCCCGTAAGCTTTCGCAGGCCTTCCTTCAAATCTTCCTTGCCGTAATTGAGCGCGAGTTCTGCGCCGTGCGCCTTCGCGAATTCGAGCTTCTCGTCCGACGAGGCGCAGGCGATCACCTTCAGGCCCATCAGCTTGCCGAGCTCGCACGCGGCAAGTCCGGTGCCGCCGGCGGCGCCGAGCACCGCGAGCGTCTCGCCCGGCTTCGGGCTCGCGCGATCTTCCAGCGCATGCAGCGCGGTGCCGTAGATGATGATGATGCCGGCCGCGCGGTCATAATCGAGATTGTCGGGGATCTTCACGATCGATGCCGCCGGCAGCGCGATCTTTTCGCGCGCGCCGTTGTGGCCGCAGGAGGCGACGACGCGATCGCCGATCTTCAGATCAGTCACGCCGGGACCGATGCTCTCGATCACCCCAGCCACTTCGGCGGCCGGCGAGAACGGGAATGGCGGCTTGATCTGGTACTTGCCTTGAATCATCAGGATGTCGAAGAAGTTCAGCGCCGCAGCCTTGATCGCGATCACGGCTTCGCCGGGACCGGCCACCGGATCCGGCACGTCGGCCAGAACGAGATCGTCGGGCTGGCAATATTGCGAGCAGAGGATGGCTTTCATGGCGGCACCTTCTTGAGAAGTGAAGTACTGGGCGTTTCGAGTGGATTTATAGTTTGCCCGTTTCTGCCGGATTTAGGTGCGGGCGACAATCCGGTTTCTTTGTCAGTTGGAACGCAGGAGCCTATCCTCCCGTCATTGGGAGCGTAGCGAAGCCTATTTCCGCGGTACGGTTTCCCGCTGCGCGCGCAACGACGAAACAAGAAGGATTCAAACCATGTTTGAAACAGGCCTGCTCAAGGACAAGCGCATCCTCGTCACCGGCGGCGGTTCGGGCCTCGGTGCTGCAATGGCGCACCGTTTCCTCGCGCTCGGCGCCGAGCTCGTGATCTGCGGCCGCAAGCTCGATCGGCTCGAGGCGGCGGCGAGCAAGATGCGCGAAGAGAACGGCGGCAAGGTCACCACGATCGCCTGCGATATCCGAGACGGCACCGCCGTCGAGAGCATGATGGACGCGATCTGGCGCGGGGCGCCGCTCGATATTCTCGTCAACAATGCGGCTGCGACTTTCATCGCGCAGAGTGAGCATCTCTCATTCCGCGCCGCGGATGCGATTCTCGCGCCGACCCTGCATGGTGCGATGTATTGCACGCTTGCCGCCGGCAAGCGCTGGATCGACGGCAAGCATGGCGGCGTCGTGCTCTCGATCCTCTCGACCTCGACCATCACCGGTCGCGCCTTCACCGTGCCGTCGGCGATGGCGAAGTCGGCCGTGTTGGCGATGACCAAAAGTCTCGCCGTGGAATGGGGCCCGAAGGGAATCCGCACCGTCGCGATCGCGCCGGGACCGTTCCCGACCGCCGGCGCCTCGGGCCAGCTCCGCCCCGAGGGTCGCGACGAAGGGTGGGCCGCGCGCAACCCGATGGGACGAGCCGGCGAGCACCCCGAGCTTGCCGACCTCGCCAGCTTCCTAGTCTCCGACCGTGCCGGCTACATCAACGGCGAGATGGTGGTGATCGACGGTGGCGCGCATTTGCGCAGCTCCGGCGTCGAGGATTTGTTGCGCTGGACCGATGCGCAATGGGCGGAGCAACGCGCGGCGCGATCCAGGGCCTAGTCGCCGCGACCTTCGCTAACTGCCTTCCCAAATTGGACTTTCCCGGCTATCCCTGCCCCGGGGACAATGCGCGACCGGGCCATCTTCCAGTCACAATATTGAGGGAACCACTCCAGCATGTGGCGGGTGCTGATTTTAGCTTTGATGACGGGCGTGGCGGCCTGTGGAATCATCGATTCCGCGCGGGCGCAGACGGCGCAGCCTGCGCCCAAGACTGCACCGAAAGAGGCCGCGCCGAAACCGGCCGCGCCGGCGGCCAATACGACCGGAAAGACGGCTGCAAAGCCCGAGAGCAAGCCGGCGGCCCCGCACGCGGCGGTTGCCGGCGGCGCGGAGCCAACCCTGATCGGTCAGTTCGGCACCTGGGGCGCCTATTCGGCCGCGCCCAACGGCAAAAAGGTCTGCTTCGCGCTGGCCAAGCCGTCGTCGTCGAAGACCAACCCGCCGAATCGGCCGCGCGATCCTGCCTATGCCTTCGTCTCCACCCGCCCGGCGGAGAAGGTCAACAACGAAGTCTCGGTCATGATCGGCTATGCGCTGAAGCCGGGCTCTGAATCCTCGGTCGAGGTGGGCGGCGCCGCTTTCGCCATGTACTCGCAGGGCGACGGTCTCTGGATCAAGAACGCGGCCGAGGAAGAGCGGATGGTCGAGGCCATGCGCAAATCCGCCGATCTCGTGGTCAAGGGCATGTCGTCCAAGGGGACCGAGACCACCGACACCTTTTCGCTGAAGGGCCTTGCCCAGGCGCTCGACAAGATCGCGCAGGATTGCAGGCGTTAAGCCTGCGGTCGATAAGGTCGCAATCGGCCGTTCCGGTTGCTATATAGGGCGCGTTCCAGATTTTCTCCCGTCATTCCGGGGCGATGCGTAGCATCGAACTCGGAATCTCGAGGTTCCGGGTTTAGTCCTTTGGACCATCCCAGAACGACCACCTAAATCAGGCCATTCCATGCAACCGACGACCGAGCCGCACAACGCAACACTGGTGGAGAAGACTCCGCTCGAGACCTATGTGCCGCCGGCGAGGCCCTCGCTGATCGGCCTGTCGCGCACCGAGCTTGCCGATCGCCTCGGCGAGATCGGCGTTGCACCGGCGCAGCGCAAGATGCGCGTGCAGCAGCTGTGGCACTGGATGTATTTCCGTGGCGCCCAGAATTTCGAAGAGATGACGTCGGTCTCGAAGGGCATTCGTGCCGAGCTCGCGCAACATTTCACCGTCGACCGGCCCGAAGTCGTGGCCGAGCAGATCTCCAACGACGGCACCCGCAAATGGCTGCTGCGGCTGCCGAGCGGCGACAATGTCGAGCGGGCGCATGAAGTCGAGTGCGTCTACATCCCCGAAACCGATCGCGGCACGTTGTGTGTGTCCTCCCAGGTCGGCTGCACGCTGAACTGCTCGTTCTGCCACACCGGCACGCAGCGCCTGGTGCGCAATCTCACCGCCGGGGAGATCGTCGGACAGGTGATGGTGGCGCGCGATCGTCTGAATGATTGGGCCGATCGCGAAGACGGTACGCGCCGCGTCACCAACATCGTGATGATGGGCATGGGCGAGCCGCTCTACAATTTCGACGCGGTGCGCGACGCGCTGCTGATCGTCGGCGACAACGAAGGCATCGGCATCTCCCGCCGCCGCATCACGCTGTCGACCTCGGGTGTGGTCCCGAATATCGTGCGCGCGGGCGAGGAGATTGGAGTGATGCTCGCGATCTCGCTGCATGCGGTGCGCGACGAGCTGCGTAACGAGCTGGTGCCGCTCAACCGCAAATATCCGATCAAGGAATTGCTGCAGGCCTGCCGCGACTATCCCGGCGCCTCGAACGCGCGCCGCATCACCTTCGAATATGTGATGCTCAAGGGCGTCAACGATTCGCTCGACGATGCCAAGCTGCTGGTGAAGATGCTCAAGGGCATTCACGCCAAGATCAATCTGATCCCGTTCAACCCCTGGCCCGGCACCGCCTATGAGTGCTCGGACTGGGACCAGATCGAAAAATTCTCCGAATACGTCTTCAACGCCGGCTATTCCTCGCCGGTGCGCACTCCGCGCGGCCGCGACATCCTCGCCGCCTGCGGCCAGCTCAAGTCGGAGACGGAAAAGCTCTCGGCCCGTGAACGCCAGACGCTGCGGGCCATGGCGATGACGGATTGATATTGATGATGGCGACGCTCTCAACGCCCGTCATGGCCGGGCTTGACCCGGCCATCCACGTCGAGCCACGAGAGAGCAAGTCGTGGATGCCCGGGTCAAGCCCGGGCATGACGATTGTGGATGTGGCGACGCCGTCAGTCACCAATTCGTTCCCATCATGTCCCTGATCGGCCGCCTCGTCGTCATCTTCATCGGCTTCCTCGCCGCCTGTTTCGTCGGCGGCATGATCGTTGTCGTCGCGCTGTTGTTTCCGGAGTTCGCCGATCTCGGCGCCGGTCCCGTCGATCAGGGCACGATCGATATCCTGCTCGGGTTCGGCTTCATCTTCGTCTCGGGCTTTGCGCTGGTGCCGGCGGCGGTGATCGTGGCGATCACCGAGGCGCTCTACATCCGCAGCGCGCTCGCCTATGCCGTGGGCGGAGGCGTCGTGGGGCTCGCCTGCTATCTCGGCCTGGTCCCGTTTCATTCCGACACGCTGCAATTCGAAGGCATTGTGCGGCGGCATCTGGAGATCATGACCGGCGCGGGCATCGTCGCCGGCGTCGTCTACTGGCTGATCGCCGGCCGCAATGCCGGCGCTTGGCGCAATCCGCCGCCTGCGCGCCAACCGCCTCCGCCGCTGCCGTCGAATTCGCGGCCGGATGCGCGGTGACTTTCTGACTTGTCACGGGGTTTTCATCCCTTTCCCACTGGGCTAAACCGCGCGCCATGAACCGGACTGGACTCTTCATCGCCCTGGCGCTGTGGCTCGTGATCGGCGTCGTTTTCGGCCTCTATCCCGAGCTTGATCTCAAGCTCGCCGCGCTGTTCTTCGACCCTGAGACGAAAACGTTTCCGCTCAAGCTGAACGGTTGGGCCGGCTTCGCGCGCGACGCCGCGATGTGGGTCGCCTGGGCGTTCGTGCTGCCTGCGCTGATCGCGCTCGTGGTCAAGATGGTCCGGCCCGACCGCCCGCTGATGGTATCCGGTCGCGCGATCGTCTTCCTGCTGGTCACGATCATCATGTCGGCCGGCATCCTCACCAATCTCGCCTTCAAGTCCTATTGGGGCCGGCCGCGCCCGGTGGTGGTGACGCAGTTCGCCGGCGACCAGCAATTCGTGCCGTGGTGGGATCCGCGCGGGGGCTGCGCGCGCAACTGCTCGTTCTTCTCGGGCGAGGGCGCGACCGCGTTCTGGACGCTGGCGCCGGCCGCACTGGCACCGCCGGCGTGGCGACCGCTCGCTTATGCCGGAGCCGTGGTGTTCGGCCTCGTGACCAGCGGGCTGCGGATGGCCTTTGGCGGCCATTTCTTCACCGACGTGTCGATCGCCGGCCTCGTCACCTTCGTCGTGATCTGGTTTGCCTACGCGCTGATTTACCGCTGGCCGCGGACCCGGTTTTCCGACGAGGCGGTCGATGCCGCCCTGACTCGGCTGAACATGCCCGCTTACCGGCTCCGCCAGCGCCTGTTCGGACGCAAGACGGGTGCCGAGCCGTCAGTTTGAGCCATTAAAGGGGTGCCGAGCCCCGCGAAATTTGATATTCGCGCGGTCAACCCGTGAAACGACATCAGCCCTTCGAGACCGATTGGAAGCCCCATGACCACGATCCTGAAAAGCCTGCCCAAGGGGGAGAAAGTCGGCATCGCTTTTTCGGGCGGCCTCGATACCAGCGCGGCGCTGCTCTGGATGAAGCAGAAGGGCGCGCGCTGCTACGCCTATACCGCCAATCTCGGCCAGCCGGATGAGGCCGATTACAACGAGATCCCGCGCAAGGCGATGGAGTTCGGCGCGGAGAAAGCGCTGCTGGTCGATTGCCGCACGCAGCTCGTCCACGAAGGCATCGCCGCTATCCAGTCCGGCGCCTTTCATATCTCGACCGGCGGCATCACCTATTTCAACACCACGCCGCTCGGGCGCGCCGTCACCGGCACGATGCTGGTCGCGGCGATGAAGGAGGACGGCGTCAACATCTGGGGCGACGGCTCGACGTTCAAGGGCAACGACATCGAGCGCTTCTATCGCTACGGCCTCCTGACCAATCCGGGCCTGCGCATCTACAAGCCCTGGCTCGACCAGCAGTTCATTGACGAGCTCGGCGGCCGCGCCGAGATGTCGGCGTTCATGACGGCGCAGGGCTTTGCCTACAAGATGAGCGCCGAGAAGGCGTATTCGACCGACAGCAATCTGCTCGGCGCGACGCACGAGGCCAAGGATCTTGAAAGTCTCGACAGCGGCATCAAGATCGTCAACCCGATCATGGGCGTGCCGTTCTGGCGTGACGACTGCAACGTCAAGGCCGAGAAGGTTGTGGTGCGTTTCGAGGAAGGCCAGCCGGTCGCGCTGAACGGCCAGACCTTCTCTGATCCCGTCGCGCTGTTCCTCGAAGCTAACGCCATCGGCGGCCGCCACGGCCTCGGCATGAGCGACCAAATCGAGAACCGCATCATCGAGGCCAAGAGCCGCGGCATCTATGAAGCGCCCGGTATGGCGCTGCTGCACATCGCCTATGAGCGCCTCGTCACCGGCATCCACAACGAAGACACCATCGAGCAGTACCGCATCAGCGGCATGCGCCTCGGACGCCTGCTCTACCAGGGCCGCTGGTTCGATTCGCAGGCCCTGATGTTGCGCGAGACCGCGCAGCGCTGGGTCGCGCGCGCCGTCACCGGCGAGGTCTCGCTCGAGCTGCGCCGTGGCAACGACTACTCGATCCTCAACACCGAAAGCCCGAACCTCACCTATGCGCCGGAGCGGCTCAGCATGGAGAAGGTCGAGGACGCGGCGTTCACGCCGGCCGATCGCATCGGTCAGCTCACCATGCGCAACCTCGACATCAACGATACCCGCGCCAAGCTGAAGCTCTACAGCGACACGGGCCTGCTCTCGGGCAGCGAAGGCTCGCAGATCTTCCGGCTGGAGAGCGACAAGAGCTGACACGCTCCATCCGGGCTACGAAACAAAACAAAAAATGGCCGGGATTGCTCCCGGCCATTTTGCATTTGTGTGTCGCCTCAGCGCGGCGGCGCGGTGCCGGGCGGGGGCGGCGGCAGCGAGGCCTGGCCGCCGTTGAGCAACGGCGTGATGTTGCGGACGGTGACGCGCCGGTTGATCGCGCTCGGTCCTTGCGTCTGCTCCTTCAGGTACTGCTCGCCATAGCCTTGCGACGTCAGGTTTTCAGACGGCACACCGAATTGCTGGGTCAGCAATTCGGCCGCGGACTGCGCACGACGGTCCGACAATGACAAATTGTCGACGTCGTTGCCGACCGCGTCGGTGTGACCTTCGATCAGGAACACCACGCGCGGGTTGGCCTGGATCGCACGGTTGAGACCGTCCGCGATCGACTGCAGCTTCGCCGCCTGGTCCGGTGGGATGGTCCACGATCCGGTCTCGAAGTTGATCGTGTTGAGGTCGATGCTCGGCATTTGCATGCGAACATTCGGGCTGTAGCGGATCTCGTCGAGCGTGTAGCGACGGTTGATCCGCTGCACCGGCGGCGCCACCATCGTCTCGTAGATCACGTCCGGCGAGGCCTCCTGGGCGTCGACGATATAGCGATCGTAGGGCATGTTGACGACGGGCGGCGGCGCGTCGACATAGAAACCGCCGACCGACTGCGGATCGCGGTAGCTGTTGTCGATGATGACGAGCTCGCGCCCGGCCGGGTCCCTGCGGATTCGCCGCAGCAGCCGACCGTCCTGACCTACAACGGTAATGATCTCGCTGCCGTCGGGACGGATCACCACGGTGCGGGTATCGGCGCCGACAGTTTCGGTGCGGATGTCGCGGGCGCCATAGCGGAAGCGATAGAGATCGTTGCCGCGGACGTAGGTCTGCCCACCCGGATCGCGGATGATGATGCGGTCCGGCTCGGTGTAGACGGTGCGGCCGCCTTCGACCGACTCGCGGCGCTGGTTGCGGTAGTCGGCGATGGTGGCGCCGATCACGGCACCGGCGACGACACCTGCACCGATCGCGAGCGGCGTCAGGTCACGCTGCGGCGGACGCGGCGGTGGCGGCAGGGGCGTGGTCGTCGTGGGCGCGGCGCGGAACGCCGGCGCAACCGTGGGCGCCGCGTATTGCGCCCTGTTGGGCGGCGGGGTCGCAGCCGCCGAGCCCGGCACGGTGCTCGGTGCAGCGGCGCCGGCGGGGGGAGCCGGCGGCCGGGGCGGGGCGCCTGCCTGCGGCTGGGTCGGCGGAGCTCCGGCAGCGGGTGCACCAGCAGGAGGCGCACCACCCTGGCGTCCAGGGGGCGGTGTCACGGCGCCACCGGGGGCCGGCGTCGTTGTCGGAGCCGGAGTTGCACTAGGCGCAGGAGGCGAACCTGGACGGCCGGGCGGCGGCGTCGGAGTGCCACCGGGAGTCGGCGTGGCCGTCGGCGCGGGCGTGGCGCCTGGAGCAGGTGACCCTGCAGCCGGGGGCGCACCAGGACGTCCGCCGGGAGGCGGCGTACCGGGGCGGCCAGTCGGCGGCGTGCCCGGCGTGCTGCCTGGAGCCGGCGTCGCGGTCGGCGCAGGAGTCGCCGTCGGTGACGGTGTGGCTGCAGGTGCAGCCGGAGCACCCGGTCGCGCGGTCGGAGCGGCCGGCGCAGGCGACGGTGTTGCCGTGGGCGCCGGCGCTGGGCGTCCCTGCGGAGTTGCTGCCGCAGGCGGCGTCGGTGCGTGCTGCGGAGCCGCGGCGGACGGCGGTGCTGGCGGCGGGGGAGCCGGGCGCGCGGAAGGCGGTGCCGGAGGCGGCGGTGTCGGCGCGTGCTGTTGCGGAGCCGCAGCCGGGGGCGGCGCAGGTTGCTTCAGCTGCGGGCGGCGGTGCGGCCGGGCGCGCGGGCGCCGCAGGCGGCGCGGCCGCTGGTGGTCCCTTCGGCGGCTGCTTCGGTTTTCCGTCAGGGCCGGTCTCTTGTGGCTGCGCCTGCGCGACGACAAGCGGCGGCGCGCCTTGTGCATGCGATGCGGAGCTTGCGAATTGCATCGCGGTCAGAGCCGTGGTGGCAAGCAGCACGAAACGAAGGTTGGTCATGTGGTGAACTTCCCCGGAAGGTTCTTTGACGAAGTGTTCGGATGAACAGCTACGCGTTAGGCCGGATTGTGGCGGACGAAGCGGACGCGGCCCGATTTATTTCTGCACGCAAATCACCTCACTATGGTGACGTTCATTGCGCATTCAGACGCAGGTTGCAATTGCCTCGGATCTGATGCGTCGCCTCATGCGCGATCCCGCGGCGGACTTGCATCCGTCGCGGGATTCGGCGTGAGCGGTCCGTTCGGTCCGCGTGATGGAATCTCTTCAGGCATGCGGCCCGGCAATTCGTCGGGCGGCGCTGGCGAGCCGGGCTCGCGCACCGGCGGTGCGATTTCAGGCTGCGGATTGCTCGGCGGAATCCCCGGCGGCGGTTCGGTGGGCGTACCGGGCGTCGACGGCGGTATCTCGGGCGGCTCGATCGGCATTACATAGAGACCTTGCGGTTGTCGCCGAGATCGGGGCGCGTGTTCGTCACCGCCGCGGCCGCCATCTTCACATAGGAAATCACGGTGCCGGGCGAGTCCCAGAACTCGGCATCGTCAGGCGTGACCTTGAGCACGCGGATGTTCGGATCTTCCGCAGAGTCCCACCACGCCTTGGCCGGCGTCGAGAACAGCTCCTTGATCTTGGCACGGTCATTGGAGATCATTGCGGTGCCCGTCAGCGACACGTATTTCTGGCTGCCGGCATCTGCGAACGACAGGTTGATGGACGGATTGCGCGCGATCTCCTCGTCCTTGTGACGCCGCGCGTCGGTGAGGAAATAAATCGTGTTCGCGTTGCGGTCGAGATAGGCGCTCATCGGCCGCGCGCGGAGCTTGTCGCCATCGCGCGTCACCAGCATCGCGAATCCGATCGTCTTCATCAGATCCCATACGCGGTCGACGTCGCGGGCATTGTCGTTGGCCATGTCGTGCTCCTTCTTGCAAGGGACGACAACGGCGCGCGCGGAACGAGGTTCCGGCCGAAGGATGGAACTTATCTATTCCGGCGCGTGGCAAACCGCCTCGATGTTGTGTCCATCAGGGTCGAGCACGAAGGCGCCGTAATAGGTCGGATGGTAATGCGCCCGGATGCCCGGCGGCCCGTTGTCGCGCCCGCCCGCTGCAATCGCCGCCTTGTAGAACGCGTCCACCGTGGCGCGGTCCTTCGCCAGAATCGCGACATGCACCGGCTTGTTCAGCGCGCCCTCGCCGCCGATCCAGAAATCCGGCTTGCCGTCGGCGCCGAAGCCGGCGGCTGGATCGTGTCCGGTCTGCTCCTGCGTGACCTCCATGATCAGGCTGTAGCCGAGCGGCGCCAATGCCTTGGCGTAGAACGCCTTGGCGCGCTCATAGTCGGAGACCGGGAAGCCCATATGGTCGATCATTCGTAACATCCGTTGTTCGTCGTCAGCGCGACAGGAACGTATTGCTCCGCGTCTTGCGCGCAACCACGAAACCGCGCGCGACCATGTCGGCGATACAATCGTCCCGCCATTCCTTTTGCGACAAATGCTCGATTACCACCGCGCGCGGCCATAGCAATTGCGGCGCGTCGCGGAAGAAGCCGATCAAAACGCGATCCTCGAAGCCCTCGACGTCGATCTTCAGCGCGTCCACCTTGGTGACGCCGGCCTCGCCGAGAATGCGCGTCAACCGCAGCGAGGGCACCTTGATCGCCTCGGCGCTGGCCGTGCCGGTGACGACATGCGTGGCACCGAGATTGTCGCCGCCGCTCTCGATCATCAGCTCGCCGTCGCTGTCGCCGGCGGCCGCCTGCACCAGGCGCACCTGCGTCGCTTTCGACGCGGCCTGGTTGAACGACAGCCGTCCAAACGTCATCGGATGCGGCTCGATGGCGATCACTTTGCCTGATGGCCCGACCTGTCGCGCCATCACCAGCGCGAAGGTGCCGACATTGGCGCCGACGTCGACGAACACGCCGCCCTCCGGGGTGTGCTGGCGCAGGAAGTCGAGCTCGTCGAGATTGTAATCGGGATTGAACAGCGCGCCGCGCTCGGTGGCGCTGCCCTGGTGATAGAAGCGGAACGATGCGCCCTGGTATTGCACGTCGATGGGACCACCGCGCAGCAGGTTCACCAATCGCGACAGCCAGGGCCGGAACGCGCCGCGCTTCAGCCCCGATTGTGTCGCGAGGCGAATGATCGCGGCCTGCGCCGCGTTCGGCGCAAACGCGCCGAACGGCGCGGACGAAGGGGCATTATCGGTCGCCAAGTCAAAGTCCTCGTTGCAAGCGGCGCATGCATAGCCGGTTTTGCCGGGGACTCCAACGCTCGATCCGGGCAACAATCTCTGGGTCGTCCCGGCCTTCGCCGGGACGACGAAGAAAAGAGACCGCCCCTCACGCCGCCTTTTTCGGCGCCTTGCGCTGGCGCAGGAAGCGGCCGAGCAGCTTGCGCTTGCCCTTGCGCGGGATCAGGTCGATATCGCTGACGAGTTTTGCGCCGCCCTTGCGGCGCTCCAGCACGATCTTGCGGCTGTGGAAGGCTTCCAGCTCGACACGATGCGCGACGCTGACGATGGTGGCCTTCGGCAGTTCGTCGGTGATCATCTTCATCATCTTGTCCTGGCTCTTCTCGTCGAGCGCCGAGGTCGCCTCGTCGAGCACGACGATATCCGGGTTGTGCAGCAACAACCGCGCGAAGGCGAGGCGCTGCTTCTCGCCGCCGGACAGCGTCTGGTCCCAGGGTGCTTCTTCCTCGATCTTCTCCTTGAGATGGTCGAGGCCGACCTTGTGCAGGGCCTCGCCGATCTCCTCGACCGTCCAGTCGTCTTCCGCGCCGGGATAGGCGACGGCACGACGCAAGGAGCCCGACGGCACGTAGGGTCGCTGTGGCAGCATGAACAGCCGCCGGTCGGGATGGAAATTGACGCTGCCGCCACCCCATGGCCAGAGCCCGGCGATGGCGCGCACCAGCGTGCTCTTGCCGGTGCCGGATTCGCCGGCCACCAGCAGCCGCTCGCCACGCTCGATCACCACCTCGGTCTCGCCGACCACGGCGGTGCCGTCATCGAGCGTGACGGAGAGATCCTTCAGCTCCAGCATGGCGTCATTGCTGGTCTCGCCGCGCTTGATGCGGCCGAAGCCGTCGCCCAGCTCGGCGCGCTCGAGGCCGTCGAGCGACATCATCAGCGAGGCGATGCGGCGAGCGCAGGCATTCCAGTCGGCGAGCCGCGGATAATTGTCGACCAACCAGCCGAACGCGCTCTGCACGATGGTGAAGGCGGAAGCCGCCTGCATCACCTGACCCAGCGTCATGCTGCCGTCGAGGAATTTCGGCGCGCACAGCAGAAGCGGCACGACCGGCGCAACGAGGCTCGATCCCTGCGACACCAGCGTGGTGCGCATGTGCTGACCCGCGAGCCGCGCCCATTGCCGCAGCACGTTGGTGAAATTGCGGTCGATGCCGTCGCGCTCCTCCTCCTCGCCGCCGAGCAGCGCGATGCTCTCGCCGTTCTCGCGCACGCGCGTCAGCGTGTAGCGGAAATCGGCCTCAGCCTGGTTCTTGTCCTCGGAGACCTGCACGAATTGGCGGCCGATCACCAGGATCGAGCCCGATGCGATTCCCGCATAGAGCATCGCGGCGATCACCAGGAAGCCGGGAATGGTCACCGACGATCCCGCAAGGGTGACGGTGAGCGCGCCGCCGATCGTCCAGAGCACGACGATGAAGGTCACGGCCGACAGCAGCGCGGACGTCACGCCGGCGAGAAAATCCACCGGAGAATCGGTCGCGACGCGCAGATCCTCCGCGATCCGGTATTCCGGATTCTTGTGGTCGCCGCTGACGAGATTGAGCTGGTAATAGCGGCCGTTGCCAAGCCAGCGCGTCAGCACGCTTGCCGTCAGCCACGCCCGCCAGCGCCGCTGGATGCCCATGCGCGCGAACACTTGTGCCACGCCGAGCACGATGCTGCCGATCGCGAGCGGGAAGAATACCGCGGTGAGATGGAAGACGGTGGACGCCTCGCGCTTCTCGATCGCGTCGAAGATCGCCCGATTCCAGACATTGATGCCGTATTGGAAGCCGACGGTGAGGACGATCAGCAGGCCGAGGCCGACGGAGTAGAGCCACGCAAGCCGGTCGCCGTTGCCGCCCCAGAAGCCGCGCGCGCTGATCCAGAAGCGGGTGAGGAGATAGTCCTTGCGGGCCTGCTCGGCCTCTTCAGGCGACAGCTCCGGGTCGGGCTCGACCAGCTCGGGCGGCGGCGGAGCCACTTCCCCGCCGGTCTCGCCGATGATTTCGACGATGGGCGGCTTCTTGCCCGATTCGCGTTTTCTGACCGGCTTTTGCATGGCCGGATAACGCAAGCTAAATCAAAAGGTTCCCGTAGGTTCCGGGCGTCAGCTCACTCGGCGGCGCCGTCGCGCACCCGGCGCCGCGCGACCCGGTGCAGCACGCGCGATAGCTGATCGATCGCGTAGGGCTTCTGCACGAGCTCGAAATCGACCTTGCCGTCCTGGGACAGCGCCTCGCTGTAGCCGGTGGTCAGCACGACCGGCACGCCGATGCCGCGGTCGCGGACCGCCTGCGCGAGATCGAGCCCGGTCATGCCGGGCATCACGATGTCCGAGAAAACGACATCGAAGCGATCGGCATCCATGACCAGCTCGGCGAGTCCTGCGATAGGCCGAGACCGGTGCCGTGGCCGATCTGCTTGGTGGTGAAGAACGGTTCGAAGATGCGCTCGAGCCGCGTTGCCGGAATGCCGATGCCGGTGTCGCTGACGGCAATGCCGACGAAACCGTGTTTGCCAGCAAGGTCACGGCCGCCTGAAAGATCAGGGTTGCCCGAGACGGGAGCCCGCGTGTCCGCAATGGTCGCCGCGGCCTCGACGTTGAAGACGATCCTGCCCTTGCCGTGCATGGCATCGCGCGCATTGGTCGCCATGTTGATCAACGCCGTCTCGAACTGGCTTGCATCGGCATTGACGAGGCAGGGCTCGGCCGGCAGCCGCATCGCGATTTCGATCGCGGGTCCGAGCAGCGTCGCGAGCATGTCGTGCAGCGACTGCAACCGCGCGCCGACGTCGAACACCTCCGGCTTCAAGGTCTGGCGGCGCGCGAAGGCGAGCAGCTGCGATGTCAGCTTGGCTGCGCGCCCGACCGCGTCTGCGATGGCCGTGATGTAGCGCTGGCGCCGCTCCTCGCTCAGCTGCGGCCGGTTCAGCAGGTCAACGGAGGCGCGAATCACGGTCAGGAGGTTGTTGAAGTCGTGCGCGACGCCGCCGGTGAGCTGGCCGAGCGCCTCAAGGCGCTGGCTGTGCTTGAGCGCCTCCTCGGCTTCGCGCCGCGCGGCGGCCTCGGCCTGGAGATGCTGGGTGCGCCGGAACGCGAACGCCAGCAGCAGAAACAGCAGCGCGGTGGCGGGAATGCCGAACACCAGATGCTGGCCCATGGTGGCGAACCAGCGCGCGCGGATCGCCGAGGTCTCCAACCCCGCGCTGACATAGATCGGGTATTCGGCGATGCGTCGGTAGCCGATGCGGCGCTCGACCTCGTCCCATGGCCAGGCAATGGTGATGAGGCCATGCTCGGGGTGAGCTGCGATGCTGCGGCCGACCGGCCCGTTAGGATCGAGCCTGAGGTCGCGATCCAGCCGCGGAAGATGCGCCAGCACCACGCCGTCGGTGCGTCCCATGGCGAGGAAGCTGCCAGGGTCGGAGCCGATCCGGGCATAAAAGCTCTCGAAATATTCCGGGAGGACAGAGGCCTGGATCACGCCGATGAAGCTGCCGTCGTCGGAGCCGCGGCGGCGGCTGACCCCGAAGAAGCGCGCGCCCTGATAGGGCTGGCGCGGCGTCAGGGGAACACCGATGTAGCTGCCGATGGTCTGGTCGACATGGGCGGCAAAGTAGTCGCGGTCCGCAAAGCTCTGCGCCGGCGGCGGCGAGGCCAGGCTGTTGACCAGCGACTTTCCGTCCGCATCGAAGATCCATGCCGATTTGAGCTGCGGCAGCGAATCGGAGAGTTGCTTCAGGCGGCGGTGCAGGGCCGGCTCGCGCGAGCGGATGATGTCGTCGGGCATGCCGCGCACCACCTCGTTGATCTCGGCGAGGCTGCGGTCGATGGTCTCGAACACCTTGAGCGCATGCTCATGCGCGACATCGAGGGTGCGCTCGATCTCGCGGTCGGCGATATCTTTCGTCGAGGTGTAGGAGATCGAGGCGGCGATCGCGAACAGCGCAATCGGCAGCGCCAGGGACGCAGCCATCATCCACTGCAGCAATCTCAGCGAATTGCGTTGTGCGCCCTGCACGGTCGCTCCGGTCCCACGCCGGAGAGCTTACTTGAATTTCGCGCCGGGAAGGAAGCGGCTTGTGGCGGGAACCAGAGGTTGCAACCCGCCTGCTTGCGCGCGCAGGGGTGCAGGCAAAATCTACTCGAACACCTGCCCGTCGTAGAATGCCCCGGCCGTTCCGGCCGGGGATCGCAGCATGAATGACGCCTAGATCTGGCGCTCGACCATCTTGAGCTTGAGCTCGGCGATGGCTTCCGCCGGGTTGAGGCCCTTCGGGCAGGCCTTGGCGCAGTTCATGATGGTGTGGCAGCGATAGAGGCGGAACGGGTCCTCGAGATTGTCGAGCCGCTCGCCGGTCGCCTCATCCCGCGAATCCGATACCCAGCGGTTGGCCTGGAGCAGCGCGGCGGGACCGAGGTAGCGCTCGCTGTTCCACCAATAGCTCGGGCAAGAGGTCGAGCAGCAGGCGCAGAGGATGCATTCATAGAGGCCGTCGAGCTTCTCGCGGTCTTCGTGGCTCTGCTTCCATTCCTTCTGCGGCGTCGGCGAGGTCGTCTTTAGCCACGGCTCGACCGAAGCGTATTGTGCATAGAAATTGGTGAGGTCGGGGATGAGGTCCTTCACGACAGGCTGGTGCGGCAGCGGATTGATCTTCACCGCGCCGTCCTTCACGTCGTGCATCGAGCGGGTACAGGCCAGGGTGTTCTGGCCGTCGATGTTCATCGCGCAGGAGCCGCAGACGCCTTCGCGGCAGGAGCGGCGGAAGGTCAGCGACGGGTCGATGTTGTTCTTGATCCAGATCAGGCCGTCCAGCACCATCGGCCCGCAATCATGGGTGTCGACGTAATAGGTGTCGACGCTGGGAGTCTTGCCGTCGTCCGGATTCCAGCGATAGACGCGGAATTCACGGACCTCAGTCGCGCCCGCGGGCTTCGGCCAGGTCTTGCCGCCTGATATCTTGGAGTTCTTCGGAAGTGCGAATTCAACCATTTCGATAAAGCTTTCGCTGTTCGCTCAGTACACGCGCGCCGTTTAGTAAACGCGAGCTTTGGGCGGGATGTACTGGACGTCGTTGGTCATGGTGTAGTCGTGAACGGGGCGGTACTCGATCTTGACCTTGCCGGAATCTTCCAGCCAGGCCAGCGTGTGCTTCATCCAGTTCTTGTCGTCGCGCTCGGAGAAGTCCTCGCGGGCATGCGCGCCACGGCTCTCGGTGCGGTTGGCGGCCGAGTTCATCGTCACCACCGCCTGCGAGATCAGATTGTCGAATTCGAGCGTCTCGATCAGGTCGGAATTCCACACCAGCGAGCGGTCGGATACGGCGATGTCGATGATGCCGCTATGGACCTTCTCGATCAGGTTCTGGCCTTCGCTCAGGATGTCGCCGGTGCGGAACACCGCGCAATTGTTCTGCATCACGTGCTGCATGCCTTCGCGCAGCTTCGCGGTCGGCGTGCCGCCGGAGGCGTAGCGGTAGTGGTCGAGCCGGCCGAGCGCCAGGTCGGACGAATTCGCCGGCAATTCCGGCTGGCTGGCGTTCGGCGTGAGCTTCTCGGCGAGGCGCAGCGCCGCGGCGCGTCCGAACACGACGAGGTCGATCAGCGAGTTGGAGCCGAGGCGGTTGGCGCCGTGCACGGAGACGCAGGCGGCCTCGCCGATCGCCATCAGGCCGGGGATGATGGCGTTGTCGTCGCCGTCCTTCTTGGTCAGGACTTCGCCGTGATAGTTCGTCGGGATGCCGCCCATGTTGTAATGCACGGTCGGCACAATTGGGATCGGCTCGCGCGTCACGTCGACATTGGCGAAGATCTTTGCGGATTCCGAGATGCCCGGCAGGCGTTCGGCCAGCACCGCGGGATCGAGATGGTCGAGATGAAGGAAGATGTGGTCCTTCTTCTTGCCGACACCGCGACCTTCGCGAATCTCGATGGTCATCGCGCGCGAGACGACGTCACGCGAGGCCAGATCCTTGGCGGAGGGCGCATAGCGCTCCATGAAGCGCTCGCCCTCGGAGTTGACGAGATAGCCGCCTTCGCCGCGCGCGCCTTCGGTGACGAGACAGCCCGAACCGTAGATGCCGGTCGGGTGGAACTGCACGAACTCCATGTCCTGCATCGGCAGACCGGCGCGCAGCACCATGCCGCCGCCGTCGCCGGTGCAGGTGTGCGCCGAGGTGCAGGATGCATAGGCGCGGCCATAGCCGCCGGTGGCGAGGATCACGGTCTGGGCGCGGAAGCGGTGCAGCGTGCCGTCATCGAGCTTGAGCGCGATAACGCCGCGGCAGGTGCCCTGGTCGTCCATGATCAGGTCGATGGCAAAGAACTCGATGAAGAACTCGGCCGCGTGACGCAGCGACTGGCCGTACATCGTGTGCAGCATGGCGTGGCCGGTGCGGTCGGCGGCGGCGCAGGTGCGCTGCGCCTGGCCCTTGCCGTAGTCCATGGTCATGCCGCCGAACGGGCGCTGGTAGATCTTGCCGTCTTCGGTGCGCGAGAACGGCACGCCCCAATGCTCGAGCTCGTAGACCGCCTCGGGCGCGTTGCGCACCATGTATTCGATCGCGTCCTGGTCGCCCAGCCAGTCCGACCCCTTCACGGTGTCGTACATGTGCCAGCGCCAGTCGTCCTTGTGCATGTTGCCGAGGGACGCCGAGATGCCGCCCTGCGCCGCGACGGTGTGCGAGCGGGTCGGAAACACTTTGGTGATGCAGGCGGTACGAAGACCGGCTTCGCTGCAGCCGACCACGGCGCGCAGGCCTGCGCCGCCGGCGCCGACCACGACGACATCATAGGTGTGATCTTCGATCGGATAGGCTTTGCCGTTGGTGGCGGGAGCGCCGTTGCCCTTGCCATTGGTCTCTGTGGCCATGGGTTTAGACTCCGGAGGAAAGTTTCAGGATCGCGTAGGTCGAGGCGAGCGCCACGGCGAACGAGAAGAAGTTGTTGAGCATGATCGAGATGAGCTTCAGCTTCTCGTTATGGATGTAGTCCTCGATCACGACCTGCATGCCGATCTTCATGTGCCAGGCGCTGGCGAAGATGAAGAGCAGCAGGATCACCGCGATCGGCAGCGAGCCGAGAATCTGTGCGGCGCCGGCCTGGTTGCGGCCGAGCAGCATCATCACGATCACGATCACGGGGATCATCAGCAGCGTCATGGCGACGCCGGTGATGCGCTGGCGCCAGAAATCGGAGGTGCCCGAATGCGCCGCGCCGAGATTGCGCACGCGGCCGAGCGGGGTGCGCATGGAGGAGCCCTTCGGGGCGCCGTGGGATTCGTCGAAACTCATCGTCCGCCTCCGATCGCGTAGGCGATGATCCAAATGAGGACCGTGAGCACGATGCCGCCGATCAGGGCGCCCCAGGTCAACGCTTCGCGCTCATTGGCCTTGAAGCCGTAGCCGAGGTCCCAGACGAAATGCCGGATGCCGCTGAGCATGTGGTGCATCAGCGCCCAGGTGTAGCCGAACACGATCAGGCGGCCGATGATGCTGCCGGTGAAGGCTTGGACGTGGCTATAGGCGGCGGGGCCGGAGGCCGCCGCAATCAGCCACCAGGCCAGCAGCAGCGTTCCGGCGTAGAGGGCAATTCCGGTGGCGCGATGGACGATGGAAAGCGCCATCGTCAGGGTCCAGCGGTAGGTCTGAATGTGCGGCGAAAGCGGTCGTTCGATCCGTGCGGTCATGGGCTTCAATTGCTTTATTGCGGCCCAGCATGGGGCGCGCGGGGATCGCGAAAGGTCGGCTCTATTTACGGAGTCGATTTCACCTGCGCAATCACCAAATCGCCATAAACCGAACTTGAGTTCAGCTCTAGGCCCTTGATGTAACAAGGCCAATCGGAGACTTGGTATACCAGAGGGGTGGCGCACCGGCTAAAGATAGAATATAAATTCACCTCTTGTAATGAGAACCCGAGACGCATTGAAATTACTATTGGAACGGCTCCAAGCCGCTGCGGGCCGGCCAGGGTTCGAGCCAGTCAGTTCATGACGTTCGAACCGGTAGGGATGGTCGGCAAGCAATCTCCAAGTTCCGCGAAGCGCGCCGATTTTTCGCGAGACGGGCGGATATGCGCAGTCCGCATCCCACCCCGGACCGGAGATGCGGCGGTCGACCCGACAAATCAGATCGCCTAGAGCATTGCGGGCAGCCGTTTCCGAGCGATGCATCGGAGAAGTTGCGACCCATCGCCGGGGCAGGTCAGGGGTGATTGCAGGACTTGATATCAAGGAGATCGCCGAACTCGCGCTGCTGCTGATCGCAACCGGCGCGCTCTCCGGATTTTTGGCCGGCGTGTTCGGCATCGGCGGCGGCGCGATTCTGGTGCCGGTGTTCTACGAGTGCTTCCGCATCGCCGGTGTGCCGCTCGAGGTGCGCATGCCGCTCTGCATCGGCACTTCGCTCGCTGTCATCATTCCGACCTCGATCCGTTCGTTCCAGGCGCACTACAGGCGCGGCGCCGTCGATCTTGCGATCCTCCGGGTCTGGTGGCTGCCGATCCTGATCGGCGTCGTCGCCGGCAGCGTGGTCGCGCGTTACGCGCCGGAGCGACTGTTCAAGATCGTGTTCGTCGCCGTCGCTTGGTCGGCCGCGGTACGGCTGATCTTCGCGCGCGAGAGCTGGAAGCTCGGCGATGATCTGCCGAAGGGCCCCTTGATGCGGATCTACGGCTTCTGCGTCGGCATTTTGTCGACGTTGATGGGCATCGGCGGTGGCCTGTTCTCGAACCTGCTGATGACGTTCTACGGCCGCCCGATCCACCAGGCAGTGGCGACATCGTCGGCGCTCGCGGTCTTGATCTCGATCCCCGGCGCGCTCGGCTACATCTATGCCGGTTGGCCTGCGGCGGTGAGCTACCCGGCCGTTGCAGCCCTGCAGGTCCCGTTCGCGCTCGGTTACGTCTCGCTGATCGGCGCGGTCCTGGTGATGCCAATGAGCCTTGTGACGGCACCGCTCGGTGTGAAGGCTGCGCATGCAATGTCGAAGCGGACGCTGGAAGTCGCGTTCGGGTGCTATCTGTTCATCGTCGGCAGCAGGTTTGTGATGAGCCTGGTGGGTGGGCACTAATTGACGGACCGGTCCTTCAATCTCACTTCGCTGTGGCCCCACATTTGAAGATTGCCTTGCGCCTCCAGGAGGTCGGCCTCAACCAACGCCTGAATGCGGGCCGCAAAGACCTCAAAATCGACGGGAGCCGCTAGCGCTTCTTCCTTTTCGACCCTCTCAACCGCGCAGTACAGGACCATTGCGAACTTCTGCCATCGCGACTTCATGACAGAGAAAATGACGCGATCCAAATCGGTCTCCAGCATAGAGGACGGAAGTGAAACGTCTTCCCACCGGAGTGTGCTGTCGATGGTGGCAGGCCGTCCCGGCGGTTCAAGATCCGGAAATCGCTTGTAGATCAATCGCAGAAGCTTGAATTGCAAATGGAAAACCGCCGTTACGAGCGGATCTGCAAACAGCTTTCGGCCGTCATCGCCAACATCGACGATCGCGGCCTCCGCTCGCCGGAATGCTGCGGCGGCATCGAGCAGGTGCTTGTGTATCTTCTTAGCTTGCTCTCGGTTCATGTCCCCCCAGCCCGGAGCAGTTGCGCCCCTATTTCTTCGCGTAAAGATCCTTGTACGTATCCCGCAGCACGTTCTTCTGCACCTTGCCCATGGTGTTGCGCGGCAGCTCGTCGACCACGAAGACCCGCTTGGGCATCTTGAACTTGGCCAGCCGGCCGTCGAGCGCCTTCAGCACCGCGGCCTCGGTCACATCGGCGCCCTTGTTGCAGACCAGCACCGCCGTGACGCCCTCGCCGAAATCAGCGTGGGGCACGCCGATCACGGCGGATTCGATCACGCCGGGCATGGCGTCGATCTCGCTCTCGATTTCCTTCGGGTAGACATTGAAGCCGCCGGAGATCACGAGATCCTTGCCGCGGCCGAGAATATGGACGTAACCCTTGGCGTCGATCTTGCCGAGGTCGCCGGTGATGAAGAAGCCGTCGTCGCGGAATTCCGCCTTGGTCTTCTCCGGCATGCGCCAATAGCCCTTGAACACGTTCGGGCCCTTGACCTCGATCATGCCGATTTCGTCACGGGGCAGCTCCTTGCCGGTCTCGGGATCGGTGACGCGTACGGACACGCCGGGGAGCGGAAAGCCGACCGCGCCGGGCACGCGCTCGCCGTCATAGGGATTCGACGTGTTCATGTTGGTCTCGGTCATGCCGTAGCGCTCGAGCACCGCGTGCCCCGTGCGCGCCGACCATTCGCGATGGGTTTCGGCGAGCAGCGGCGCCGAGCCCGAGACGAACAGCCGCATGTGCTTTGTGGTTTCGCGCGACAGCGCAGCGTTCTGGAGCAGACGGGTATAGAACGTCGGCACGCCCATCAGCACCGTGGCACGCGCCATCAGCTTGATGATCAGATCCGGGTCGAGCTTCGGCAGGAAGATCATCGATGCCCGCGCAAACAGCGTCACGTTGGTCGCCACGAACAGGCCGTGGGTGTGGTAGATCGGCAGTGCGTGGATCAGCACGTCCTTGTCGGTGAAGCGCCAGAAGCCGACGAGCGAGAGCGAGTTCGACGCCAGATTGTCGTGGGTCAACATCGCGCCCTTGGAGCGGCCGGTGGTGCCGGACGTGTAGAGGATCGCGGCGAGATCGTCGTTTGCGCGCGCCACCGTGGTGAATTCGCTGCTCGTCTTGTCGGCGGCGTCCGTCAGCGAGCCCTTGCCGTCAGGCCCGAGCGTCTCGACTTTGGCCTTCACCTTGGCGGCGATGGGGGCGAGGCCCTCCGCCTTGGCGGGATCGCAGACCACCAGCGAGGGCTCGGCATCGCCGATGAAGTAGTCGAGCTCGTTGAGCGTATAGGCGGTGTTGAGCGGCAGATAGACTGCGCCGGCCCGCACCGTGGCCAAATACAGCACGATGTTGGTCACGGACTTCTCGACCTGCACCGCAACGCGGTCGCCGGGCTTCACGCCGCGCGCGACCAGCACATTGGCCATCTGTCCGGCCCGGGCGATCAGATCACCATAGCTGATGCGGACCCCGTCATGCGTCTCGATCGCGAGGCGCTTCGGATCGTCGAGGCCGTCGAACAGGCGGGAAAACAGATTGGCGTTGGCAGCTTGGTTCATGCAAGATTTCCTCGACCGCAAGGCTTGACCGCAACGATCGTCAGAGGCCGGTCAAAACCGAGGGCTGGATTAGCAAAAACCGCCCCGATGAAGCAACGGAGACAGTTTGCATGACCAAAAACGGGAAACGCGTGGCCTGGGTGACAGGCGGGGGCAGCGGGATCGGGGAGGCCGGCGCCGAGGCGCTGGCGGCCGACGGCTGGACGGTGGTGGTTTCGGGCCGGCGCAAGGACGCCCTGGATACCGTGGTCGCGAAGATCGCCCAGACGGGCGGGGCCGCCGAGGCCATCGCGCTGGACGTGTCGGTCGCCGCCGCGGCCCAGAAGGCGGCTGATCAAATCGTTGCGAAGCACGGCCGGATCGACCTGCTGGTGAACAATGCCGGCATCAATGTCCCTAAGCGGAGCTGGAAGGACATGGAACTGGAGGGCTGGGACCAGCTGGTCCAGGTCAATCTCAACGGCGTGCTCTATTGCATGCGCGCGGTGCTGCCGACGATGCGCAAGCAGCAGGACGGCTCCATCATCAACGTCTCGTCCTGGGCCGGCCGCCACGTCTCGAAAATGCCGGGCCCGGCCTACACCACGACCAAGCATGCGGTGCTGGCGCTGACGCATTCCTTCAACATGGACGAATGCGTCAACGGCTTGCGCGCCTGCTGCCTGATGCCGGGCGAGGTGGCGACCCCGATCCTGAAGCTGCGCCCGGTGGTACCGAGCGAGGAGGAGCAGGCCAGGATGCTGCAATCCGAAGATCTCGGCCGCACCATCGCGTTCATCGCGAGCATGCCGGCGCGGGTGTGCATCAATGAACTGCTGATCAGCCCGACGCATAATCGCGGGTTTATCCAGACGCCGCACAACAGGGATTGAGCGGCAGGTAGATCGTCGAGGCGCGTCATTGCGAGCGAAGCGAAGCAATCCAGCGGTGCATCCGCGGTGGCAGCCTGGATCGCTTCGTCGCTTCGCTCCTCGCAATGACGCCCCCCACGGAGAACCACGCACTTAGTTTCACCCATCACAAAGAAGTTTTGTTCGAAACCGCTTCGCAAACGCTCCCGTAGTTCGAGCCAACGACGGCGCTGCTGCTTCACACTCGCAGGTCGCAGCCACTGTTGTTGCCCAACTCGAACGCCGGCAATCGCCGGTCACAATCCAATCGGGAGACCCTCCATGTCGAAGCGTATTGCCTATCTCACCGCTGCGGCCTTCAGCGCGCTGGCCATCACCGCGACCGTCGTCGCGCCCGCCCGCGCCGAGGAAAAGACCGTCATGGTCGGCGGCGCCGCGATGTTCCCGTCCAAGAACATCGTCCAGAACGCCGTCAACTCGAAGGACCACACCACGCTGGTGGCGGCGGTGAAGGCGGCCGGCCTGGTGCCGACGCTGGAAGGCAAGGGTCCGTTCACGGTGTTCGCGCCGACCAACGCCGCCTTCGGCAAGCTGCCGGCCGGCACCGTCGACACTCTGGTGAAGCCCGAGAACAAGGCGACGCTGACCAAGATCCTCACCTACCATGTCGTGCCCGGCAAGCTCGAGGCGTCCGACCTCACCGACGGCAAGAAGATGAAGACCGCCGAAGGCGAGGAGCTGACGGTGAAGAAGCAGGACGGCAAGGTCTGGATCCTCGACGCCAAGGGCGGTACCTCGATGGTGACGATCTCCAATGTCAACCAGTCGAACGGTGTAATCCATGTGGTCGACACCGTGCTGATGCCGGCGACGTAAACACCGCGCCGTCCGGCTTCATCCCCGAACCGGATGCGACGAAATGGCGAGCCGGGGGTACCCGGCTCGCTTTATTGTGACCACGATAGCCAGCCGACATGGATTCGATGCCGAACAGGGCGTAACGAAAGCGGAAGCATCGGCGTATAATTGCTGTCAGACGATGTTCAGGACGGAACCGCCATGTCGAGCCTCACAGTCACCGACGAGCAGGTCAGCGCCACCCCGGCCAAAGTGATCCAGCCGGCCTGGGTCCGGGTCATGCACTGGATCAACGCTTTCGCCATGATCCTGATGATCCTGTCGGGTTGGCAGATCTACAACGCCTCGCCGCTGTTCGGTTTCAGCTTTCCGCGCGAGTACACGCTCGGCGGCTGGCTCGGTGGCGGCCTGCTCTGGCACTTTGCGGCGATGTGGCTGTTGATGATCAACGGCCTTGCCTATCTCGTCACCGGCCTTGCCACCGGCCGCTTCCGGAAAAAACTGCTGCCGATCACCCCATCCGGCGTGCTCCACGACGTCAGGGCTGCGCTGACCTTCAAGCTCGGCCATGCCGATCTCTCCGTCTACAATTACGTCCAGCGCGTGCTCTATGCCGGCATCATATTGATCGGCGTGATCATCGTGCTGTCGGGGCTGGGAATGTGGAAACCGGTGCAACTGCACTGGCTCGTGTCCCTGTTCGGCGACTATCCGACCGCGCGCTACATCCATTTCTTCTGCATGGCCGCGATCTGCGCCTTCCTGGTCATTCATGTTTTACTCGCGCTGCTGGTGCCGAAGAGCCTGCGCGCGATGATCATCGGCCGTTGAGTGGAGAGAGAGTCATGGCGAAGCGCTCATTCCTGATCCCGGGCGTCGACAAGCGGCTGCTGATCAAGGATTCCATCAAGACGATGCCAGAGGTCAGCCGCCGCCGCTTCATCGCGGGCGGCGCAAGCCTCGGGGCGCTGACGCTGCTCACCGGCTGCGACGTGATCGACTCGTCCTCCGCGGAGGAGATGCTGAAGTCGGTTTCGAAATTCAACGATGCCGTGCAGGATTTCATCTTCAATCCCGACGCGCTGGCGCCGACGTTTCCCGAGAGCGCGATCACAAAACCGTTTCCGTTCAACGCCTATTACGATCTCGACGACGCGCCCGATGTCGACGGTGCCGACTGGAAGCTCGAAGTCCGCGGTCTCGTCGAGAACAAGAAGTCGTGGACGCTTCCCGAGCTGTACAAGCTGCCGCAGGCTACGCAGATCACCCGTCACATCTGCGTCGAGGGCTGGAGCGCGATCGGCAGCTGGACCGGTACACCCATGCGCGACTTCCTTAAGCTGATCGGCGCCGACACCCGCGCAAAGTATGTCTGGTTCCAGTGCGCCGACAAGGACGGCTACAATTCTCCGCTCGACATGCGCACCGCGCTGCATCCGCAGACCCAGATGACGTTCAAATATGCGGGCGAAATCCTGCCGCGCGCCTACGGCTTCCCGATGAAGATCCGCGTGCCGACCAAGCTCGGCTTCAAGAACCCGAAATACGTGGTGTCGATGGAAGTCACCAACGACTACAAGGGCGGCTATTGGGAAGACCAGGGGTACAATTCGTTCAGCGGAAGCTAGCTGTTGTCGTCCCGGCGAAGGCCGGGGCCCATACCGCGAGGTCTATCGATTTTCGCTAGATGCCAATCCCGAACGACCAGTCTTCCCCAAAATGCTCCCTGTGGTTATGGGTCCCGGCCTTCGCCGGGACGACACTTGTTATGAGGCCGGCTCCACTTTCCGCTGGCACAGCGCGGCAACCGCGCCCAGCGCCAGCAGCGCCGCCGACACATTCAGCGCGTAACTCAAGCTCCCCAGCGCGTCCGTGATCGCGCCGACCACGATCGGGCCCAGCGTCTGGCCGACGCCGAACGAGATCGTCATCGCCGCGATCGCGGTCGGCCACACCTCGGGCGGATAGTTGAAGCGCACGAAGGCGGTGGTCGAGCCGACTACGGCGAAGAAGGCGACGCCGAACACGATCGCCGAGACCGCGAGCCATGCCGGCGAATGCCCGAGCATCGGCAGGGCGGCGCCGAGCGCGTTGGTGCCGAGGATGATGGCGGTGGCAAGACCACCGCGATCGAGCGCGAGCACGCGGCGCCAGGCCCACGGCGTGACGAAGGCGCTCAAGCCAATCAGGCTCCAGAACGCGGCCTGCGCTGCGGCCCCGCCGCCGCCGTCGCGCACATAGGCGATCATGAAGGTCATGTAGGCGATGTAACCCGCGCCAAACAGGAAGTAGCCGGCGAGGTAGATCAGCACCGGAAAAATGGCGAAGGCGCCGTGGCCGCCTTGCGAGAAACGCACGCCGCTCTCGATGCGGACCAGGAACAGCGGCACGGTCATGACGACAGACAGCAGCGTCATCGCCCACCACACGATCCACCACGAGCCCGGCCCGAAATATTGCAGCGTGAACGGGGCGATCAGGCCCGAGGCGAGAATGCCGATGCCGGGTCCGGCATAGAACAGGCTCAGCAGGAAATTGGCCCGCTCCGGGCGCGACTGCGCAATGGAAGCGGCCAGCGCGCCGCCGGCGACGAAACCGGCCGCGGCGCCAACGCCCAGCACGAGACGGGCCAGGCTCAGCGCAACGAAGTTCCCGGTCAGCGCGCAAGTCGCAAGCGCGGCGACGCAGGCCAGGGTTCCGCCACGGATCGCGGCCGACCAGCCGACCCGTTCGATCAACCGGGATGCCACAAGCGCGCCCGCGAGGTAGCCGACGGCGTTGATGGTGTTCATGAAACCGGCCGCCGAGTAGGACCAGCCGAGGTCCTCCCGCATGTCGGGCAGCACCAGCGAATAGGCGAAGCGGCCGATACCCAGCCCAACCGTCGCAGCCAGCGACAGGGTCAGGATCAGCCGCGCGGGATGGGCGTCGGGCGGGGGACGTTCAGGGGCGTGCAAATGGGTACTCCGGCATGCGCAGTGTGGCAGGCCCTGCCCGCGTTGCACAGAACCGAAGCGGCAATGGTGTCTTGCCAAGCACGCAACGCCGCTCTAGCACTCCGGCCGAAATCGACCTCAGAGGAAACGACCATGGCGACCCACAAACTGCTGCTGCTTCCCGGCGACGGTATCGGCCCCGAGGTGATGGGCGAGGTGAAGCGGCTGATCGACTGGCTCAGTTCGGCGGGGATCGCCAAGTTCGAGACCGACACCGGCCTCGTTGGCGGTTCGGCCTATGACGCACACAAGGTGTCGATCTCGGAAGGCGACATGGCCAAGGCCAAGGAGGCCGACGCCATCATCTTCGGTGCGGTCGGCGGTCCCAAATGGGACGCGGTGCCCTACGAGGTGCGCCCCGAAGCCGGCCTACTGCGCCTGCGCAAGGATCTCGGTCTGTTCGCCAACCTCCGTCCCGCGGTCTGCTACCCGGCGCTGGCGGAGGCCTCCAGCCTGAAGCGCGAGGCGGTCGAGGGCCTCGACATCATGATCGTGCGCGAACTCACCGGCGGCGTCTATTTCGGCGAGCCCAAGACCATCACCGATCTCGGCAACGGCCAGAAGCGCGCCATCGATACCCAGGTCTACGACACCTATGAGATCGAGCGCATCGGCCGCGTCGCCTTCGAGCTTGCGAAGAAGCGCAAGAACAAGGTGACGTCGATGGAGAAGCGCAACGTCATGAAGTCGGGCGTGCTCTGGAATGAGGTCATGACCCAGGTCCACAAGCGCGAATATCCCGACGTCACGCTCGAGCATCAGCTCGCCGATTCCGGCGGCATGATGCTGGTGAAATGGCCGAAGCAGTTCGACGTCATCGTCACCGACAATCTGTTCGGCGACATGCTGTCCGACATTGCTGCGATGTTGACGGGATCGCTCGGCATGCTGCCCTCGGCCTCGCTCGGCGAGGTCGACGTCAAGAGCAAGAAGCGCAAGGCGCTGTACGAGCCCGTGCACGGCTCGGCGCCTGATATCGCAGGCCAGGGCCTCGCCAATCCGATCGCGATGATCTCGTCCTTCGGCATGGCGCTGCGCTACTCCTTCGACATGGGCGCGCTCGCCGACAAGGTCGACGCCGCGATCGCCGCGGTGCTGGCCAGCGGCCTGCGCACCGCCGACATCAAGTCGGAAGGCACCACTGCCGCCTCGACCACGCAGATGGGCGAAGCGATCTTGAAGGAATTGCAGAAGCTGCACGCTTAGAGCCGTAGCCCGGATGGAGCGAAGCGAAATCCGGCGTTCTTCCCGCGTGTCGAAAATCCCGGATTGCGCTTCGCTCCATCCGGGCTACACGACAAACAAAAATGGCCGGGCGCGAGCCCGGCCATTTGATTCGGTCGATATGTCCGCCTCAGTACAGCGGGAAATTCTGCGGATAGCCGCCAACATCCTGCGGCGTGCTCAGCGGCTGGCGATCGATCGGGCGGTTGAGATTTTCGCGCGCGAAGGTCGGATAGCCTACCGCCGGCGGGAAGGCGTAGTCGGAGAACTTGCGGTCGCCCGGATTGACCTCGGTGCCGCCGTCGAGCCAGGAGCGCTTGCTCACATAGATGCGGGTGCGGCCCTGCTGATAGCTCGAATTGGGGCCGCTCGGGCCGTAATAGTGACGGCCGCTGTCATAGCGCTGCTTCTTGGTGTCGGCCGAGGCGGGTGTCGCGAAGGCTGAGGACATGGCAATCACGGCGCCGGCCGTAAGCCACATCGCCAGTTTGTTCGCGGCAGAGAAATTCGAGCTCATCACGTCCCCTTCAGGCGGCAAGCCGCCAATCAATTTCACGCTCATACTAACCCGGCCGGGGCGGCTGCAACTAGGTCTATTGGGTCACACCAGCGCTGAATAATCGTGCGCGCCGGCAAAAGTTGCATGGATACAGCCACTTGAGCTTGATGCCGATCAGAGCGCGCCGCGCAACTGCGCATTGGCGGCGCCGAGCAGCCAGTCCGACGCGCCCGGGGGCGCGCAGGGGCGGCGCTTCAGCTCCGCATGGGCGAACAATTCGGCCAGCTTCGGCTCGTTGCCCGAGGTCAGCAGCGTTAGCCGGTTCAGCGTGCAGGCGATCGCGGCGCGCCGCGCAGGCAGGCTGTCGCCCTGGCAGGAGAATCCGGAGATCTGGAGCGCCGGCTCCTCGCTGCGCTTGAGGTAGCCGAGGCAGGCCCGCGCGCCCTCCGCCGGACCGGTCGGCTGGAATAGGGCGACGGGGCCGAATTTCGTGTCGATCAGGCCGGCTTGCTCCAGCGGGGTCGCGGTGCCCAGTCCCATCCGGACGGCCAGATCCATTGTTGCTGGACGCGTCACGTCGAATTCGCCGCCTTCCCGGTAAATCTCGAGCTCGGCCACGGTCCTGTCTGCCTCGCTGGCCCAGCGCATCACGTCCCTGCGGCCGCCTTCGGGATGCCTGAAGATCGCGTAAGAAGCTGTTTTTTCTGACGAATCGAGCCGGCTAAGGGCGAAGGCCGGAGGCGACCGGTCGGCCACGCTCCAATCGGGCTTCAGCGCCGGATCATCGTCGCGCAAGTTGGGCAGCTGGCCGAGTGCGGCAAGGCCGAGGATGGCAAACAGTACCAAAATCCCCACATAGGCGAACAGGCGCGCCAGCGTGCCGACGACCTCGTCGGCGAAGGCTGCAAGCGCCAGATGGATCTGGGTGGGGTTTGCGGCCGTGCTGGCCTCGGGCGAGTGCATCCACGTCCCTAAGGCATGGTCCAACGTTGTCTTGAGGCCGGTTCTCGCATAGAAGCGCTGCTCTTCCTGTTTAAGCCTCAGCTTCAGGAAAGAGCTTTTTCGTCGGAGAGTGAACGATGGGTTACAAAGTCGCAGTCGTCGGCGCGACCGGCAATGTCGGACGGGAAATGCTCAACATCCTCGACGAGCGCAAATTCCCTGCGGACGAGGTGGTGGCCCTGGCGTCACGCCGCAGCATGGGCGTCGAGGTCTCCTACGGCGACCGCACGCTGAAGGTCAAAGCGCTGGAGCATTACGACTTCTCCGACGTCGACATCTGCCTGATGTCGGCCGGCGGAGAGGTGTCGAAGGAATGGTCGCCGAAGATCGGCGCCGCCGGCACGGTCGTGATCGACAATTCCTCGGCCTGGCGCATGGACCCGGACGTGCCGTTGATCGTGCCGGAAGTGAATGCGGACGCGACTGCGGGCTTCAAGAAGAAGAACATCATCGCCAACCCGAACTGCTCGACCGCGCAGCTCGTGGTCGCGCTCAAGCCCCTGCACGACAAGGCGACGATCAAGCGCGTCGTGGTCTCGACCTATCAATCGGTGTCGGGCGCCGGCAAGGACGCGATGGACGAACTGTTCTCGCAGACCAAGGCCGTCTACACCAACCAGGAGCTGATCAATAACAAGTTTCCGGCGCGCATCGCCTTCAACGTCATCCCCCAGATCGACGTCTTCATGGAGGACGGCTACACCAAGGAAGAGTGGAAGATGATGGCGGAGACCAAGAAGATTCTTGATCCCAAGATCAAGCTCTCCGCGACCTGCGTGCGCGTGCCAGTTTTCGTCGGCCATTCCGAGGCCGTCAACATCGAGTTCGAGAACCCGATCAGCGCGGACGAAGCACGCGACATCCTGCGCAAGGCGCCGGGTTGTCTCGTCATCGACAAGCATGAGCCCGGCGGCTACGCCACGCCGTATGAAGCCGCCGGCGAGGACGCCACCTATATCAGCCGTATCCGCGAGGACGCGACGGTGGAGAACGGTCTCGTGCTGTGGTGCGTCTCGGATAATCTACGCAAGGGCGCCGCGCTCAACGCGATCCAGATCGCGGAAGTCCTGATCAACCGCAAGCTGATCAGCGCGAAGAAGAAGGCGGCGTAAGCCGTGCTGCCGTAGGGTGGGCAAAGACGCGAAGCGCCGTGCCCACCATCTTTCCACAATTGCTAGAAAAGTGGTGAGCACGCTTCGCTTTGCCCACGCCACAAGAGCTGCGGACCTACGCCATCTCGCGCGCGTTCCTGAATTCCTTCGCCGCCTTGTCCAGCACGAACAGTGATCCCTCCGCGACGCCGAAATAGGCGCCGTGGGTCTGCATCTGGCCGCTCTCGACCGCCTTCTGCACGAACGGGAAGGTCATCAGGTTTTCCAGGCTGCGGAACACCGCGGCCTTCTCGATGCGCTCGACGAATTGCGCCATGGTCTCGTGGTCGCGCTGCTCCACCACTTCGCCCGGCTTGATGAACATCTGCATCCATTTGCCGATGAAGTCGCCCGGCGTGAGCGGCTCGATCTTGTCGACGAAGGCGCGGATGCCGCCGCACTGGGCGTGCCCGAGCACCACGATGTGCTTCACCTTCAGCACCGTCACGGCATATTCCAGCGCCGCCGAGACGCCATGCGCGTTGCCGTCGGGCTGATACACCGGCACCAGATTGGCGATGTTGCGGACGACGAAGAGTTCGCCCGGCCCGACGTCGAAGATCACTTCGGGCGAGACGCGGCTGTCGCAGCAGCCGATCACCATCACTTCAGGGAACTGCCCCTTCACCGACAGCTCGCGGTAGCGGGTCTGCTCGGTCGGCAGCCGCTGGGTGGCGAAGGCCTTGTAGCCTTCCAGCAAATGCTCTGGGAATGTGGTCATGGCCTATGCCTAATCATATACCGCTGGGACGAACAAGCCTTTCGAATAGGCAGGCCAGATGCTATCGGCTTCGGTCGGAATGAGATGAGGAAACCGGAAGGAACGCTTGCATGACCCGCCCGCGCCGCAGCCATCTGTTCATGCCCGGCTCCAACCCCCGCGCGCTGGAAAAGGCGCGCAATCTCGCCGCCGACGGCCTGATCCTCGACCTGGAAGACTCCGTCGCGCCCGATGCCAAGGCAGTGGCACGCGATGGCATCGCGGCCGCGATCGCGGCCAAAGGGTTCGGCAAGCGCGAGATCCTGATCCGGACCAACGGCCTCGACACGCCCTGGTGGGCCGACGATGTCGCGATGGCGGCGAATGCCTCGCCCGACGGCATCCTGGTTCCAAAGGTTTCACGCGTGGAGGAGCTCGACACGATCGGCCGCCGTCTCGCCGAACTCGGCGCGGCGCCGACCGTAAAGGTCTGGGCCATGATCGAGACCGCGCGCGCGGTACTGCATGCCGAAGAACTCGCTGCCGCCGGGCGCGATCCAGCGCGGCGCCTGTCAGGCTTCGTGTTCGGGCCCAACGACATCTCGCGCGAGACGCGCATCAAGATGCTGCCGGGCCGCGCGGCGATGATCCCGATGATCTCCCATTGCATCCTGGCGACGCGCGCCCATGGCCTCGAAATCCTCGACGGCCCCTATAGCGACATCGCCAACTCCGATGGTTTCGCCACCGAATGCGCGCAAGGCCGCGATCTCGGTTTCGACGGCAAGACGCTGATTCACCCCTCGCAGATCGAAGCCTGCAACGCGATCTTCACCCCGCCGGAGGAGGAAGTCGCGCGCGCGCGAAAGATCATCGCCGCGTTCGAGCTGCCGGAGAACGTCTCGCGCGGCGCGATCCGTCTCGACGGCGCCATGGTGGAGCGGCTGCACGCCGACATGGCGCGGCGCACGATCGAGATCGCGGACGCGATTGCGGCGATGGGGAAGGGCTGAGGGCAGGCGGTTGCGCTCAAGCCGAACGAACATTGACGCGGTTACCGGTATGCTCGGGGAGCCGCGGTTCTCTGAACGACCACGATCCCGGCTTTTCCCGTTGCGGTGGTGAAAGACAATGCTACCCTCACGCTCGATATTGATCCGGGCAAGCATTTGATGCGCATTTTTTTCCTAGCAGTCCTTCTCGTTACGTCATTTCCATTCGCCACGCCGGCGCTTGCGCAGCAGGTTCGGGTTGCGCTCGTCATCGGTAACGGCGCCTATGAGAAGGTAGCCGAGTTGCCGAACCCGACGCGCGATGCGGCCGACATCGGCCGCGCGCTGGAGCGGCTCGACTTCAAAGTCACCCAGGTCAAGAACGCGACTGCGCAAGAGATGAGGAAGTCTGTCGTCGAGTTCGGCCGCTCTGCGGAGGGAGCAGACCTTGCGGTCGTTTTCTATGCCGGACACGGCATGGAGGTCAGCGGCGAGAACTGGCTGATTCCGGTCGGCGCAGAGCTGCGCAGCGATACCGACATCGAAAGCGAGGCCATCAGCCTGCGCTCGGTGAGCCTTCAGGTTTCGAAGGCACGAAAGTTGGGCCTTGTGATACTGGACGCATGCCGCAACAATCCTTTTGCCGCAAAGATGAGACGCTCGCTGAGCACCCGGGCCGTGGCTCGCGGACTCGCTCCGACGGAGCCATCCGATAACGTTCTGATTGCGTACGCCGCCCGGGACGGTACTACGGCAAGCGACGGGGATGGCCGGAACAGCCCATTCACGGCATCGCTCCTTCGCCACATTGAAACGCCGGGGCTGGAGATATCGTTTCTGTTTCGTCGTGTTCGTGACGACGTGATGGCGGCCACCAGACGCGAGCAGCAGCCTTTCGTATACGGCTCTTTGTCGAAGGAAGAGATTTACCTGAGAGCTCCGGTGGCGAGCGCTCAAGCGCCAGTCGCGTCGGCTCCCGCGCCTGCAGATGCCGCGGAGGACGAGAAGTTTTGGCTGGCTATCCAGACGTCCACGGTGGCAGGCCTCTACGAGGAGTTTCTGACCAGGTACCCCCGCAGCAGCCACGCCGCAGAAGCGCGCCAGCGGGTGAAGAATTTCAAGGCCAACGAAGTTGCGGTGCTCTCATCCCCAGCTGCCCCTCCGAAACCGGACGCAAAAACCGTCGTCCGAAATCTATTTGCGCCCGAAGATAACCAGAAAGTTGCAGCCATCGCGGCAGCTCAGCAACTCAAACTGCCAAGCTACGCTATATCGCCTGATCAGAATGATCCGCTCAATGCTAACTCCAGATTTGTCGGCGTGTGGTCCAACAAACGTGGATGGACGAATGGCAAAGGACGGTATGCCATGCTGATCGTTACGGAAGTCTCTGCCACCGGGTTAGCCAAGGGACACTACCTCTGGGGACCGCCGACAAAGGCATCGTGGGTGAAGGATGAGGCGGGGTACCGGTCGTTTGCCGAATACATTGTGAACGACAAATTTTCCATCAGCGGAACACCCGTCACCGTCAGGATGGACAAGAACGTCCTTACGCTGTCGTCCGTCAACAAGGAAAATCCAACTGAGAAGGCGAACATAGAGCTCCGCCCTGTCTGGAAGCTCGTGCCAGCGCCGGAGGATGCTTCAAGCAAGCGCGAGAAAACCTCGCAGCCTCGTGCCGCCAAAAAGGAAAGCGCGGCCGAACCGAGCCCGTCAGGCAATGTCAGTGGGACGAGCATGGAAGAGCGCTATCGTGCTTGCAGAAAACTCGTCAAAGGATTTGCCCGGCGCGAGGCTTGTGCCCGTACGGGCGTGATCTAGCACCGGCGGGACATCCTGCCGCTAAACTAGGGTCTGTACCTAATTAGCGAGTTCTGATTCCCTGGTGCCAAGTTGATTCGGCACGGGGGACTTCGATGCGCAAAGGACTGTTCTGGCTCAACGACAAGCAGTGGGCTCAGATAGAGCCGCATCTGCCAACGAACCAGACCGGCCCGGCGCGCGAAGACGATCGACGCATTATCAGCGGTATCATTCACATGCTCCAGTGCGGCGCACGCTGGCGCGATTGCCCGTCCGACTATGGCCCTTACACGACGATCTATAATCGGTTCAATCGCTGGGCTAAGCGCGGACATTGGCAGGCGATCTTTGAAGCGCTCGCCCGCTGCGGCAAGGACCGAGTGGCTTTGTCGATCGATTTC
>NZ_JADPJC010000138.1:0-2160 GCF_023073215.1 Bradyrhizobium sp. 35
CATACGCTTTGGATGTGTGCTGGCGGATGCAGGATACGGCCTCAGCGCGCCGTTTCGACAAGGGCTAACAGAGCGCGGGCTGGCCTGGGCGGTCGGTATGGCTCGCGCTGCTGCTCGAACGTGAAGCCTCGCTGCGGCACGACAAACGGCTCGCCACTCGCCTGCGCTACGCCAAGCTGCGCCAGCAGGCGTGCGTCGAGGACATCGACTACCGCACCCCGCGCGGTCTCGACCGCCCGCTGTTCGCTAAGCTTGTCGAGGGCCGTTGGATCGACGACCACGTCAATCTCCTGATCTGCGGCCCGGCCGGCGTCGGCAAGAGTTGGCTCGCCTCGGCGCTCGGCCACAAGGCCTGTCGCGACAATCGCTCTGTGTTCTATCAGCGCGTCCCGCGACTGTTCGACGATCTGGCGCTCGCCCGCGGCGACGGCCGCCATCCACGCCTGTTGCGCGGCCTTGGCCGTGTCGATCTGCTGATCCTCGATGATTGGGGACTCGAGCCGCTCGACGCCGGTGCCCGTCACGACCTCCTGGAAATCCTCGAAGATCGCTACGGTCATCGCTCCACCATCGTCACCAGCCAGCTCCCCGTGGACCAGTGGCATCTGCTCATTGGAGATCCCACCTATGCCGACGCCGTGCTCGATCGTCTCGTCCACAATGCCCATCGGCTCGACCTCACCGGTGAGAGCCTGCGGCGAACCCGGCAATCCGCCCGAAAGACCTGAGCCCGTGGCGCTGTGGACATGCCGCTGCGCTTGGACAACGCAATCGCGTTGCCCACATGCCCACAGCAACCGCAGAAGAAGAAAACAGGTCGAAGTCGCGATTCCAGATTGACCACGCGGCTTGACCGATGCCAGAGAACCAGCCGGCCAGAACGCCTCGCCGCTGGGCGAGATCAAATCGGAAAGGTGGGCGACATCGTCTCGGAATCCACAAGCGACTTCAGATCGGTACGCCTGGGCGACTTCGTCGGAATCCGCACCGGTGCCCATCCTCAGTCGCACGACCATCGCGGCAGGACTGATAAGTGCAAAAGTGCACAAAAGTTCCGCTGGCGAAACCGGCGCCTCGAGGCGGGACAAAAATGAGCCCCAGCTCCGGGGGGCAATGGGGAAGAGCTGGGGCCCGACTGCGTTACCCACTTGGGGATGGGCTTTGGGAAAACTTGGTAGCCGGCGAGACGTTCCAGTTGCTGCTCCGGCGGCAAATGGTCTAGCGGCCTCTATCGTCCTTGCCGTTGGGACTGCCATCGCCGCCACCATTGCCCCAGCCATTGTTACCGTGGTGGTGCTCATGGTGATCATGGTGGACGGCCCCCGCACCAGAGTGCGCGATCGCATCGGAAGTGAGGGAGGTCGATAGCAGTAGCGTGATGGCTGGAGGTGTCACGGCAGCGAACTTTCCGCAGGTCTTCAGAAATTCGCGGCGGTCATCGTCTTGGTCAGGCATGGCGTTCTCTCCGGGGCTGGCGGTACGCTAAACTAAATTAAATAAATAAACTATGTTAATGGGTCCAGTCACGAACTGCGACCATGAGTTCGGGCCAGGCTGCCCACGTCCCGTAGCTCCCTCATCAGAGTCGAAATCAGCATTTCGCGGCGCGAGCCCGATGTCATAGCCTTACTAGTCGTCCGTTAAGAAGCCGAATTGAGCGGGAGCGGACAGGCAAGCGTATGCGATAGCTGGATCAGGAAGAGGCACAAGAGTTCTCTGAGCCAGGCGAGGATACGGCGGAAGTTGTGGCCGACTGCTGAGAGCACGACGTTGGCGGCGTCGCCGGCGCGGCCTTTGAGATAGCAGCGGCCAAGGTGACCTTCGGCCTTCAGATGTCCGATGATGGGCTCGATGGCGGAGCGGCGCCGGAGCTCGCGCTTGATGGCGCCGAACACGCCGCGCTTCTGGCCCGAAATGAAGACGCGACGTGGATTTTGCGTGTCGTGGCCGCGATATCCCTTGTCGACATAGGCCCGCTCGATCGGACAGCCGGTGAGCGCCTCGGTGCGGTCGATGACGTCCCGCAGGGTATGACCGTCGTAGGGATTATCGGGCAGCGAGCTGGCATGCAGTACGAACAGGCCACCGGGAGCTCGGCGATTGTTGGTGACGATGGAGGCCTTCACGCCGAACTCGTAAGGGGCTGAGGCCTTGCCTTTG
>NZ_JADPJC010000103.1:0-2055 GCF_023073215.1 Bradyrhizobium sp. 35
TTGGCCGGGTTCGCGACGAGGTGCTCAAGAGCACGGGGCGGCGGCAGGAGCCCTTCGTCTACGGATCGCTCGGCGGCGACACCGTGGCGCTGGTGCCGCTGATTGCCCCAAAGGTCGATCCGGACGCGGAGTCCCAGCGAGACTACGAATTTGCGGCGCAGATCGGCACAAGGGAGGCGTGGACCTCGTTTCTCGGCGTTCACGGTAGCGGCCCCTACGCTGTGTCTGCTCATGCGGCCCTCGACAAGCTGGATGCGGCGGAGAAGGCCCGTGAAAAGGCAGACCTGCTGAGGCGGCAAGCCGAACAGCAAGCCAGGCAGAAGAACGAGGATGTCAAGAAGCAGATCGAGGAGCAGGCTGCGCGCCAGGCCGAGCAGGCGAAGCTCCAGGTCTCAGAACAGGCCCGGCGCGATCTGGAGAAGGAGCGCCAACGCATCGCCGAGCAGGCCAAGCGCGAGCTCGACGATGCCCGGCGGCAGGTTGCGGAGGCGCGCCGGCAGGCGGAGGATGCGGCCCTTCAGGTCGAGCAGGCAAAGAAGCAGGCCGCGCTGGACGCGCAGCAGCAGATCGAGGCCGCAAGGCGCGAACAGGAACAGCGCGAGCGGGAGCGACAGGCCACACTCGCCGCGCTAACTCCGCCGGCTGCGCCTGCCCCTGCGTCGGTTGTCGTGCCGGCAATGGATCCGGCGGATATTGCACGCCTGCTCCAGGCCCATCTGAAGCGCGTCGGCTGCGATCCCGGGACCACCGACGGTGCCTGGACGGCGCCGTCGCAAAAGGCGCTCGACAATTTCAACCGAAACGCCGGCACCAGATTCGACGTCAAAGTTGCCAGCCTCGATGCGCTCGATGCGGTGCGCGGCCGGCCCGATCGTGTCTGTCCGCTGGTGTGCGCCAAGGGACAAAAGGCAGAAGGCGATCGTTGCGTCCAGATCGTCTGCGACGGCAATGACGTGCTGGATGCCCAGAGCACGTGCCGCCGGCGTCCCGATCCGCCGCCGCAGAAGCCAAAGGCGGTATCGCGCCAGGAGCCGAGCCCGCGCGGTCGCGCACGTCCGTCCGGCGGAGCCGATTCATGCGGAGGCAGCTGTGAGGGTGATTGAGACCGGTGCCGAGAGCACGGTGCTTCGGCAGCTCACAGGCTGGGAACGACGTTGACGTTGACTTTCAGATTCAGGAACGTGCGCTTGCCGGCGCCGTCCTCGAAGTAGAGTCTGCTCTCGAAATGGTCGCTGCCGGTAAAGCCGGAATTCGGCCGGTACACAGCCTTCGTCGAGTTGACCAGGCTGTAAGATCCGTTCGCCGGAGAGACGACGACGTCCTGGCCCACGAACGGACCCAGGGATTGGAAATTGAACCCGCAACCGCGGTCTTGCGCGACCCGCATCGGGATGACGACATTACAACCCTGGCAGATGTTGAAATGCGGGCGACGGCAAGCTGCGTTGGCATTCAAGCCGTGGGCGTTTCCGTAGCTCTTGTAGCCCGGGCGCATCTTGTCGGCGCTCGCAGTGCCGGAAAGAAGCAACGAGGCGCTGGTTACAATCGACAATACAACTGTCATGAAAGGACGGATCATTCTGAAAACCCCTTGGCGGCCAACGAAGCAAAAGCGATTTATGCCGACATAGAAGCTCAAGCGCCCCGGGGAGGCAAGTATCTGCGGAAGGTTGCTGGACAGCTTCCCAATGCCATGCCCCTTCCACTATCATTTCGAACAGGGAGTCGCCCGGCAGGACACTGCGCGGCGGCAACCGTCTCGCCTGACGGCCGGGCCTGATGTGTGATCGATGGCACAGACCCGAGGGCGGACCGCTATCGAAATAGTACTCATATCGATTGCAGCCACATTGCTGACGCGTGGAGCGAAGCCTGCATCATGATCCGATTGAGCCCTTCAGTCCCGATGTTGCGTTCAAGCCGGTTGGTCTGCCGGCTTGCGCTGTCGATGTTGTGGATGCTGGCAGCGGCGACGACCGCGCAGGCCGACAAGCGAGTGGCGCTGGTCCTTGGTGTGTCCAACTACCAGAGCGTCGCGCGGCTGGCCAATCCCGA
>NZ_JADPJC010000117.1:0-557 GCF_023073215.1 Bradyrhizobium sp. 35
GAGCTCGGCGATTGTTGGTGACGATGGAGGCCTTCACGCCGAACTCGTAAGGGGCTGAGGCCTTGCCTTTGCCGATGCACTCCACCTCCGGGGCATGAAATGAATAGAGCTTCCAGCCGCGCTGGCGCTGCTGCTGGGAGCGGATCTGGCTGGCTCGGCCAAGCGGAAGGGCGAATGCCTCCTCGAGGGCTGGCTGGCGCTCGATCTTGCGACGGATGTCGCGGATGATCCGGCCCAGCCGGCTGCGCAGGATACGCAACTGCCGCTGATGCCGGCTGAACTGTTTGGCATGGGCGTAGCGGCCCGCCATCATCGCAGCGGCCTTGGCCACGCGAGAATAGGATTGCCGCAGCCTGACGGCGTGCCTTCTCGCCAGGCGATTGAGGCCCTGGATGGCCGCATGAAGCAGCTTGGCGTCGGTCGGAAAGGTGATGGCCTTCGGCTGCACCGTGGTATCAACCGTGACGCGCTTGAGGTCCTGGCTGCGTAAGGCGCCGGCTTCGTGCGCCACCCGCAGGCTCTCGGCCAGCAGCAGCTCCAGCTTGTCGCCGAGCCGC
>NZ_JADPJC010000051.1:0-1895 GCF_023073215.1 Bradyrhizobium sp. 35
CGTGCGGGCGAGGGAGTGGTGCGGCCGGCGATGTCGTCGGCGATGCGCGCGGCGTAGACCACGGCCTCCAACAGCGAGTTCGACGCAAGCCGGTTCGCGCCATGCGCGCCGGTGGACGATACTTCGCCGCCGGCCCAGAGCCCGTCGATCGAGCTGCGGCCGCGATCGTCCACCGCGATGCCGCCCATGTGATAGTGCGCCGCCGGTGCGATCGGGATGGCCTGCGTGGCGGGCTCGATCCCAGCGGCGATGCAGCTTGCATGGACGGTCGGGAATCTGTCGGCAAAACGTGCGCCCAGCGCCTGCCGCGCATCGAGGAAGGCGCCGCGTCCGGCCGAGATCTCCGCGAACACGCCGCGGGCCACGATGTCGCGCGGTGCGAGCTCGGCGAGCGGATGGCGCGCCGCCATGAAACGCTCGCCACGGCCGTTGATCAGTGTCGCGCCTTCGCCGCGCAAGGCTTCCGTGGCGAGCGGCGCGGGATCGCGGCCGACCATGATGGCGGTCGGGTGAAATTGCACGAACTCGGGATCTGCAATCACCGCGCCGGCGCGTGCGGCGATCGCAAGGCCGGATCCGCTGGCCTCGCGCGGATTGGTGGTGACGGCATAGAGATGGCCGATGCCGCCCGTCGCGAGCACCACCATCCGCGCGGCGAGCAGGATCGGCTGTGCTGCCGCGTCGCCAGCTTCGCGCAATCGTAGGCCGGCGACCGCGCCGTCCTCGGTCAACAGCGCTTCGGCGACGAAACCTTCGATCAGCCGGATCGACGGCGTGCGCCGCACGGCTTCGCTCAGCGCCGCGATGATGGCGGCGCCCGCGCCATCGCCACGCACATGTACGATACGCCGCGCCGAGTGTGCGGCCTCGCGCCCGACTGCGAGCCTGCCTTCGAGATCGCGGTCGAACGGCACGCCATAGGCGAGAAGGTCGTGAATCCGCGGTGCGGCCTCGCGCGCGATCCCGAGTGCGACAGCTTCGTCGACGATGCCGCCGCCAACTGCAACCGTGTCCGCGGCGTGCGCTTCCGGCGTATCGCCTTCAGCCATTGCCGCGGCGATGCCGCCTTGCGCCCATGCAGACGACGCGCCCTGTCCGAGCGGCGCCGCCGAGATCAATATTACCGGCCGCGGCGCGAGCTTGAGCGCGCAGAACAATCCGGCAAGGCCGCCGCCGACGATGACGACGTCGTCGGAGCGGGGGAGGGTGTTGATGTTGTTTGTCATGGCTTTATCTCAGTTCTTCAAATTGATCATCCGCTCGACCGAGCGCCTTGCGCGGTCCGCGAGCGCGGGATCGATCGTCACTTCTGCGCGAAGCGTCAGCAGGCTCTCCAGAATGTTGGCGAGCGTGATGCGCTTCATGTGCGGGCAGATGTTGCAGGGGCGCAGCATCTCCACATCGGGCAGCTCGGCGCGGACATTGTCGGCCATCGAGCATTCCGTGATCATCACCAGCCGCCGCGGCCGCCGCTCGCGCACCCAGTTGATCATGTGCGCGGTCGAGCCCGTGAAATCGGCCTCGGCCAGCACGTCCGGCGGGCATTCGGGATGAGCGATGATCTGCACGGAGGGATCGGCCTCGCGGTAGCTGCGCAGCTCGGCGCCAGTGAAACGCTCGTGCACCTCGCAGGCGCCCTTCCAGGCAATGATCTTCACGTCGGTCTTCGAGGCCACGTAAGTGGCGAGATAGCGGTCGGGCAGGAAGATCACGGTTGGTGCGCCGAGGCTTTCGACCACCTGCACCGCGTTCGACGAGGTGCAGCAGATATCGACCTCGGCCTTCACCTCCGCGGAGGTGTTGACATAGGCAACGACAGGCACGCCGGGGAATTTTTCGCGGAGCAGGCGGACGTCGGCGCCGGTGATGCTGGCAGCGAGCGAGCAGCCGGCGCG
>NZ_JADPJC010000173.1:0-556 GCF_023073215.1 Bradyrhizobium sp. 35
GAGCTCGGCGATTGTTGGTGACGATGGAGGCCTTCACGCCGAACTCGTAAGGGGCTGAGGCCTTGCCTTTGCCGATGCACTCCACCTCCGGGGCATGAATGAATAGAGCTTCCAGCCGCGCTGGCGCTGCTGCTGGGAGCGGATCTGGCTGGCTCGGCCAAGCGGAAGGGCGAATGCCTCCTCGAGGGCTGGCTGGCGCTCGATCTTGCGACGGATGTCGCGGATGATCCGGCCCAGCCGGCTGCGCAGGATACGCAACTGCCGCTGATGCCGGCTGAACTGTTTGGCATGGGCGTAGCGGCCCGCCATCATCGCAGCGGCCTTGGCCACGCGAGAATAGGATTGCCGCAGCCTGACGGCGTGCCTTCTCGCCAGGCGATTGAGGCCCTGGATGGCCGCATGAAGCAGCTTGGCGTCGGTCGGAAAGGTGATGGCCTTCGGCTGCACCGTGGTATCAACCGTGACGCGCTTGAGGTCCTGGCTGCGTAAGGCGCCGGCTTCGTGCGCCACCCGCAGGCTCTCGGCCAGCAGCAGCTCCAGCTTGTCGCCGAGCCGC
>NZ_JADPJC010000167.1:0-555 GCF_023073215.1 Bradyrhizobium sp. 35
CTGACGGCGCTCGGGTGGTCAGAGATTGAAGTGATCGATGATGATCTCGGTCGTTCAGCCGCCGGCGGGGTACAACGCGCCGGTTTCGAGCGGATGGTAGCGGAGGTTTGCCTCGGTAAGGTTGGCGCGGTTTGCGCCCGCGAGGTCTCGCGCTTCGCTCCCAACAGCCGGGATTGGCAGCAACTCATCGAGATGTGTCGTGTGGTCGATACCGTCCTGGTCGATCAGGAGACGATCTATGCACCGAGGCACGGTAACGACCGCCTGCTGCTCGGGCTCAAGGGCAGCCTCAACGAGTACGAGCTGGATCTGTTGCGCCAGCGCTCGCTCTCGGCCCGCTACGAGAAGGCGCGCCGGGGCGAGTTGGTTGTGGCGGCGCCCGTCGGCTTCGTGAAGGCCGGCGACCATTATGAGAAAGATCCGGATCGGCGTGTCCAGGAAGCGATCAAGCTGGTGTTCGACAAGGTCGAGGAACTGGGCAGCGCGCGACAGGCGCTCTGCTGGCTCCACGAGTACAATCTCGATCTGCCGGTGAAGCAGACCAGCGGCGACACG
>NZ_JADPJC010000043.1:0-176359 GCF_023073215.1 Bradyrhizobium sp. 35
AGGCGTGTTGCTACTCGCTACGACAAACTTGCCAGAAACTTCTTGGCCGCCGTCCACCTCGCCGCTCTCGTCGCTTATTGGATCAATTGAGTCTGAACCCTAGTCCTTCGTTCGCGAAATCGAGCGGTGAAGCCTTCTGGACGCGGGCTGCTTATGCTGTCTTAGACGGGACACAGGTGTCAGGCACCGGACAGACCACAGCGCATTGCGGCGTGTCGGAATGGCCCTCGCACTCCGTACACTTTTTTGCATCGATAACGTAAATGTCGCGCTTGAGGCTGATCGCCGCGTTGGGACACTCGAACTCACATGCCCCACAAACGGTACATTGCGAAGCGACGATCTTGTAAGCCATGCCTTCCGACTCCTTAGGCGAGCGATGCCATTGGCGATCCCTTTCAAATGCCGTGCCAAGGACAGGCGCGCTCAATGATGGGCAATTTGCCCAATGGTGCTGTGCGGGGTCTGAGACCATGTTGCATCTGCGACAGCATGGGCCGCTTCAATATCAAGCCGTGCGAGCCCTCGGGCCCCTACTCCGATAGCCAGTCGCGACTCGACTGCAGCGAGCTTCCGTCGGTTTGTCTGGCATGGCAGCGCGGGGCCAAGCGACGCTCGACGATTCCCGAAACCGGCAGCGCGAGTAAAAGCCGCGAGCCGACGCACGTCTACGCCGGATGTCGGCAAACCTCCGGTCACACGCCCTGACCGGAGATTTTGTCCAAGCCGCGCTCACGCCTGCAACGTTAACTCCGCGGATTGACTCGCTGGAGCCTTGCCAAAAGGGCTTTGTGCTACAATAACCTTCGGCATCGCTTCGGAGGGAAATGAAGTTCGGCCGGGAGGAGCGATACTGGGTTTGCAAAGCGACCGATTAAATTGCAGTCAGCCGCATGCCTGGTGCCGAGTAGGCATGCCGCGCGGGCCAGCGCTGGTACGCTTTGCCTGGCTGTGCTCAGTCACTCCTCATACAACTATTTTGGACGAAGTGGAACAGGGCTGAAAGATGAGTGTGCAAATTGCTTCAGCGGCATGGCCTTTCCGAACAGATGGCCCTGCGCAAGGTCGAAGCCGAGTTCGGTCACAGCGATCAGGTCGGCGTGGCTCTCCACGCCTGCGGCGACGGTGCGCACACTGTACTCTTTGGCTAGATCGACGATATGGCGGCACACCGTTCGCTTCAGGGGCCCATTTCCGCAACCGGCGACGTACTGCCGGTCCACTTTTAATTTCATGAACGGGAATTTTTCGAGCCCCATCAGCTGCGGCCAATTGGCGCCGATATTGTCGATTGCAAGGCCAATGTTGTGAAAGCGAACCTCACGCGCGACCTCGATCAGGAGATCTAGGTTCTGGATCGCTTCCTCGCTCTCGATTTCGATCGTCAAGCCGCCGAAAGCGGGGTGCGACGGCATGCGCTGACAGAGATCGCGTACCGCCTGCGGGTCAATCAGGAATGCTGCCGGGAGATTGATGGAGAGATCGGTCGAAGTTTGCTGCTCCAGAAGATACTTCCAATCCTTGATCGCGCGGTCGATCACGAACTGCGACAAGTCTCTAAAATGCGGATCGTGAGCCTCCGGGATGAAATACGCTGGTGGAACAACGCCCCAGGTCGGATGCCGCATTCGCACAAGCGCCTCGGCGCCGCGGCGGCTGAGGGTACACGGGTCAAAGTTCGGCTCATACCAGAGCTCAAGCCAGCCAGCGTGTAAGGCTTCTCCGACATGGACTGCGGGACGGGGCGCCGGCTCTCTGGGCAAGAGCATGGCGACCCGATCGCGCAGCGTCTCGGCTGCAAACGGCGTCCTCAGCGGCGGCAGCATATCAAGTCCATATTCGCCCCCGACCTGCTGCACTGCCGTCATGACGATCGACTCGCGGGCGCCGAACGCCAGCACTCTGCCTGCAAATTCTTCGCGTACGAGTATCTCGAGCAATCGTCCAGGCTCGATGCGATCCGAGCCAATGCCGAGCAGGATCAGATCAGGGAAGTCCGTGCAGAGTACGCGCGGCAGCTCGTCAGCAGTCCCGCATTCGCTGATCACAAACCCCATATCCTCTAGCACATCGCGTAGAAAGGCGCGCAGATGCCGCTTGCCCACGGCCACGCACGCTCGCGGCCGCACCTTACGCTGGCCGAAGATTACAGGTTTCCCTCCGACCAGTTCGGCCTGCCCATGCTCCATCGCAACCACTCCCCTTCCGTGAAGGTCCCTTAAACGAGGAGCGAAGGTCCAAACAAGCATTGCTTGCCATTATCTTTCGATTCTTCGAGGTAAGCTTAAGATAGTGCATTAGCGTGCAAAATCTTTTCGCTATGTTGTTCAGACGATTTTGTCGGGCGAACGCGTATGATACCTGTCCCGGCTCGCGCAACTTTGTACGAGTGACGCACACGAGTGTGGGGAATCTCACCTTCGGACGCGCCGAGCTGATGCGCCCTATGCCACGGCGATGATCATGCTACATGATGTACTGAATCGACTCTCGTGAGTGATGATCAGCAATCTCTCCTACGAAATGTTTGATCGGCATGGCCGGCCTGCCCACGCGCGAATGTGCCGTCTCGTGGATTCCCTATCTAGTCGAAGGAGATCCAACTGAGTTCGCAGCGGGTCAAGCCGCGGTCGATTCTGAGAACGGCAACAGCTTGCACTTACCTCACCTCTGTTGGTTATAGCGAGTGCGGACGTCCTATTCCCTATCGAGCTTGATAGTTTCTCTCAGTTGCGTTCTCTGTATCCTTCTGAACATGGATATCCTCAAGGGGACTGGAGGGACTAACGTGACGGGTGTTCGTGTTGGCGCTGAAGCGCAAGGCTTGCCCCACGGGGGCACGGCTTTGCGCAAAGGCGTGCCAGGAGATGAGAACGCGATCGTAGAAGCCGTCGGAAAGCTACTTTCTGAATTAGGTGGTCCCGGACCAGAGTTCAGGCTTGAAGGCGCAAAGCAGACTGCTTTGCGCCTGATTCAGGATCCCGAAGAGGGCTTCATTTTTGTCATCGAGGAACAAGCCACCGGGCAGATTGTAGGGATCGCTGCCATCTCCGCCGTACTGGCCGTGAGAGCAGCTGGAGCGTACGGCTGCTTCAGGAGCTATGGATTTCTCGGGACTTCCGAAGCTCTGACCGCGGTGGGCATCTGCTCGAGGCGGTACGTTCGGAGGCGAAGCGCCGAGGCTGGCAGATGATTGAGGTTGCGTTGCCCCCTGATGGCTATCCGGCCTTAGAACGGGTACGCCGTTTCTACGAGGAGAGGGGATATCGGGTTGGAGGATTGCGCGCGCGCAAGAGGCTATGACAGTACTGCGACCTCTGCTCCACACTTAAAAGCGCTCCTGGTCCTGTCACTAAAGACTTTCAAGGCAGAAAATCCTGCTGCTTGTTGCTTCTCGAAACGAACGCTCCAACGCGTGCGTCGCGGCCGAGGACAATCGAGAACCTCGGCGCTGATGCGGTGCTTACTCCCACTGCGAGCGGGTTACCTCTTCGACTTTTTTGGCGGGTATCAACCATCAAATCGTTCTTCATGGTGCGGAGCGATACGATGGTCTTGTCAAGGCTCGTGGACCGCGAGCGGAAACCTGCCCGGCTAGAAGGCGCGGAGCCAGGTCGGCGGCGGCCCGTTGCGGGCGAAGCCCGACCCAGCCTTACAAACGATAGCCGAGTGGTTCTTTCGTGCTTCCCACACGATGCCGCCAGTTTGGGATCACCGCACACAAATGCGATCCATTCGTCGCCAAGTCCAATGCCTCGGCAACTGGCAAGCCAATCATCTATGGGGCTTCTTCCTGCAACTTGATTCGGTGGACCGTCGCGTAAAGGGATTCGGTACCACGCTGTCGCTCCTGCTGGCGAACGTTCAAGGAAGGTGACGAAATCAGCCATCAACACTGATTCGGTAGAGGATTCCGTAATGAGCAATGTGCCGTTTGCCGCCTCCAATACGAGGTTCGTGCAGGTCGCCCCAGCGCAGGACTTGATGCGCCCGATCGTTTCGCCGTTCGGCGCCATGATGAAGACGTGGCCGAGGGAGGCGAGCGCGACAAAGAGCCGCCCGTTTTGATCCATCGTCAGCCCGTCAGGACCGCTGGTCCCGAAGGACAAGCTGAACCGTCCCACCTTCGCAGCCCCGCCGTCACGCATCAGCGGCACGCGCCAGCTGCTGTTGTCGCGCGTCATTGCAACGAACAACACGGCCTCGTCGGCGCTGAGCACCAGCCCGCTCGGGCTTGGCCAGTTCGAAATCAGGCAATCGAGCCGGCCGGCAGGACACAGTCGGACACCCAGCCGGTCGGATCGTGCACTCCAGTTCGCCCCTGATCGGTGAAATAGATGTCGCCGTTAGTCGCGGTATGCAGGTCGTTGCAGCCTCTGAAGGACTCGCAATTGCGGTTGCCCCAGAAGCGGGCTGATAGTATCCCGCTGCGGATCGAGCTCCATGAGGCCGTTCATGTAGTCGGCCACCAGCCCCCGGCCATCAGGTGCGATCTTCAGACCAATCGGCCAGCCGTCATATTCGATTGTCAGAGACCAGATCCCGTCGCGCGAAATCCGGAAAATGGGGCCGAAGGGGATATCGACGACGTAGAGATCCCCGGACTTGTCGAACGACGGCCCCTCGATGAAACAATCCACCGATGGCCTCCGCGGTTGGCATCCGGCCCATTTCGAGGAAACACCACGGCGACGAAATTCCGCGGCATCGACGAGAACACGCGGGTCTCAGCCAGCTGAGGCGGCTTGTCGAGATACATCATGACGGGCCTCACAGCGTGCGGCGCGGCTGTCCCTCATATTTGTAGCCAAACTGCTTGGGCATCGGTCCCTTGTTACGATCCTTGCGCCTGGTCTGTTCCCAGGCGTGGGCCAGGATTCCGACCGCGCGCGACAGGCAGAAGACGCCGCGCGCCAGCGGCGGCGCGAATCCGAGCTCGCCGTAAATGACCGCGGTCGCGCCATCAATGTTCATTGGGATGAGTTTGCCCTTGCGCTGCTGCATCACCCGCTCGATCGCGCGGGCGGCCTTGGCATAGTCGCCGCTGACACTGCCCTCAGCACTTGCGTCATCCACCAGCGCCAATAGCGGTGCGGCGCGGGGGTCGACCGAATGAAACCGGTGGCCGAAGCCGGGCAGATATTTGCCGCGCCTTGCAGTGAAATGGTCAATTGCGGCGGCCGCGGCCTCGCCGATCTCTAGGCCATCGCGCCTCCGCAGCACATCTTCGTAGAGTTCGACCGCCTGCTCCCCTGCTCCGCCGTGCACCTCATCGAGTGTATTGATGGCGGAGGCCATCGCACCATTCAGGGGCAGCCCGCAGCTCACCGCCATCTGCGCAATTGCGATGGAGGGCGCGTGCGGACCGTGGTCAACGGACGCGACCAGCGCAGCTTGCAGCAGCCGCTCCTGCGCTGGCGTCGGCAGATCGCCGCGCAACATCAGCCAGATCATGGCGGGAAAGGAAATCCGGCCGATCAAATCTTCGATTGGATAACCCCGATAGGCGATGCGACCGGGCGCGATGTCGCAGATGGAGGTTCGCCACCAACGGGCCGCTTGCTGCCGCAATTCTTCTTCGCTCATTTGCGGTTCCGCCCCTTCAACCCTGCCATTGCCGATCGCCGCAAGCCGTCGAATATCATGATATTGGTCCGTCCGCGGCTACGCGGACGGGCAGGAAATCAGCCGCCCGTTGCTTTGGCGTCCCGACGGCCCGGGTTGAGACCAGCTGCTCGACCTCCGCATACGAATAGCCGAGCCGCTGCAGCCATCGCTCGGTGTCTGCTCCGAGCGTCGCAGGTGGTGAAGGCACCGAAAACTCCTCATCCAGCCGGAAGCCCGGCCGCATGATTCGTAACGGCTGCGCACCATCTTGTTCTGGGGCCAAAGTCTCGACGAATCCGCGCTCGAGGAGCTGTGGCTGCTGCAAGATTTGGGAGACCGTCAGCACGCAGCCTGCGGGGACTCCAGCCAGATTCATTTGGGCCTCCCATTCTTCAGCGGGCTTGCAACTCAACGCCTGGTTCAGCTCCGTGTTCAGCGCTGCGCGATGGACCTTGCGTATCTCGCGCTCAGCAAAGCGTGGATCCGTCTTCAGGTCCGGTCGGCCAATCAGGTCGCATAGGGCTTGGTACTGCTTCTGCTCGTTGGCGGAAATGTTCAGCGGGCCTGTTGCGGTGCGGAACGTGCCGGAGGGAGCCGCGGTGAAGTTCTCGTTGCCGATGGGCTGCGGCTCGACACCAGCGTTCAGGTGGTTGGAGACGACCCATCCCATCGCTGCAACGGTGGCTTCGAGCAGGGACACGTCAATGAACCGACCGCGGCCGCTATGCCGCTGTTCGACCAGAGCCGCGGCTATGGCAAAGGCAGCAGTCAGTCCCGCAATCGTGTCCGAGATCGGAAAGCCGGTACGCAGGGGAGCCGAGGCCGTATCGCCAGTGACGCTCATGGCACCAGACAGACCCTGAACGATCTGGTCATAGGCCGGACGGGCGGACCACGGCCCGCTCTGCCCAAAGCCGGAGATCGCGCAGTAGACGAGACGCGGGTTGTGCCTGCTGAGCACATTAAAGCCTAGGCTAAGCCGTTCCATCACCTTCGGCCGGAAGCTTTCGAGCACCACATCGGCTTCCTTGACGAGTCGCAAGAATACCTCGCGGCCCGATTCCGACTTCAAGTCCAGCGCCACGGATTGCTTGCCGGCGTTCACCGCGACAAAAGAGAGGCCCTGCAAGCGCTCTGCCCTTTGCGGATCGGCGCCGAGGCGCCGCGCGAGGTCGCCGCCGTTCGGATTTTCGACTTTGATGACCTCCGCGCCAAGACGCGCGAGATGATAACCGCAGAACGGACCGGCCAACACGTTCGACAGGTCCAGGACGCGGATGCCGGTGAGCGGCAGAGACATCTGAAGACGCCTTCCTTTAGGTGATCCGATGGTGAGGGCTTGGCCGGCTGGCAGCTATTTCAGTTGTTGTGCGGCGCGTTCCGCGAAACGATTGGTGAAGGTTTTGTTCAAGTCGATCTTTGCGGCAGCGATTTTTGGATCAAAGTCGCTTAAGACAGCCAGCGGGACCTTGGCCGCCTCGATGTCCATCTGTCCGGTTGGCGAGAAGAGCGCTTTCGATGCGTTCATGATTTCGATATTCACCTCGCGATTGTCAGTCTTGTAACCAGGAGGAATCGTATCGACGAGCTGCTCCGTCGGCGTTGCGTTGATCCAGCGGTGAGTTTTGAGCAAGGCGTTGACCAGGCGCTGGACCGTTTCGGGATTTTTGTCGATGAAAGTCTGCTGAAGGTAGAGACACGCGGTCGGATAGGACCCGCCGAAGGCCTGCTTTGAGCCTTCGATCGTGCGCGCATCGAACAGCGCTGTCGCGTTCTTTTTGCGCGCGAGAAGCGTCGCGATGGGATCGAAATAGACCAGGGCATCGACATTCATGGCCTCAAGCGCCACCATGCCCGGTGCGCCGCTGCCGACGGCAATGATGTTGACATCGCGTGAACCCAATCCTGACTTCTTGATGTAGTAGCGCGCCATACTCTCCGTCGATGACCCCGGCGCCGTGATCCCGAGCCTGAGACCCTTCAGGTCGGCGCCGGTTCTGACCTTGTCGGCGAGGTCGCTGCGGACACCGAGCAGGACGCCGGGAATGTCATTCAGCAGGAACACGCAGGAAATTTGCTTACCCAGCACCTGCATCTGAATGGTATGATCGTAAAAGCCGATAGTCCCGTCGACAGAGCCGCCGATCAGGGCCTGCAGAGCCTTAGAGCCACCGGCCTGGAAGTTCTCGACGGTAACGTCAAGGCCTTCTTCCTTAAAGGAGCCAAGCTTCACTCCAAGTTCGACAGGCATATAGTTGAGGATTTTTGACCCCACCGCGATCTTCAATTTTGTTTTCTCGGGCTCGGTGGCATGCGCCAAAATGACCGAGAATGCGGCGAGCGCCACCACCGGCATCAACCTTATGGAAACGTGCATGCGAACCTCCATAATTGATGGGAGAGCGTACGATCAGCTTTCGTGCGCAGGCGCCGGCCGCCAGACCAGGAGCCGCTTTTCCGCGCAGTCGACGATGGCATCGAGGGCAACGACGAAGGCGGAGAGAACGACAATTCCTGCGAACACTCCGGTCGCATCGAGGACGCCTTCGGCCTGCGCAATTAGGTGCCCCAATCCTGCGGACGAGCCGAGATATTCCGCGACCACGGCTCCCATCACAGCCATGCCGACGGACACCCGCAGGCTCGACAGAATCCAGGTCGTGGCGGACGGCAGGTAGACGTGCCGTAGCAGGGACGACTTCGAAGCACGCAGCAGGCGGGCATTCGCCAGCACGACCGGATTGACCTCGCGGACGCCTTGGAACGTATTGAAGAATGCGACGAATAGAACCAGCGTGACGCCGAGCGCAACCTTGGAGGTGAGGCCCAATCCGAACCAGATGACGAAAATGGGTCCAAGCAAGATCCGCGGGATTGCATTGAACATCTTGATAAAGGGCTGAACGACTTCGGCAGCAAATGGGCTTAAGCCCAGCCAGATCCCAAGTGCTGTGCCGATCCCGATGCCAGCCAGGAACGACAGGACCGTCTCCAGCAATGTTATGCCAATATCGCCCCAAAAGTCCGCCGTCGACATCCACTCCCCGATCCTCACGACAAGTGTCGACGGCGCCGGAAAGAAGAAGGGATCAATCAGTCCGGCCCAGACGCCCAATTCCCAGATCAGGATCATGCCAAGCAGGATGGCGAACTGCGTGAGAGCGACCCTACCCCTGCGTGACATAGCTTTTCTCCACTTCGGCGCCGAGCAGCGACCAAATTTCACGATAGAGCGCGACGAATTCGTCGGTGGTCTGCAGCGCAGAAACATCGCGCGGACGAGGGAGCGTGATCCTGACGTCGGCAACCATGCGGCTGGCGGGACCGGCAGACATCACAACGACGCGGTCCGCCAGCGTGATCGCCTCATCGAGATCATGGGTGATGAAGATGAGCGAGCGCCGGTCCGCCTGCCAGAGGTCGAGCAGGATGCGGTGCATGAGTCGGCGTGTGTGAACGTCCAGCGCGGAGAACGGCTCATCCATGAGAACGATTTTGGGCTCCATGATCAGGGTTTGTGCCATCGCAACGCGCTTGCGTTGGCCGCCGGACAATTGATGCAGATAGCGCTCCTCGAATCCCTTCAATCCGACCTTGGCGAGCCAGGGCCGTGCCTGCTCGCGCGCTTTCGCGACCGACCTGCCCTGAAAGACGAGCCCGAGGCCGACATTGTCCTGGGCGGTCTTCCAGGGCAGCAGCCCTTCCTGTTGAAGCATGTAGCCGGACTGACCGTTCAGGCCCGTAAGAGACTTGCCGAAAATGCGAACGTCGCCGGCGGCGGGCTTCAGCAGTCCGGTGACAGTGTTGAGAATGGTCGATTTTCCGCAGCCGGTCGGACCCACCACTGCAACGAATTCCGTCTCGGCCACCTGGAGGTTCATGCTTTTGACTGCCGTGAAGTCGCCGAAGCGAATCATGACGTCGTGCAAGTCCACGGCAAGTCCCGGCCGCCCCATTGTTTCGCTCCATAGAACTTGTTCTGAAACCTGGAACCGAGTAGCTCGCGTTCTCACGAGGAGTCAATCGTATTATTCTGACGTGCGGAATTGTGCTCGCGCTAGCTTGGTGGACTCCTGGCGTCAGTTTGACTATTGGTTCTGCACAGCAGGACTAGAGGTATCGATGGTAAGAACAGGCGTTGATGCGGTCACGCGGGCACTGGCAATCCTTAAGGCGTTCGACCCGGAGCGCGCCGCGATGACGCTGACGCAGATTGCGGATGCGACTGACCTCTACAAGAGCACAGTCCTTCGCCTTGCCGCATCTCTGGAGGCGGGTGGGTTCCTGGTGCGGGGTACGAACCGGCTATTTCGACCCGGACCGGAGCTATGGCGCCTTGGGGCGCTCTATCAGCGCGGGCTCGACCTTGGTGACCTGATCAGACCCTCGCTCCATCGTCTGGTCGAGGCTACCGGAGAGACCGCATCCTTCTACATCGCGGAGGGCGACGAGCGCATCTGCCTTTATCGCGTCAATTCTCCGCGTTCGGTCCGGCATCACCTCGAAGAGGGTCACCGATTGCCGATTGACCGCGGCGCTGCCGGCCGTGTTCTTACCGCCTACCGCGATTCTGCATCAACCGATGGAAAGAAGGTCAGAGATCGTGGCTTCTACGTCTCGATCGGCGAGCGGGATCCTGAGGTCGCGGCTGCAGCTGTGCCTGTGATCGACGTTCATGGCCAATTGCGCGGCGCTCTCTCGGTGTCCGCCATTCGGAGGCGCTTTGATGCAGATGCTCGGAAGGCTGCGATTCTAGTTCTGAAGTCCGAGGCTAAAGCGCTGATCGGTCTGCTGCCCGCAAGCGAGCGCTGAGCTACAATGGCAGCGTTCCGTTTATGACGCACAGCTCAGCGGGTGCCGCAAGGGCCTCTCCTGAGCGCAGCGTGCATTTTTTACATTGTTGAGGAGCATCGGGACGCGAATCGGCGAGGCGTTCTTTTGCGACAAGAATTTGGTGGTGGAAGGAATGCCCTGACAAACGACAGAGCGTCGTGCAGTGGTGACGCCCCTGAAGCCGTTCCTGGAGTCGTTCCAAGTGATCCCGCCGCAGATCATCCTCGAGCTCGACGCCACCTACCTGTACACGGGCATAAGGAGGGAGGCTTCTTCAAAGGCTACGCTGCTGGATATATGTGCTGGGCGCGCTGACATCGATGCAAGCGCGGCCAGAACGTTGCGCAGTTGTGCGGCCGTTCGACCCATTTGGCCCCCATCTTCGGCGTGGTGGTGTTGAACTGGCGCGCGGCGGCGTGCATTCCTCAGTGCCGTTTCCACACACCGCACCATGGCCTCTCGACCTTTCGGCGCTCCTTGAGAGCTTCTGGCAGGCTCGACATCCGCCTGATACGCCGCCTATCTCAGTCCGTCATCACCCAGCTTATTCAGAGATCGAAGTGATCGATGATGATCTCGGTCGTTCAGCCGCCGGCGGCTTACACACGCCGGCTTCGAGCGAATGGTAGCGGAGGTTTGCCTTGGTAGGGTTGGTGCGGTTTGCGCCCGCGACGTCTCGCGCTTCGCTCGCAACAGTCGGGATTGGCAGCAACTCATCGAGATGTGCCGCGTGGCCGATACCGGTTCTGGTCGATCAGGAGACCATCTAAGCGCTGAGGCATGGCAACGACCGCCTGCTGCTCGGGGTAAGGGGCAGCCTCAACGAGTACGAACCGGATCTGTTGCGCCAGCGCTCGCTCTCGGCACGCTGTGAGAAGGCGCTCCGGGGCGAGTTGGTTATGGCAGCGCCCGTCGGCTTCATGAAGGCCCTTATGAGAAAGACCCGGATCGGCGCGTCCAGGATCAAGATGGTGTTCGACCAGGTCGAGGAACTGGGCGGATCGCGACAGGCGCGTTGCTGGCGCCACGGGTCCAATCTCGATCCCGGTGAAGCAGACCAACGGGGACACGGCCCGGCGGCGACCACACTACTCCGCCATCGGCAGGCTTAAACACCGGGATATGGTAGTTCGAGCGCATTGATGTGACGCGCTCGGGGTACGCGATTGCCGTTGCCGGTCTTGAGGCCATTGCGATTGAGGGGGCGGCAATGAGATCGTCGCTGGCGATCAGCACCAGTCGGCGCGCGGTTGGATGGTGTCGGCGGAGAGCATCACGCAACTGATGCCGCCGTTCTTTAGCTCTCTTGCCGGCCGCGGTTGCAGCGGCGATCGCCCCGGGGACCGACGACACCAAGCCGCGCTTCCTCGATCACCGCGCTGAACGATGCGGAGTTGCATGCCCTACACCGGCGTATTGAGGGCGATGGGACAACTGTTCGAAGCGCGACGCCCTGTCGGACGATAGCAGCGCAGACTGTCAGTCTCGAGACAAATGTCAGCAACTTGACGCTACACACCTCACGGAGTGCCTGCAGAGCTTCGAACTCTCTTCGGCACGAGGTTTGCTTTACTCAGTCATCATCATCACCACGCAGTGCGATGGTCTTCGGGACGGGCTCGGCGCATCGCCGTTAGCGTCTGGTCCGCCCGACGTTTTGCTGCGGCGATAACTTAAGGGCGCTCGGTTGTCGACCGAGAAAATGCAGGGAAGGAAGTATTGGTGCGATCTGGAGTTTTTCTTTCGGGAGCCACAACAATTGCGCTCATCGCAACCGGTGCAGCCAATGCGGCGGACCTTGAGCCAGAAGTGAAACTGCCACCAGCAGTGTGGAGCTGGTCCGGAGGCTATATTGGCGGGCACGTCGGCGGTGGGTACGGCCGAACCTCCTTCGGTAATCCCTACGGTCCGTCAATCTATGGCGGCGTCGTCGATACCCCAGTGTTCCTCGCAGGAGGCCAGATCGGCTACAATTGGCAGAAGAACGGCTGGGTCTTTGGCGTCGAACTAGATGCCAGCGGCGCTGTCTCCGATGGCACAAATACTTGTCTGGCCGCCTCCGGCTTTGTTGTGAGCGCAAACTGCACGGCTGGTCCAAACCTCTTTACCACCGGGACCGGTCGCGTCGGTTACGTGTTGGACGCTCTCGGCCATACGCTGGCCTATCTCAAGGGAGGCGTGGCTTGGCAATACAATCAGGGCAACGTCCTCAATAACTACGAATTCAATGACCTCGGGCTACAGAAGAAAACTCATTTCGACTATGGTCAGGTCGGTGGCGTCATCGGGCTGGGCGTCGAACAAGCGCTTACGCCTGCATGGTCGGTCAACGTAGAGTATGACTATCTGCATTTCGGTGGGCCAAGCGTCGCAACGCCTCCGACGGTGCAGCTTCCGCCGTTCGCAATTCTTCCGGCGAACACAACGAGCCTGTCCAGCAGCTATCACATCGGAAAGATCGGGTTGAACTACCATTTTGGCGCCGCCCCATGGGCGGCGCAATGGGCCGATGCGCCGCTGTATGCGAAAGCACCTGCCGGCGCGCCGCCGATTGCTTACACGGCCGGTTGGTCGTTCGAAGGCGGATCGCGGCTCTGGCTCAGCCGGGGACGATTCCAATGGGACGCCAGCGCTGTTCCCCATGGGATCGCTACTGGAGATCCTAACATTCTTGTATCAAGGCTCACATACCATGGCCTCGACGGACTTTCCGGGGAATTATTTGGCCGTCTTGACAGCCCGTGGGGAGTGTTCCTGAAGAGCAACGTCGGCATCGGGCGCTTCGATAAAGGAAAGATGAACGATGAAGATTGGAGCCTCCCTCGCGGGGTCTCTTATAGCAACACGATATCGGGCCAGGCAAACGGAAGGTTCACCTATTATACGGTCGATGCGGGTTACGATTTTTTGCGCGGCGCCAACTACAAGCTCGGCGGATTTATCGGCTGGGCCTATTACGCCCAGAACTCCGATACGATGGGATGCATGCAGATTGCCAACCCCATGACACTATGCCCGGCGTCGGCTGATCAAATCATTGGCAGCCAGGATACGCAGTGGAATGCACCTCGCGTCGGCCTGAGCGCCGAAACCATGCTTACCGAGCGTTGGCGTTTAAGCACGGATGTCGCTTACCTGCCTTGGACCGATTTCGCTGGTCGCGACCACCATCTGTTGCGCCCGAGGACTACCTTTATTGATCATCGCGGGAATGGAGGCGGGGGTGTACAGGTCGAAGGCGTGTTGTCCTACTTCATCACCGATAATCTCAGCCTCGGCGTCGGCGGGCGCTATTGGGCAATGTGGACCCAAAAGGACAGCGAAGCGATATGCACAGGCTGTTATCCGGGAACCACTGCGGCTCAGTTTTCAAAGTTCAGCATGGAGCGCTGGGGTACGTTCTTTCAGGCATCTTACAAGGTCAATTGAAAACGCCCCACCTTAGTCAGCTCCAGACACCAGCCCTGCTGGACGAGCATCCTGAAGCCGTACGCGTTTCCCTGGCAGAAGTATCTTGAACCGTCCTAGGCGTTTTCGAAGCTGGAAGTCATTACCGGCGTGGCCCGCCCGGATTTACGTTGGATTCCGCCGCCAAATAATAGTGAGATACTGTCGAGCAGCTGATGGAAACGTGGAAGCGGCGCCAGGCTGAAATCGGTAACTTCAACAAGCTCCGCATTTGCCTTTGTAGGACGATTCGCGAAGTGTGACGGGTGAAAACAAGGTTCAATTCTGATCGACGGGCGGTTCGTAAGACGCACGCACTCACTCACTAGTAAAGAAGGGGCCGCCGCCGTGAACTTCGGCGGTGACCCACCTAGGCCTACGGTGCAGAAACTCCGGTCCGTCATCGGCCCAACATATCGAACTTGATAACAAAGACATTCAGCGAGATCACATTAATGGGGATACCGTCCGCGTGTTTCTTTTGCTCCACGAACGCGCTCGACACCTATCGCGATGGCTGCCGTGCGATTGTTTTCACGTTTGCTTCGCGCCAAGACGCGCTCGAAAGCACGATCCAAAGTTGTTACTCCCTACTCGTGACTTCCTCCTCCTCCCAGAATAGTCGTTGGAAGCCCTGCACCCCCCATTCAAAGTAGCTGACCACGACACCGCCCGAGTTGCGGAGAATATGGGGATGAGAAAGATCTGCTTCTGATGGCCTTGCTACTGGCTGTTTCGGGGTCGATGCCCCGTTCCGGGCAGCCGGAACAAGCACGTCACACGGGATCGTCAGCAGCTCGCCTGGGTCTAGAGCAAGCTCGCTGGAGTGGCCATCCAGGCTACCTAGGAGGCAGCATGTCCGACCAGCTGTGGTATATCGAGCGCCGAGGTCGATAAAGCGCGCCCGTGTGATCTCTGACTCCGATCACTTTCGCTCGCATATTGTGTAGCTCGAGTGCGGTGATCGAACCGACATCTCCAAAGCCTTGAACAATACCGTGACAGATTCCTTCGGCATCAGCAGGCGGGTTCTTAGGTCGTCTGGTATCCTCGGGATAATTCGCGATCAGTTCGAATTGCTTTACGGCCATCTCAAACACTTGCCCAGTGCAGACAGTCACGGATAGCTCCTGAGCCTGGATATGAAACGTCGGAATGCTTGTGCTTCAGAGCACCGAGCTCCCTGGTGCGTGTTGCGCGTTTCAGACGCGGGTGAGACAACTAGTCCAATCAGCAAGATTGCGTCTCGCGGTCACGCCAGAAATATCACCAATGCGATGAAAGCGAGATTGACCGAGGCGGCCACGACGGCCCAACAGCAAATCGTGGCAGGCGAAAATTCAAGAGCGTCCTGCGAAGTGTCGACCCAAAGCGGCGGCATTCAAGTCAGCTCCAAAGACGCGGGTTAAGAGACAAACCTGCATAAGCGCAGAAACCACCCACTCTGCTAAAGCCGAGCCTTTCGACCTTGCGTAGAGCCCTTGCCACCCCGCCTGGCGAGCGGGAGCACATCGGCTATCGCTCGCCGAACTGCCCGATCCGTCCGCTAGGCGAGCCGGTGCGATCCGCGAGTGCGAGGAGCACGGCTGGAGGACGGACCGCGCGGATCGCACGCCCGCGAGCCCGCAAAATCCGTGCCCACTGGCAGCCCGTCTTGCCGCGAGCTTCTCGGGAGGCTTGCGCCCAATGCTCTGGGTTCGATGACATCCATTCTAAGGTCAACCCGCTATCCCGATCGCTCTTGAGCCACGGTGCCGGAGCGCTCGTCTGAGCTCACCGAACTGATGGAACATGACGAACAGAGCGATCATTCCGGCGCCCAGCTCAGCGATTGCTTGACTGGCTAACAGCCCATCGAAACCCGCAACCACCGGGAATAACAGTACGGCCGGTATGAAGAGATAGCCCTGCCTCGCCAGGGCCACAATTGCACTGAGGCGTGCTCTCCCAAACGCTAGAAGCATTGCCGTCACGAAACTCTGAACCCCAAACAGTCCAAAGAAGAGATGGAACACGATGCAGGACGAGACGGCTATTTCCGTGACATTCTCGTTATCGCTAAATAGACTCACCAAAGGCCTTGCAAAAACAACAACGGCCGCAGAATACGCGATGGAGAATGCGACCGTCACGAAGAGCATGAACTTCGCAGCCTTCAGAATACGAACATAGTCGCGTGCGCCCCAACCGAAACCCAGGATAGCTTGAGCGCCTATGCAGAACCCGGTGATAGGCAGTGCGCCGACCATCAAGATTCGCACAGCTATTCCAACTGCAGCGATGGAATCATCGCCGAACGGTGCGGCAGCTCCGTACAAGAGCATAACCGCAAGAGCCGATAAGATACTCGTCATTGTCGCTGGCGCGCCCACCAACGCGAGCTGTCTGATGCGATCTGCTCGCAATGATATGTGAGATATCCTGACGAGAACTGTCCCGCCAAGCTTCGCAAAATACGCAATATACAGTCCAATAGCGGCGATCTGCGATACCAGCGTTGCGAGGGCTGCGCCACGCACACCAAGGTCAAACAAGAATATGAAGACAGGGTCAAGCACAGCGTTCAGTAGAAACGAGGTAAGCATCGCCCACATGCTGAATCGCGTATCGCCTTCGGCTCTGACAATGAACCCGCTAACGATGTTTAGAAGCATCAGGGTGTTCCCGAACAAAAGCGTTCCCGCGTAGTCGAGCGCCACGGGCATGATGGTTGGAGTCGCTCCGAGGATTGCGAATATCGCTGGCAGACTTGGAAGCAGAGCGACGGTAACTATGATGCCAATCGGAGCGGTGAGCGCGAGAGCTGTACTTGCGCCTCGACTCGCCTCTAGGTACTCACGAGCGCCCAGATGACGAGATATGAAGGACGCCGTTCCAACACCGATTCCCTGTGCGGCTGCCGCGAGCAGGACCATGATCGGCAAGGTCATGCTCACAGCTGCGGTCGCCTGCGCGCCAAGTGCGCCAACAAAGATCGCATTGACGACCTGCTGTAAAGCATGGATCGATAAACCAACAACAGATGGAATGGCGAGCCGCAGGATAAGGCTCGAGAGATTCGGGTCCGATAGATCGATGTGCTGTTTCTTCTGTGGCATCAAACTTCGCTCGCTCTCGAGCGCGAATTCCGTATCCGGCTCATTCATGCATGAACGTGTCGCGATTTTCCAAATTCGCTGATCGCGCACTCAGCGCAAGCTTTTCCGATCCGCTCTTGCACAGCGGTACATAAGTTTATCTGCGCCGATCGATCGTCGTGATCGCGTGGACCCGTTTGACGTTTCACAAGCTGATTTTTGCCTTGGTCGATTTTCCCTAGGCATGACGCCTCCCGCCAGTCGCAGGCTTCTGCGGCTCTTAAGTAGAACAACGAGGATCCTGATTGAGGTGTCCGTGCGTAGCCACCTAGGTTCTGCCAGTCATATTGTGCCGTTCTGCCCTTTGTTGACTTCTCATCCGTTGCGTTTTTCCTCGATGATGATCGGCGGGGGAACGCGGCCGGACCCTAGAGCCTCAACTTGGCTTTGGCATCTACCGGATCTTGTAGTAGACGCTCCATCGTCTGCATGGCACACGCAAGGAACGTGCCCAGAACCAGTGTTAGGTTCGGCGACGATGTCGTGCAAGCGCTCCATGATCTCGGGTTCCTTGTCGCGATCGAGACGAACGGCAGGCTGCTGGTCCCGGCCGGCGTGGTAACTGGGTTTGCGGCAGCAAATCGCGCCGCACTGGCCATCGCTCGCGGACACGAACTCAAAATTCGTGTAGCCGCAGCCGTGTGCCGGCGGTTCGATGAGAGGGCTCGGACGATTTCTGCTTCGGCCCACAGACGGCCCTGGCGCCGTCGACCACATGCGGCAGGCCGTCGCGCAACGCCTGACTCATCGGAAATGGCGAATCAGCGTGCAATGTCACAAACATCCCGGCATCAGATGAAGATATCCCAGGTATTTAAGTTCGAGGCAGCGCACCGACTTCCAACCGTCCCGCAGACACATCGCTGTCATCGGACGCACGGTCATTCCTATCGCGTCGAGGTCGTGCTGAACGGGCCCGTCGATCCGCACACCGGGTTCGTAATGGATTTCTTCAGCATGGAAGAAGCGTTCGGTCTTCTTCTAAAGAAGCTCGATCACCATTGCCTGAACGAAGTCCCGGGACTCGAAAATCCGACGGCGGAAAATATCGCCATCTGGATCTGGCAGCACGCGAAACCGCGCCTTGCGCAACTCTCGAGCGTGAGGGTGTACGAGACGACAGATTGTTGGGCCGAATATGAGGGGCCCGATCGCTGAATTCCGCGCTCATTTTGGGCTGTATTGATGCGGCGCGCCTGTCCTTCTTCGGCTCCGAAACCGACGATCTGCGCTTCGGCTCCTCATCGGCCCGATCCGCGGGCAGATTCCCTCGCTCACGGGAGGCCCTTTGGATCTCGCGGGAGGTCAGACGACGGCGCCCTGCAAGGCTAGGATCTCAAGGAGCGCGAGGCAGCCATCGACAGCGCCATGAGCCGCCGCCTTCATCAGCAAATGCGGCAGCCGTAAGCCTCCGAAGCCGCCGGACCAATTGCCCGGGTTGAGCGGATTTATGCCTCCCGCGACGACCTGGTGTATGTGCCTGCATGGATGATGATCAGGACCTTTACGCGAGAGGCGGCCTTGAGGGACGACCGGGTTTGACGGGAATCTGAGTCGAGAAGGCCCTCATCATAGGGCACTTTCGGCTTCGGTAGGTTCCCCTTCCACGCCACGCTCGTCGAGCGCTTGACGCGCCGCGCCGGTGAAGCCATCCGGCGTCAGCCTCGAGGGACTGGCACGGCGCGAGCCGTACAAGACGGCCCTTGCGCAGAGGGGTGCGAAGCGCGCGCAAGGCCTGATCTTCACCGCCGAGCTTGGTGAACTCACACACTAGGAAGACAGCGTCATCCTTCTTGCGCTCGATCTTTTCAAGCGAGGTCTGATGCTTTTGCATCGTGGTCTCCGTTCCCACAAAACATGGACGCATAAACGCGAAGACGTTCAATAAAATAGGACAAAACATAATTACACCACTCCGACGCACCGAGGCGGCCATCCTAATGCCTCGACGGAGCCGCGATTCCCGTTGCGGGCTGGCTGATTCCTCGTGGAAAACGGCGAAGGTATCCTGTCCAACCCGATCTTGGCCGAGACGGCAGACTCGGCGTGCTCTTCCCACCACAGGCCAGCGGGTCGCGTATATCGCCAGCGCTGGTGAGGCGCCACGGGGCATCATCGACGGTGTGTCGCCAGCCGACAGGGAGGAAATCCGCGGGGATCCAGACGCCGGACGGGAGCTGAAGCGAGTTCAGTTTTGAACTACTTGGATGCCGGAACGGGAGGACTCTGTCAGAAGTAAGCGTTTTTCTGACAGTGCTTTTTCGACGCGCGCTTGCGGAGCTCACCCACACGCGAGTGCTTGCTCTTGGAGGCTCGACGCAAGGGTCATCGAACCAACGGAATAAGAAAGCCCCAACCAGCGACGGTTCCTTGGGTCGAACCACGGCGTCTGGGCTGTGCGCGACAATCCGTCCGCCAGCGGTTGATGGACGAGCCGGCGCTCCGCGCCGGCCACTACACATCTGTACGAGAAGCCTCATGAACCGAGAACGGGTCCGCTAGGCACAGCTCACGCAGCCACGGACTTCGTCGCCGTCACCCGCAAGTATTTTTACTCCGCTTTGCTTAGCGTATCTGCTCTCGACTACGCGCCTCATCGCTAGGAATGCCCTCACGCGCGCCGCGGCACTTCAACAATTTCATTTTCATTCGACGCTGCCGAAGTCAGCATGCGAGAAGCGTTGCGAGTAATCGCTGCGGCTTGGCTGTAGCGCAGCGCAGAAATTTAGGCTAGCTTCTGCTCGCGAGTTTGCAAATGCGTACCCGCACCCGATCTCTCCGAAGACAACGAGCGATCATTCGACCGCTCGCCCCCTCACATCCTCAGAGCTGGGATAATCCGGACAATGAGGAAATCTGGTTTGAGTTGGCGCGCGCTATCGGACGTCAGGTCGCACGGAATGAAAATCACGGCTCGGGGCAGCCGATAAAGGACCGACATGACGACAGCGTCATCGAAGAAAACGGCCGTACTATACGCCCGTTATTCCAGCGACATGCAAAAGGCGACCTCGATTGATGGTCAGCTATTGCTCTGCCGGAAGGTCGCATTGCGCAACGACCTCGATGTCATCGGCGAGTTTGTCGATGCCGCAAAATCTGGTCTTACCGAAGGTGCGCGGGACGGCTATCAGCGTTTACTCAACGGTGTGAGAAACCGGGACTTTGACGTAGTCGTCGTTGAGCATTTCGACCGCTTGTCGCGCGATCCCGCAACCATCCAGCGTCTCAAGCAGGTCTTCGAGTTCAACGGCGTTGAGCTGATGGATCAGAAGGGGGTCTATGCGACCGCCACTGACATCAGCATCGCAAGTCTCTACAACACGATTTACAAGCCGCAGCTCGCCGAAAAGGTTCGGCGCGGCCATGACAACGCTGTTGCCAACGGAAGAATTCCTGGCTCATGCGCCTATGGTTATCGGCCGAGGCCGGGCGCGCCGGGCGAACGCGTGATCGATGACAACGAAGCAAAGATTGTGCTCCGCATCTTCAGCGAATATGCAGCGGGCCGCTCGACCCGAACTATCGCCGCTGATCTCACCCGCGAAGGCGTGCCCTCACCAGGGGCAACTCGTCACAAGAACAAGGCTGATCGTACCACCTGGAATCACCAGTGCATTACAGGCGGCCGGCATGGTCGCGGTATTATCGGCAACGATCTATATATAGGCGAGATACATTGGAACGTTCGCTCGACAATTCTCAACCCGGAGACCCAGAAGAAACAGAAGCGCCGCAATCCAGAAGAGCGCCACATCATAGTTAAGAAGCCGGAGCTACGGATCGTGCCGCAAGCGCTCTGGAATCGAGCGCATGAGGTTCGTAGCGCGCGCGCCGTATCTATGTTCGGACCGACTGGCAAGCCGCGGCGTCGCGCCGTGATCCCGCGCAACAACGAGCACCCGCTTGCCGGTGTGCTCCGGTGCGGCGTCTGCAATGGCCACATGCGAATCGCTCAATCCTCGCGTAACGGTGCACCGCGCGCGGCATGCGCGAGCGCGCATCAGCGGGGCACGTGCGAGCACACCCGTAGCTTCGACATGGACGTTCTGCTCGAGGATGCCTCCGACAAAATCCAACTGAAATTGCTTTCGCCGAAAGCCATTGAAGAGGCGATGTGTGCCTGGAAGGAGGAGCGCAAAAACGATCGGAACAAGGGCAGCGAACACTCTAAGCTAGAGCGTCGACGCCGCGTGTTGACTACCGAGATGGAACGCCTGTCATATGCCATCGCAAATAGCCGCCGGAAGCCGGACGAGTTGCTCAAGCGCATCGATGAGTGCGACCTGGAGCGGGAAAGCGTTGAAGAGCGCTTGCGGCTGCTGGGCGCTGGCGGCGAAAATGTCATTGGCTTCGATCACCCGAAATTCGGTGACCGATACCGTTCGGAGGTTAGAAGACTGGTCACCGCGCTCAAGGCCAATCCGAAGGCGATCGAAACTCGCGTAGCCTTCCGCAACTTGATCGAATGCATAGTAGTGCATCCGGTTCGCAAGCGGATGCCCTACGAATATACGCCCTACCTGAACAGCTCCGCGCTTTACGGCAAGAACCTTTTCCCAGAAAACCGCAGCAAGGCGCGAGAAATCAGCACGTTTGCCTACTACGACAATGGCAAGTCAGGGAAATCCGTGTCCTCGTAATAGACGCGGACCTGCATATGGTGGCTTCCGTCGCGGATCTCGCCGTCGAGATGAGCTGTCACGTCGCGAGCCTCTTCGCTTTTCGGTAACCAGCCCGTTTTGCGCAAAAACGGCCGGCTGCGCAAGCGTGGCTAGACCACCGCCGGCCCACGCCCCAGCGTCACCTCGACGATCTCCGGCGGCACGCCGACGCGGAGCGGCATGATGCTGCAACCGAGGCCGCCGGAGATGATGACGTCGCATTTCAGCCGGACATGACCATAGGCGAGCCGGATGCCGTGCTGCGGCGGAACCGCCGGCGACCAGCCGAGCAGGCGGACCTGGCCACCATGGGTGTGGCCGGACAGTTGCAGCGCGACGCGGGCGGGCATGCGCGGCGCGATATTGGGCTCATGCGCGAGCAGGATGATCGGCGCGTCGTCGGTGACCTTGGCAAGCGTCGCGTCGAGATCGTCGGCGCCGAAGCGTCCCGTGCTCCGGAAGCGTCGCGCCGGCAGAAAGGCGAGTTGATCGCCAAGGCCGGCGAGCCAGAATGCGCGGCCATCCTTGGCGAGCCGCACGACGTCGTTCTCGTAGACGGGAATGCCGGCCGCCTCCAGCGCGCGATGCGCGACCGTCGGCCCGTGGCCGGCCTGCTGCACGGTCCTATCGGCCCAATAGTCATGGTTGCCCATGACGGCATGGACGCCGAGCGGCGCTTTCAGGCCGGCCAGCACCTTGGCCCATTCGCTCGCCGGAATGATGCGCGTGACCTGGTGCAGACCGGCAACATAGTCGCCGAGCAGCACGATGATATCCGCGCTGAGCGCATTGGTGCGGTCGACGATGGCTTCGATCCGCTCCAGCGGCATCCAGGGATCGCAGGCATGGATGTCGGCGATCACGGCAATCTTCAGCGGGAAGTCCGCCGGCCATTGCCGCGGGGTTGGATGATAGCGGGTGACGCGAAGCCGCAGCACCGGCTCGACGCCGACGCCGTAGGCCGCGGTCGAGACGGCGAGAGCGGAGAGGCCGCCGAAGGAACGGATGAGGTGACGGCGCGTGATCATGGCAGCCCGATCGTGATGCAGCTTGTTGATGCGACCCGATTGAAGCGGAAATGGGGTGCGCTTGTGCAGACCCTCTGCACGAGATCACCGGAAATTCATGACGGCCCGACCGTCCGTACTTGCGCAGATCAGTCGTCGCTCTCGTCGGTGCCGAACAGGCCGAACTGTGCCGCCGCATCGCGCGATGGCTCGCTGATGCCGAGATGGCGAAAGGCGTGCGAGGTGAGCAGGCGGCCGCGCGGAGTGCGCTGCAGATAGCCGCACTGGATCAGATAGGGCTCGATGATGTCTTCGATCGCATCGCGCGGCTCCGACAGAGCGGCGGCCATCGTCTCGACGCCGACCGGGCCGCCGCCATAGTTCTGCGCGATGGTCGTGAGGTAACGGCGGTCCATCGCGTCGAGGCCGGCGGCATCGACCTCGAGCGCGCTCAGCGCGTGGTCGGCAATCTTGCGATCGATCCTGTCGGCATCGGCCGCCGAAGCAAAATCGCGCACGCGGCGCAGCAGCCGGCCGGCGATACGCGGCGTGCCACGCGCGCGTCGCGCGATCTCGTTGGCGCCATCCGCGCTCATGCCGACGTTGAGCACGCGGGCACCACGGGTGACGATGCTTTCCAGCTCCTCGATGGTGTAGAAATTCAACCGGACCGGAATGCCGAAGCGGTCGCGCAAGGGATTGGTGAGCAGACCGGCGCGGGTGGTGGCGCCGACGAGGGTGAATTTCGATAGCTCGATCTTGACCGAGCGCGCCGCCGGACCCTCGCCGATGATGAGGTCGAGCTGGAAATCCTCCATCGCGGGATAGAGTACTTCTTCCACCGCCGGGCTCAGGCGATGGATCTCGTCGATGAACAGCACGTCGCGCTCTTCGAGATTGGTGAGCAGCGCGGCGAGATCGCCGGCCTTGGCGATCACCGGGCCCGACGTGGCACGAAAGCCGACGCCGAGCTCCTTGGCCACGATCTGCGCCAGCGTGGTCTTGCCGAGGCCGGGAGGACCGACGAACAACACGTGATCCAGCGCCTCGCCGCGCTTGCGCGCCGCCTCGATGAAGATGGACAGATTCTTGCGCGCCTGCTGCTGGCCGACGAAGTCGGACAGCGATTGCGGACGCAGCGCAGTGTCGCCGACATCGTCGCTGCGGCGCTCGGGCGTGACCATGCGGTTGGCCTTAGGATCGCTCACTTCGCGAGCTCCTTCAGGCCAAGGCGAATGAGCTGCGCGGTCTCCGCATTCTCACCCGCGCTGCGCGATGCAGATGCAATGGCCGCGGCAGCTTGCGGCTGGCCGTAGCCGAGATTGACCAGCGCGGAGATCGCGTCCGCCACGGGCCGCGGCGCGCGCTGGTCGTCGACGGCGCCGGCGAGGTGCACGACCGCCGGATCGACATTGGCAAAGGCCGGCGCCTTGTCCTTCAACTCGGTGACGATGCGCTCTGCGACTTTGGGGCCGACACCCGGCGTGCGCGCCACCGCAGCCTTGTCGCGCAACGCGATCGCGTTGGCGAGGTCGGACGGCCCAAGCGTGCCGAGCACGGCGAGCGCGACCTTGGCGCCGACGCCCTGCACGGTCTGAAGCAGGCGAAACCATTCGCGCTCCTGATCGCTGCGGAAGCCGAACAGCTTGATCTGATCCTCGCGAACATAGGTCTCGATCGACAGCACGGCGGCCTCGCCCGGCGAGGGCAGATGCTGCAGCGTGCGCGTCGAGCAATGCACCTGATAACCGACCCCGCCGACGTCGAGGATGACGAAATCCTCGCCGTAGGAATCGATCAGGCCCTTGAGCTTGCCGATCATAAGCCTGCCACCTTCAGCCGCAGCGCGGTGCTCTGGCGATGATGGGCATGGGTGATGGCGATGGCGAGCGCGTCGGCGGCGTCCGCGGACGGCGGATCGGCCTTCGGCAGCAAAATCTTGAGCATCATCGCGATCTGCTGCTTGTCGGCGTGGCCGGCGCCGACCACCGTCTTCTTCACCTGGTTCGGCGCGTATTCGGCAACACTGATGCCGAACATCGCAGGCGCGAGCATGGCGACGCCGCGGGCCTGGCCGAGCTTCAGCGTCGCGACGCCGTCCTTATTGACGAAAGTCTGCTCGACCGCGGCTTCCATCGGCTTGTGACTGGACAGGACGGCGGCCAGCCCCTCATGGATCGCGAGCAGCCGGCTCGCCAGCGGCAAATCGTCCGGCGGCTCCACCGAGCCGCAGGCGACGTAGATCAGGCGGTTGCCCTCGGCCTCGATCACGCCCCAGCCGGTGCGGCGCAGGCCAGGGTCGATGCCGATGATGCGAACGGGGCCACGAATCGGGAGCGTCGTCATGAGCCAGTGATAGCGGCTGGCCGCCGTGGGGGAAACAGAAACAGAACGGAAGTAACAGGGGAAGTGCCCCCCTACCCGCCCATCTTCGCCAGCAGCGCGTCCGACACCTCGAAATTGGCGTAGACGTGCTGGACGTCGTCGTGCTCGTTGAGCAGGTCCATCAGCTTGAGCAGCTTCTCGCCGGTCTCGTCGTCGACTGCGACCGTGTTCTGCGGCTTCCAGATCAGCGCGGCCTTGCGCGGCTCGCCGAACTTGGCCTCCAGCGCCTTGGCGACGTCGCGATAGCCTTCGGTCGAGGCGTAGATCTCGTGGCCGCCTTCGCTCGAGATCACGTCGTCGGCGCCGGCCTCGATCGCGGCATCCAGCACCGCATCGTCGGAGGCGATGCTGCGGTCGTATTCGATGATGCCGGTTCGGTCGAACATGAAGGAGACCGAGCCGGTTTCACCGAGATTGCCGCCGGACTTGGCGAAGAAGGAGCGGATGTCGGAAGCCGCGCGGTTGCGATTGTCGGTCAGCGCCTCGACGATGACGGCAACGCCGCCCGGGCCGTAACCCTCGTAGCGGATCTCGTCATAATTCTCGCTGTCGCTGCCGAGCGCCTTCTTGACGGCGCGCTCGATATTGTCCTTCGGCATGTTCTCCTGGCGCGCCGCGGTGATGGCGGCACGCAGGCGCGGGTTCATGTTGGGGTCGGGCGTCCCCAGCTTGGCCGCGACGGTGATTTCCCGCGCCAGCTTGCCGAACAGTTTCGACTTCTGGGCATCCTGCCGCCCCTTGCGGTGCATGATGTTCTTGAATTGGGAATGTCCGGCCATGCGTGATCTTCTCTAGGGACTCGTGCGCCAAGGTGAGCGTGGGAAGCGCGGCCTTATAGGCCGCGCCCCCCCTGGAAAGAAAGAGGCTCTACGACTTTAAGGTAACACCGTACGGGCCCGTGCCTAGATGTCAGGCATCGTTAACCCTGATTTCATTCCAGCCTGCGAAAATAGCCTCCGACCGTCCCGTGACAAGAGAGAGCTGATGGCATTCGAACTATTTCGGAAGCGTCTGCCGGACATGGCTGCAACTGCGGCTGCCCCGCAGGCCGCGCAGCCGGCGGCCCATCCCGAGCCTGCCGCGGCCGTCGAAAGCGATTCGGCCAAGGAAATCCTGGAACTGCTGGAACTCGAGCTGGGCGCCATGATTCGCCAGCTCGAGCGCGCCGCCAATTCGGTGGCCGGCGGCGCCGAGGCGACCGCCACGACGCTTGCCGCCATTCGCGACCGCACCGACGCCCTGACCGGCCGGACCAACGCCGCGCAATCGAATGCCTCCACCTTCGCCCATGCCGCCGACAAATTCACCCAGTCGGCGCTGGGCATCGGGGCGCAGGTTCGCGAGGCCGGCAAGCTCGCCGACGAGGCCAGTGCCGCGGCACAGGAAGCCCGCGCCAATGTCGATCGCTTGCGCGAATCCTCGGCCGCCATCGGCAACGTCGTCAATCTGATCGCACAGATCGCGCGGCAGACGACGCTGCTCGCGCTCAACTCGACCATCGAGGCCGCGCGCGCGGGCGCTGCGGGAAGAGGCTTCGCGGTCGTCGCCACCGAGGTCAAGGCACTCGCGGTGCAGACCCAGGGCGCGACGGAGGAGATCACCAAAAAGATCGACGCTCTGCAGCGCGACGCCGCCGGCTCAGCAGATGCGGTGCACCGCATCTCGCAGGCGATCGAGGCGATCCGTCCGGTGTTCGAGACCGTCAACGGCGCGGTCGCCGAACAGAATGCCACCACCAGCGAAGTCTCCGGCAACGCGACCAGCGCGTCGCAGTTCATCATCTCGGTCGGCGAAAGCGCAGCCGAGATCGATGCTGCGACCAAGGCGGCCGAGAGCCACGGCGAGCACGTCGCCAGCGCAGGCAAGGCCGTGACCGCCTTCGCACAGAAACTGAAATCGCGCTGCGCCGTGCTGCTGCGCCAGAGCGAGCACGACGACCGCCGCAAGACCGAGCGGCTGCCCTGCCATCTCAAGCTCGAAACCGCCCGCGGCGTGCTGCCGGTCTACGAGATAGCGATGGACGGCGTGCTGATCGGCGGCGCGGACGCGGGCCGCCTTGCATCGCAAGCCATGGTCGAAGGCACCCTCGAAGGCGTCGGTGCCTGCCGCCTGCGCGTGGTCGAGCAGTCCAAGGCCGGGGCCCGCGCGCAATTCGTTAGTCCCAATGCCGAGCTACGCGAGAAGATCGAGGACAGGCTGTGGTCGATCCACGAGGAGAACACGGAGTTTGTCACCCGCGCCATGGAGGCGGGTAACGCGCTGACCGCGATCTTCGAGCAGGCGGTTGCCCGCGGCGAGGTGAAGATCGACCACCTCTTCGACACCGATTATGCCGAAATCGCCGGAACCAATCCGCAGCAGTACCGCACCAGATATCTGGATTGGGCCGATCGCGCGCTGCCGGCGTTCCAGGAAGCCTTTCTGGCGAAGGACCCGCGCATGGCATTCTGCGCCATGGTCGATCGCAACGGCTTCCTGCCGGTGCACAATAGGATCTATTCGCATCCGCAGCGGCCTGGTGATGCCGCCTGGAACACGGCCAACAGCCGCAACCGGCGGATGTTCAACGATCCGGCGGGGTTGGCTGCCGCGCGCAACCTGCGCTCGTATCTGGTGCAGAGCTATGCACGCGACATGGGCAACGGAAATACGGTGATGATGCGCGAGATCGACGTTCCGATCCGCGTGCAAGGCCGGCACTGGGGCGGATTCAGGACGGCCTACAAGCTCTAGTGCGCGCTCAGGCAAGACGCCAAAGCGCGAATCACCTCCTAAGATCGATATTGGAATGGGAATGCCGCGGAGAGCCGGCGAATGGCTCTGACTGGAGGACTCTCAAGACATGTCCGTCGTACAACTTGCAGTACTGGACACCGGCTCCAACCGAACACTTTCCGAACGGCTGATCGATCAGCTCGCCGACCGCATCGGCGGCCTCGGCGTGGAACTGGCTGACATCGCCGGCAACGTCCAGGAAGTCGCAAGCCGCGTCGCGAACCAGTCGGAACGTTTCCACCACCTCCAGGAAACCGCCGAGACGATGGTGTCGGCCAACCACGACATCGCCAATGCGTCACAGGCGGTGCAAACGACCACGTCAGCGGCGGTCGGCGAGATCGCGCAGTCGCGCGGCGCAGTCGACGCCGCGGTTAGCCACATCTCCGAACTCGTTGCAGCCGTCGAACGCATCGAGGCGCGGCTCAGCGCAGTCGGCTCCGCGCTGGCACAAGTCGCAAAGGTCTCCGGCTCGATCGAGGCGATCGCGAAGCAGACCAATCTGCTCGCGCTCAATGCCACCATCGAGGCGGCACGCGCCGGCAATGCCGGCCGCGGCTTCGCGGTGGTGGCAAGCGAGGTCAAGAACCTCGCGGAAGCCACCCGCCAGGCCACGCACCAGATCTCCGACACCGTGCGCGATCTCGACGGCCAGATCGAAGGTCTGATCGGCGAGAGCAGCGATGCCTCGCAGCGCGCGAAGACGGCCGGCGAAGGCGCCCAGCGGATCTCCGGCATCATCTCGCGGGTTCAGCAGGGCTTCGCCTCGGTGGAAGCGGAGATCGGCAGCGTCACGCGCGCGGCAACCTCCAACCTCGGACACTGCGACACCGTCATCAGCGAGCTCAACGAACTCGCCAAGGGCGTCGATCTCTCCTCACGCGATCTCAAGAACGCCGATCAGCGCGTGACCAAACTGCTCGACACGTCGGAAGGGCTGATCGCGCTGATCGCCGACAGCGGCGTCGAGACATCGGATGCGCCGCTGATCCGAATTGTCGTCGAGATCGCAAAGCGGATCTCGGACGAGTTCGAAGCCGCCATCGGCCGCGGCGAGATCACGCTCGACCAGTTCATGGACGAGAACTATCGGGAAATCCCCGGCACCGATCCCAAGCAGTACAACACCAACTATGTCGACTTCACAGACCGCGTGCTGCCCGCGATCCAGGACCCGATCCAGAAATCCGATCCCCGCATCGTGTTCTGCGTCGCCTGGGCCAAGGGCGGCTATCTGCCGACGCACAACCCGAACTACCGCCTGCCGCAGGGCAAGGACCCGGTCTGGAATAACGCCAATTGCCGCAACCGCCGCCTGTTCACCGATCGCGCGGTGCAGAAGGTCGCGGCCAACACCAAGCCGTTCCTGCTGCAGACCTATCGCCGCGACATGGGCGGCGGGCAGTTCGTGCTGATGAAGGACCTGTCCTCGCCGATCATGATCCGCGGCAAGCACTGGGGCGCCTTCCGGATGGGCTTTCGGCAGAGCTGAGGGTCGTCGCGACGCGCTTGCGGCGGGGGCGCATGGTCTCCCTGAATCAGAAACCTCGAAAACAACCCCATGCACAGTAGCCGGGGCGGGCAGAATCAATGGCTTAAGCGCCTGATGAATCCCTCGATCCAGACGCCTCTGAAGCGCTTGCGCCGTCGGGCAAAACAGGCGTATACTGCTATTATTCCGAAATTTCCATCCCCTCCTCTTCTCCCCTCGCGAGAGAAGCCGATTTCGATAGCCCCGCCCCGCTTTCCGTAGACGGCGCTGGCCGCGCGCTGTACGGCCTTCCGGGCCTACGCTTGGGCGGCCCGGTAGCTGTGCTTGGCAATGAACGGACTACTTCTTTTGCTCGGTGGTCGTCGTGGCGGCCGGGGTGCCGTCGCGAGCGTCCCGTCGCTCGTCGCGTCCCGTACGCCTCTCTTGGCGCCGCTCTGTGCGTCCCGTGCGGCGTTCCTGGCGGCGCTCTGTTCGCCCGCTGCGCCGCTCCTGGCGGCGTTCTGTGCCTGACTTCGGCGCGTCCGCTGGCGGCGTGGTAGGCGCGGCGGCTGGCGCAGTGGTTTGAGCAACAGCCTCTGAGGCCGCCAAAATTGAGGACGAAACCACAAGCCCAAACACCCCTGCGTATCCAAGGAAGGTTAGTGCGTTGCGACGACAGACCTGTTTCGGCTCCGAACGTTCATTCATGGTCAGGCTCCCGGTTGCTGCCCCTTAGAGCATGTCACCAGCGTCGGTGGCCTAGTTATTGATCTGGATCAACTTGGTTCGGTGCTTCGAGCCACGTTGGGATTTCGGCCGATGGGATCGACACTCTCGGAAAGTGAGGGATGACAGTCCCTGCACTGACGATCAGTCCGTCGTTGAATTTGGTTCGCGCAAAATCCTTGGCTGCTGCTTCGCTTTCAAACGTGTTGGTTAGCCGCGGATGTCGCCGTCTTGACAGTGTGCCATCCAGCGGCACTTCAAAAGTGACGTACCAAGTGTGTTTCATGCCTAAAGCCGCCCCGTCGGTACCGTGGCCTATCCCCGCCAGACAAAGCAAAGCCGCCACCGGGACGAAGCGATGGCGGCTTCTTCCTGGCTTGCGAAACCGGCCTTTACCGCCTGGCTCCGACACGATTGACGCCACCATTCGCATTGCCGCCGGCGTTATGACGGACTGCGGCGCGCGCCACCGGGCGGGGCCTGAGCACGACGCCTGCCCGAGCAACGCAACCCGCTGGGTAGGCAGTGTATTGGCAATACACGACCGCATTGGCTGGGCCTGGATTGAGCGTGAGACCTGCAAGGCCCAACAGGGCGCTGGCAGCAATCCCGGCAACAGTCGCTGACCTGATCGAAAGATGCTTGCTCGGATGCATGGCGGACCTCTCTCTTGGAACTTGCGCAACTGAGGCTCATCGCCTTCTCAGGTGCGGCAGAACACAGCGTAGTCGCCGCAGTGCGCGGGTTCGATTGATCTACATCAAGCTCCTGCGCGGAGAGAGCCGCAATCTCGCGAGCGGGGCTTAAGGAATTCATGGAAGGGTTTCTGTCATGCTCCGCTTCATTCTTGCTTCTCTTGCAGCTTTCGTTTTGCTCACCGCCTGCTTGATCCCCGATGATGCCGAGGCTCGGCGCGGCGGAGGTGCCTATCGGGGTGGCGGCGGTTATCGCGGCGGTGCGGTCGCAGTTCGAGGACCGCGAGGCGGCGGCGCTGTTGCGGTGCGCGGCGCAGGCTACCGTGGCTACGGCTATCGGGGCGGCTATCGCGGCTACGGCTATCGGGGCTACGGTGTAGGAGCGGCAGCGGTAGGCGCGGCTGCCGTTGGCACTGCTGCGTACCGCCGCAGTTGCTACGATGCTTACGGAAACTATATTTGCGCCTATTAACCCGTCGACCGCGACTTCCATCGTCTTCCGCTCAAGTCCGCGCCTGATCGAGCGAATAGGCGTGGACGGTGAAGAGCGGCTTCGGGCTTTGGCCGGGACCGGCTGATAGACGGTGAACGGCTTCGGGCTTCGCATGGCTTGCTCCTGTTGAAGCTCGGGCGAACCCCGAGCTTCAACTTTCAGCCACCGTTAGCGCGTGCAGTTAAACCAAGATTTCGGCTGGAATTCATTGTCCCCGGAATCGTTGCGGTCCGCTGCCGCTGGGTCCAGTCCTGATCGCTCTCCCCGGCCAAGCCGCCGACAGCCGTTTTTCGGCCTATTAAACATTCGGCCGTGCCATTAGGCTCCGGGACCGAGGGGACTAGGATGGCAATGCGGTTTTGCCTGTTCTCACTATCCTGGCGATCCTTTTGCAGGCGGACCTTCGCCGCCCCGCTGGTCGTCGCATTGTTGCTGGCAACACTGGGGCCGGGTCGGGCGGCTGATCCTGAGCCCAAGCGCGTTTTGATGCTGCAATCATTCGGCCTCCGCTTCAAACCGTGGACCGATTTCGCTGAGTTTCTTCGCCCTCAAATGATCAAGCAATCGAAAGTCCCAATCGACTTTCAGGACCACTCGCTGCTAAGCGCCCTTGTGGACGACGACAAGGCGCTCGCACCCTTTATCGGTTACCTCCAAGCATTGTACGGGGCCAAACCTCCCGACCTCATTGTCGCCCTCGGTGCGCCAGCTGCCGAGTTTGTGCAGCGGTATCGCGCTCAGCTTTTCCCCAAGACACCAATGATGTTTACTTCCGTCGAGGCGCGACGGGTCCAATACGACAAGCTGACCGAGTATGACACCGTGGCCGCTGCGGCTCATAATTTTCCTGCCGCCATCGAAACTATTCTGAAGGTGTTGCCCGACACGAAAGTGATCGCCGTCGTGAATGGGGCTTCGCCCAATGAAACATTTTGGCAAGGGGTATTGGAGCGAGAACTCGCACCGTTCAGCGGGCGGGTTGAACTACGATGGTATAACAAGCTGTCATTTGAAGATATCCTGAAAGACGCGGCACATCTTCCACCTCACAGCGCCATCTTCTGGCATCTGATGAGCGTTGATGCGGCGGGTGTTACACATGAGGGCACTGCCGCCTTGCACAGGCTCTCGGCTGCCGCCGATGCTCCCATCTTTTCCTATCTTGACGGATTTTTTGATGGCTCGATTGTCGGCGGCTCTATGCATTCGATCGAGAAGGGCATGACTATCGCAGCCGCGGCGGCAATCCGTATTCTAAACGGTGAAAAAGCTGGCGACGTAAAGGTCGCACCCAGCCAATTCGAGCTGCCAAGGTTCGATTGGCGGCAAATGCAGCGGTTCGGGATCAGCGACAGCCACCTGCCGCCCGGCAGCACGGTCTACTTCCGCGAGCCATCGGTGTGGGAACGGTATTTATGGCTGATCGCATCCGTCGTCGCGGTTTTTCTCATACAAGCCGGGCTTATTGCTATCCTGCTACGTGAGCATCGCCGTCGTCAATTCGCCGAAGTACAGTCGCGACAGCGCATGACTGAACTGGCCCACGTTAATCGCTTCGCGACCGCTGGCGAACTGACCGCCTCGATTGCTCACGAGATCAACCAGCCGCTTGGGTCTATTCTGACGAACGCCGAAACCGCAGCCGCGATCCTGCAATCGCAGCGTCCCGATATCGCTGCACTTTCCGATGTCGTTGAACTCAGGGAAATTGTGAACGATATTTTACAGGATGACCGGCGTGCCACCGAGGTCATTCGCAGGATGCGCAGCCTCCTAAAGAAGGCGCCGTTCGAATTGAAGCAACTGGACCTCAATGAGGTTGTGCAAGAGACGGTCAGATTTCTTTCGGCGCTAACCGTCAGCCGAAAATTCGAAATGGTCAACGTGATCACGCCAGATGCGCTACCGATCCTCGGCGATCGCATTCAGCTTCAACAAGTCATTTTGAACCTTGTGCTGAACGGGGTCGAGGCTATGAAGGACACGTCTCACGAAAGCCGCACTATCAGCATCCGGACCGCGCGCGTCGAGCAATTCGCCGAGCTATCCGTGTCAGATCGCGGACCCGGCATTCCAGAAGACAAATTGAAACAGGTTTTCGAGCCGTTTTACAGCAGTAAAGCGGAAGGCATGGGCATGGGCTTGTCCATTGCGCGCACCATTATCGAAGCACACAACGGGTTCATATCAGCGAGCAATCGGGAGCATGGCGGTGCCTCGTTCGCGATCAGGCTTCCCTTTGTCGCTTGATCCAAAACGGCGCCCGTACGCGGAGACGGACCCCTCACCCGAATGAGCCTGCGTCTACCGGCCTCGCTGCCCTCTCCCACAAGGGGAGAGGGCACAACAATGAGTCGCGGCAATTGATCGCGCCGTCGATCGACTTCCACAATCGCACGAGTTTCGTCATCGCATGATTTTGCGCATTCGCACGATCTTCTGTGGCCATCAATGACGCTTGTGAGCAAAATGCGTCAGAAAATGACGATTATCATATCAATTAGCCCAAAATTACTGCAGTGATCGCCGCACAAATTCGTGAACGTCATGGCCTAACGCGCTCACTGCGCAAAAATGCATTGCCGGACATGTCGACGCTTCATCGTTTCGCATCGATATGATTATTGTGCGCGCAAATTCGCTGACTAGATCGCCGCAAGCGATCGAGCGAGCAAGGGGATGCATATGGCAACTGTTCTCACCATCAACGGCGAAACGAAATCGTTCGACGCGCCACCTGACATGCCGCTGCTGTGGGTGCTGCGCGACGTCCTTGGGATGACCGGCACCAAGTTCGGCTGCGGGATTGCGCAGTGTGGCGCCTGCACCGTGCACGTCGACGGCAAGGCAGTCCGCTCCTGCGTCTTGCCGGTCAGCGCGGTCGCGAACCGCGCCATCACCACGATCGAGCATGTCGGCAGCACGCCAGCGGGCGCAAAGGTGCAGAAGGCCTGGCTCGATGCCGAAGTGATCCAGTGCGGCTACTGCCAGTCCGGCCAGATCATGTCGGCCGCGGCACTGCTGGCGGCAACGCCCAGCCCTGACGATTCCGACATCGACGCCGCGATGGCCGGCAACATCTGCCGCTGCGGCACCTATGTGCGCATCCGCGAGGCCATCAAGCAAGCCGCCTCCGGCCGTCAGTCGTGAGGTCCGCCATGATCACCGACAAGACTCTTCCTGACGTCTCCCGCCGTGCGGTTCTGACCGGCGGTCTCGCCACCGGCTTCCTGCTCGCCTTCCATCTGCCGCTCCGCGCCGCCGTCAACGAGCCGGAGCAGCCGAAGGACACGACCGACGGCAAATTCGCGCCGAACGCCTTCATCCGGGTCGAAGACACCGGCCGCACCGTGCTCCTGATGCCGCAAGTCGAGATGGGCCAGGGGGTCTATACCTCGATTGCGATGATCCTGGCCGAAGAGCTCGACGCGGATTGGGCAAAGGTTGCGGTGCTGCACGCGCCGCCCAACGACAAGCTCTACGCCAATCCGGCGTTCGGCCTGCAGGCCACGGGTGGTTCGACCTCGATCCGCGCCTGGTGGAATCCGTTGCGCGCCGCCGGCGCCAGCGCGAAGGCGATGCTGGTGCAGGCCGCAGCGGCGCAATGGCAGGTCGAGCCGGCAAGCTGCACGACATCGAAAGGCGAGGTCGTGCATGCCGCAAGCGGCCGCAAGCTCGGCTATGGCGAACTGGCACTGGCCGCACAGGGCCAAACGCCGCCGAAGGACGTCCGGGTGAAGGACCCCAAGGACTTCGTCATCATCGGCCAGCCGCTGAAGCGGCTCGACACGCCGGACAAGGTCAATGGCAAGGTCGTCTACGGCATCGACGCGATCCTGCCCGGCATGAAGATCGCCGCGATCGCCAATTGCCCGGTCTTTGGCGGCAAGGTCGGCAAGGTCGACGACAGCGCGGCGGTCAAAATTGCGGGCGTACGCAAGGTCGTGGTGCTCGAGGATGCGGTCGCGGTGATCGGCGATCACATGTGGGCCGCAAAGAAGGGCCTCGATGCGCTCAAGATCGAGTGGAACGAGGGACCGAACGCGAAGCTCAGCACGAAGGACGTCTGGCAGCATCTGCGCGCCGCCAGCGAGAAGGACGGCGTGGTCGCGAAATCGGTCGGCGACATCGCCAAGGGGCTCGCCAGCGGCGACAGGTTCGAGGCAAGCTTCGAACTGCCGTTCCTTGCGCATGCCTCGATGGAGCCGATCAACGCCACCGTTCACGTCAGGCCGGATGCCTGCGAGATCTGGACCGGCACGCAGATCATGACGCGCGTGCAGTCGGAGGCGGCGAAGGCTGCGGGCCTCCCGGTCGACAAGGTGATTGTCAACCAGCATCTGCTCGGTGGCGGCTTCGGCCGCAAGCTCGAGCCGGATATGGTGGTGGCCGCCGTGAAGATCGCAAAGCAGGTCGACTATCCCGTCAAGGTGATATGGACCCGTGAGGAGGACATCCAGCACGACGTCTACCGTCCGGTCTATCGCGACCAGGTCACGGCGTCGCTGGTCGACGGCAAGGTCGCGGCCTGGAAGTACAAGGTCGCCGGTTCCGCCGTGCTGGCGCGCTGGCTGCCGCCGGCGTTCCAGAAGGGTATCGACATCGACGCGGTCGATGCCGCCGTGGATGCACCCTACGACTTCACCAACTTCCATGTCGAATATGTCCGCGCCGAACCGCCGGCGGTGCCCACCGGCTTCTGGCGCGGCGTCGGTCCGAACAACAACGTGTTTGCGGTCGAATGCGCGATGGACGAGCTCGCGCGCAAGGCCGGCAAGGATCCGGTCGAATTCCGCCGCTCGATGCTGACGAAGAATCCGCGCATGCTCGCGGTGCTCAATCTTGCCGCCGAGAAATCTGGCTGGGGCCAACCGCTGCCACCGCGCGTCGGCCGCGGCGTCTGCGTCCAGCCGTCGTTTGCAAGCTTCCTCGCCACCGTGGTGGAAGCGGAGATCGACGATATCGGCGAGATCGTGCTCCGCCGTATCGTCTCGGTGGTCGACACCGGCATCGCGGTCAACCCCGACACGGTGAAGGCGCAGATCGAAGGCGGCCTGGTGTTCGGCCTCACCGCCGCACTCTATGGCGAGATCACCATCGAGAAGGGCCGCGTGCAGCAGTCGAACTTCCACGACTACCGCATGATGCGCATCAATGAGACACCGAAGATCGAGGTCGTCGTCGTCAAGAGCGGCGAAGCGCCCGGCGGCATCGGCGAGGCCGGCGTCAACGCCGGCCCGCCGGCGCTGCGCAACGCCATTTACGCAGCAACCGGCGTGGCGCTGCGGCGCCTGCCGATCGATCGGAAACTGCTGGCTGCGGGGAAAAAGGCATGAGCGGCAAGATGCGTATCCTCACTGGCATCGTCGTGATCGCCATTGTCGTCGTGGCGCTCGGCGTCTGGATCATCCGCGGGCCCGGCCCGCTCGACTTCGCCGGCGGCACCAAGGTGGCGCTGGCGGATTACCGTGCCGGCAAACCGGCCGGCGTGCCGGCAAAGTTGGAGAAGGCGAGCCTGGTCGAACGCGGCGAATACCTGGCGAAGGCGGCCGACTGCATGGTTTGCCACACCAAGCCCGGCGAGACGGACTATTCCGGCGGGCTCGGCTTCAAGCTGCCGTTCGGCACGCTCTATTCCACCAACATTACGCCGGACACGGACACCGGCATCGGCAATTACAGCGACCAGGATTTTCTCAACGCCGTCCAGCGCGGCAAGCGCCATGACGGCGCCCGGCTCTATCCGGCGATGCCCTACACGTCCTACACCTACATGACCGACGACGACGTGCTGGCGGTGAAGGCCTATCTGTTCAGCCTGCCTGCGGTGCGCGCGAAGCCGCCGGAGAACACGCTGTCCTTCCCTTTCAACCAGCGCTGGGCGATGATTGTCTGGTCGGCCGTGTTCAATCCGGACACGCGCTTTGCGCCCGATACGTCGAAGAGCCCGCAGTGGAATCGCGGCGCCTATCTCGTGGAGGCGCTGGCGCATTGCGGCGAATGCCACACGCCGCGCAATCTCGGCTTTGCGCTGGACAACCGCAAGAAATTTGCAGGCGCGATCACGGCCGGGTGGCGCGCCTTCAACATCTCCTCCGACAAGGCCACCGGCCTCGGCAGCTGGCGTGACGAGGACCTGGTCTCCTATCTGTCGCTCGGCCATGCGCCGGGCCACGGCTCGGCGTCGGGTCCGATGGGCGAAGCGGTCGACCACAGCTTTAGCCAGTTCGCGCCTGAGGACATAAGCAGCATCGTCGCTTATCTGCGCAGCGTGCCGCCGCAGCCCTCGCCCGACCTGCCCGCAATCACCGCGCCCGTCGCACCCGCCTCGCACAAGGACGGCGTCACGGCGGATGCGCGCGGCAAAATGGTGTTCGCCAGCGCCTGCGCCAGTTGCCATGGCTGGAGCGGCGAAAGCCCGGTCTCGCCGATGGCGACGCTGACCGGCACCTGGGCCGTCAACGACCCCGCCGCCACCAACGTCGCGCAAATCGTGCTGTCAGGCACCAAGCGCGACACGCCGGACGGCGCGCTGTCGATGCCGGCGTTCGGCAAGGCCTATAGCGACGACGAGATCGCGGCGGTGGCGAACTACGTGACAGCGCGGTTCGGCGCGAAGGGCTCGAAGCTGACGGCGAAGGATGTTGCGGAGTTGCGGGAGCAGACGGCGGAGTAATTCTCGCGCCGACTGACGCTGCACCCTCTCCCCTTGCAGGAGAGGGTGGCTTCGCGAAGCGAAGCCGGGTAAGGGGTTGTCTCCACGCGTCCAACTCGCATTTGAATTCGCGGAAGCGACCCCTCATCCGGCGCTTCGCGCCACCTTCTCCCACAAGGGGAGAAGGTGCAGCGGGATCTGCCGCTGCAATTCAGCTCAGCCAGAATTTCGGCGTCGTCGGCTCCAGCCTGCCGCCGGCGCGCACCGGCCCAATACGGAGCGCAAGCCCCGTCGCGTCATCCGTCTCGACCGCAACGCCGCTGAGCGTCGCAGCGCCCGCTGCCGGCTCGAAGCGGCCTGAGGGGATCCCGGAGGTGAACCTGCGCAACGGCTCCTCCTTCTGCATGCCGATGATGGAATCGTAGTCGCCGGTCATGCCGGCATCGGTCATGTAGGCGGTGCCGCCCGACAGGATCTGGTGGTCGGCGGTCGGCACATGGGTGTGGGTGCCGACGACGAGGCTGGCGCGGCCGTCGCAGAAGAAGCCGATGCCCTGCTTCTCGCTGGTCGCCTCGCAATGGAAGTCGACGACGATGGCGTCCGCGGCAATGCCGAGCGGGCAGGCGCCGAGCTCGCGCTCGAGGGCCGCGAAGGGATCGTCGAACGGGGTCATGAAGACGCGGCCCAAAGCGTTGACGACGAGCGCGTGCTTGCCGTTCTTGGTCTCGACCAACGCGGCGCCACGGCCGGGCGTCCCGCGCGGATAGTTCGCCGGCCGCACCAGGCGCTCCGCGCGCTCGATGAACACCAGTGCTTCGCGCTGATCCCAGGAGTGATTGCCGAGCGTCACCGCGTCGGCGCCGGCGTCGAGAAACTCCTGATAGATCGCTTCCGTGATGCCGAAGCCGCCGGCGGAATTCTCGCCGTTGACGACGACGAAATCGAGCGACCAGTCCTTGACCATGCCAGGCAGATATTCGGCGATGGCATTGCGCCCGGCACGGCCGACGACATCACCCACGAAGAGAATGCGCAACTTCAGAACTCCGGAAATCGAATACGTCCGATTCCGTTAGCACATAATCCAGCGCCACGTCGTGGGCTAGTGCCGGAACCGCCTTGATCTCCTGCGCTGCAAAAGCGAGCCCGATGCCGACGATGGTCTTGGTTTTTCGCAGATGCGCGAAGGTGTGGTCGTAGTGCCCCGCGCCATAGCCGATGCGATGGCCGAGACGATCGAAGGCAGCGAGCGGCGTCAGCATGATGTCGGGAATGACTTCAGCGGCCCCAGGCGACGGCTCGGGAATGCCGAGCGGGCCGAGCATCAGGCGATCGTTCGGATGGAAGATGCGGAAGATCAGCGCCTGGCCCCGCGCAGTGACGCAAGGCAGCGCAAGCCTGGCACCCTGCTCGGCGAGCTTCTTCAGCAGCGGCATCGGATCGATCTCGCTGCGGATCGGCGAATAGCCCGATACGATGCTGCCAGGCAGAAGCTGGAATGGCAGCCCGCGCTTGGCGAGCTTGGCGGCGGCGGCGATGCGTTTCTTTTCGCTCAGCGCATCGCGCGCCGCGAGGGCTTTGGCACGGAGTTCGGCTTTGGTGTTGGTCATGCGCGCTTGCTCCGAAGGCTGAGCCTTGCTCCGCCGTCATCACCCGCCTTGTGCGCCCTTGCGCACTGGGGCGGGTGATCCAGTATTCCAGAGACGCCAATGCAAAAACCTCGACAGCGCGGCGTACTGGATGCCCCGCCTGCGCGGGGCATGACACCGAAATCAAACCGCGAGCGTGTCGGGGACGCAATTTCGACAGGCACGAACCAGAAGGAAGAAAAACAAAAGTGCGAAGCCGCGAACGCCGTTGAAGCACTCGATCCCGGAGTTCCCTACGAAAGTAGGTGGGCACCATATGTCCGAGCCCACGGGCCCGGCCAGGGACAGTTCCCTAAAGGATCGATAAGGCCCCGGGGATAATGGCTCCTGACGCGCGTCGCAGCCCCGCTTGGGCAATGTAACAACGATGCTGACGAATCGCCAGCCCGGTGAAGGGTCAGCCGATGGCGATCCCGTTGCCGACGGTGCGGTTCAGGACCTGGGTCGACTTCTCGATGCGCTCGGCGGCAGAGTTCAGTGCGTTCACGACCGCGGTCTGGGTCAACCGGGCGCGCTCGACGGCGGCGTTGCGGAAATCCCGCAGTTCGGTCAGCTCCTGCTCCATGGTCCGGATGCGGTTGCCGGCATCGACCAGTTCGTCGCAGACGGTCAGCGCCGCCATCACGGTGAGCCTGGCATCACCGATCTCGCCGAACTTTCCGCGCAGCGACTGAATCCGCGTCTCCAGGCTTTCAGCCAGCTTGAGCAGCCGCACCTCCTGGCCTTCCTCGCAGGCCATGCGGTATTGCCGGCCGTTGATGGTGACGTTGATGTGGCTCATCCGTCCTCTCCGGTATCGAGCACCGAACGTATCGTGACGATCGCGGAATCCAGCCGATCGGAGATCTCGCGGCTGGAGCGCTCGAGCTTGCGTGCCTTCACCAGCGCGCCGTCGAGCTCGTCGGCAAGCCGCGAGCGGTCCGCGCCGAGCGCCTGAATCCGCGCCGCGAGCTCGTTCTCGTCGCGATCGGCATCGCGCCGCCGCTCCACCGCGCTTTCGAGCGAGTCGAGCGCCGCCATGAGCCTGCGGGTCGCGATCTCGATCTCGACGGCCGAGGACTCGGTCATGGCAGAGCTGTTGGATACGCGATCGTTCATGCAGTCAGCGGCGGAACCTGTGGCCTTGCCCTTGGAGTTTTCCTTTGGGCTTTTCCTGGGGCTTGCCGTCCGGCAAAAGACTCGGTTCGGCAAGCGGTTAGAAGCAGAAATTTACGTGGCAAGCTAGGGAATCGCAACGCCGCCGCGAAACCTATGCACTGCTAAGCAACTTTTGCGGCCAAACCGGCGTTTGATTGCCTTGGCCTGTCGGAACCGAGATGCTATCCCAGCCGCGACCCCAGCGGCCGAAAGGCTCCTTCCGGCGCGGCCAAATCCAGCCACAAGCGCCTCATTTCAGACGGATTTTCAGACATGACGCAGGTCGATCACAACCGTATGGCCAATGCGATCCGCGGCCTTGCCATGGACGGCGTCGAGAAGGCGAAATCGGGTCATCCGGGCCTGCCGATGGGCGCCGCCGACATGGCGACCGTGCTGTTCACGCAATTCCTGAAATTCGACGTCGCCGCGCTGGACTGGCCGGACCGCGACCGCTTCGTGCTCTCGGCCGGGCACGGCTCGATGCTGATCTATTCGCTGCTGTATCTGATCGGCAGCCCAGAGATGACGATCGACCAGCTCAAGGACTTTCGCCAGTTGGGATCGCTGACACCCGGACATCCCGAGCACGGCCACACCAAGGGCATCGAGACCACCACCGGTCCGCTCGGCCAGGGCATTTCCACCGCCGTCGGCATGGCGCTCGCCGAGAAGATGCTCGCCGCCGAGTTCGGCAAGAAGATTGTCGATCACCATACCTATGTGATCGCTTCCGACGGCGATTTGATGGAAGGCGTGTCGCAGGAAGCGATCGCGTTGGCCGGGCACTGGAAGCTCAACAAGCTGATCGTGCTCTATGACGACAACGGCATTTCGATCGACGGTCCGACCTCGCTTTCCGACTCCGTCGACCAGGTGAAGCGGTTCAAGTCGGCGGGCTGGGCCGCCGAAAAGATCGACGGCCACGACCAGGCCGCAATCGCCGCCGCGATCACGCGCGCGCAGAAATCAAACAAGCCGACGCTGATCGCCTGCCGCACCACCATCGGCTTCGGCGCCCCGCATAAGGCCGGCACCAACAAGGTGCACGGCGAAGCGCTCGGCGCCGACGAGCTCAAGGCCGCCAAGGAAAATCTCGGCATTTCGCTGGAGCCGTTCTCGGTGCCCGACGACGTGCTCAAGGCCTGGCGCGCGGCCGGCAGCCGCGGCGCGGCGGCACGACAGGAATGGGAAGCAAGGCTCGGTGAACTCGGCAGCCGCAAGCGCGCCGAGTTCGAGCGTCGCCTGCGCCACGAGCGCCCGGCCGCGCTCGCGAAGGCGGTGCGCGCCTACAAGAAGGAGCTGCTGGAAAAGCCGATGAATGCGGCGACCCGCAAATCCTCCGAAGCCGTGATCGAAGTGATTGCCGGCGCGATGCCGATGGAATTTCTGGCGGGCTCGGCCGACCTCACCGGCTCCAACAACAACAAGGCGAAGTCCGCAACCGCGTTCTCGGCCAAGACGCCGAAGGGCCGCTTCATCCATTACGGCATCCGCGAGCACGGCATGTGCGCGGCGATGAACGGCATCTTCCTGCACGGTGGTTTTGCGCCGAACGGCGCGACCTTCCTGGTGTTCACCGATTATGCGCGGCCCGCGATGCGGCTCGCCGCATTGATGGGGACCGGGGTCGTTTATGTCATGACCCACGATTCCATCGGCCTCGGCGAAGACGGCCCGACCCACCAGCCGGTCGAGCATCTCTCAGCACTTCGCGCCATTCCCAACATGCGCGTGTTCCGTCCGTGCGATTCCATCGAGGTTGCCGAGTGCTGGGAGCTCGCGCTCAACCGCATCGACGGCCCGACAGTCTTGGCGCTGACCCGTCAGAACCTGCCGCAACTGCGCACCACCGCACCGAACGAGAGCCCCTGCCGGTTCGGTGCCTACGAGCTGGTGGCCGCCCAGGGCGAAGCCAAGGCGACGCTGTTCGCCTCGGGCTCCGAAGTGGAGATGGCCGTGGCCGCCCAGAAGCAGCTCGCCGAGCGCGGCATTCCGACCCGGGTGGTTTCGGTTCCCTCGCTCGAGCTCCTGCTAGCGCAACCAAAGGAGCGCCGCGACGAGATCATCGGCAATGCCCCCATCAAGGTCGCAATCGAGGCCGCCGTGCGCTGGGGCTGGGACGCCGTGATCGGCCAGGATGGCGAGTTTATCGGCATGCACTCCTTCGGCGCCAGCGCCCCTCTCAACAAGGTATTCCAGCACTTTGGCATTACCGCCGAGGCCGCGGTTAACGCCGTTCTGAAACGCGTTTCCTGAGAGTTGAGATTACCGAAAAAAAGGACTACCTAACGTCCCATATGATCAAGCCCCGCCCGGCCGAACCGGGCGTCCGCCCTAAAAAAACCCTCGCAGGCGCGCTAGCGCGTTGTGCGGGATGACAACGGTCATTGAAGGAGACGAAACATGGCAGTCCGCGTCGGAATCAACGGTTTTGGCCGCATCGGCCGCAACATTCTGCGGGCCATCGCTGAGTCCGGCCGCAAGGACATCGAGGTCGTCGGCATCAACGACCTCGGCCCGGTCGAGACCAACGCCCATCTGCTTCGCTTCGACAGCGTCCATGGCCGTTTCCCCGGCACCGTGACCGTCGATGGCGACACGATCAGCCTCGGTGGCAACAAGATCAAGGTGACCGCCGAGCGCGATCCCTCGAAGCTGCCCTGGAAAGATCTCGGCATCGACATCGCGATGGAATGCACCGGCATCTTCACCTCGAAGGACAAGGCCTCCGCGCATCTGACTGCCGGCGCCAAGCGCGTTCTCGTTTCTGCGCCCGCCGACGGCGCCGACGCCACCATCGTCTACGGCGTCAACCACGACACGCTGACCCGGGAACATCTGGTCGTCTCCAACGGCTCCTGCACCACCAACTGTCTTGCGCCGATCGCCAAGGTGCTGAACGACCTCGTCGGCATCGAGACCGGCTTCATGACCACGATCCACGCCTATACCGGCGACCAGCCGACTCTCGACACCATGCACAAGGATCTCTATCGCGGCCGCGCGGCTGCGATGTCGATGATCCCGACCTCGACCGGCGCCGCCAAGGCGATCGGCCTCGTGCTGCCGGAACTGAAGGGCAAGCTCGACGGCGTCGCGATCCGCGTGCCGACCCCGAACGTCTCGGTCGTCGATCTCAAGATCGTGGCCAAGCGCGCCACCGATCCGAAGGAAATCAACGAGGCGATGAAGCGTGCCTCCGAGCAGCAGCTCAAGGGCATTCTCGGCTACACCACCGCGCCGAACGTCTCGATCGACTTCAACCACGACCCGCACTCCTCGACATTCCACATGGACCAGACCAAGGTGCAGAACGGCACGCTGGTGCGCGTGATGTCCTGGTACGACAACGAGTGGGGCTTCTCGAATCGTATGGCGGATACCGCCGTCGCGATGTCGAAGGTGATCTAACTCCGCTCTCGTGTCCCGGACGCGACGTAGCGTGAAGCGCTGCGTCGCAGAGCCGGGGCCCGTTTAACTAACCGCGGGACTCGCCGCAATTTGGGTCCCGGTTCTGCACGGCGGCACTACGCGCCGCGGTGCGCCCGGGACAAGGGCCTCCGATGACGAAATCATTCCGCACCCTCGACGACGTCGATGTGAAGGGCAAGCGCGTGCTGCTGCGCGTTGACCTCAACGTGCCCATGGAGAACGGCCGCGTCAGCGACGCAACCCGGCTCGAGCGCGTCGCGCCGACCATCACCGAAATCTCGGACAAGGGTGGCAAGGTCATCCTGCTCGCGCATTTCGGCCGGCCGAAAGGGCGCGATGCCAAGGACTCGCTCAAGCCCGTGGCCGAGGCGCTGTCGAAGGTGGTGAAGAAGCCCGTCGCCTTCGCCGACGACTGCATCGGCGAGCCCGCGGTCAAGGCCGTTGCCGGCTTGAAGGACGGTGACATCCTCTGTCTCGAAAACACCCGCTTCCACAAAGAGGAAGAGAAGAACGATCCGGCCTTTGTCGCGGAGCTCGCAAAACTCGGCGACATCTGGGTCAATGACGCGTTCTCGGCCGCGCACCGCGCCCACGCCTCGACCGAAGGCCTCGGCCACAAGCTGCCCGCCTATGCCGGCCGCACCATGCAGGCCGAATTGGTCGCGCTGGAGAAGGCGCTGGGCTCACCGACCAAGCCTGTCATCGCTATCATCGGCGGCGCCAAGGTCTCGACCAAGATCGACCTGCTCGAAAACCTCGTGACTAAGGTCGACGCGCTCGTGATCGGCGGCGGCATGGCCAACACCTTCCTGCACGCCCAGGGCGTCGGCATCGGCAAGTCGCTGGCCGAGAAGGATCTCGCCGCGACCGCGTTGCGCATCATGGAAAAGGCCGAAGCCGCCAACTGCGCCATCATCCTGCCGGTCGACGCTACCGTCGCCTATCATTTCGCGGCCAACGCGCCGTCGCACGCCTATGGCCTCGACGCGATCCCGGCCGACGGCATGATCCTCGACGTCGGTCCGCAGTCGATCGCACGTGTCCATGCCGCGATCGACGATGCGGCGACGCTGGTCTGGAACGGACCGCTCGGTGCCTTCGAGATGCAGCCGTTCGACCGCGGCACGATGTCCGCCGCCAAGCATGCCGCCGAGCGCACCAGGGCCAAGAAGCTGATCTCGATCGCGGGCGGCGGCGACACCGTCGCGGCTCTCAACCAGGCCCATGTGGCCGGTCAGTTCACCTATGTCTCGACCGCCGGTGGCGCATTTCTTGAATGGATGGAAGGCAAGCCCCTGCCCGGCGTCGAAGTTCTGCGCACCAAGTAATCGGTCGGCAAGTCGTCAGCCGCCTTCAAGCAGTGGCCTTGCAGGCCCAAACGGGAGAAAAACACAGATGGCTCGGATCACGTTGCGTCAATTGCTCGACCATGCGGCGGAGAACGATTACGGCGTCCCGGCCTTCAACATCAACAACATGGAGCAGGCGCTGGCGATCATGGACGCGGCCAACCAGGTCGACGCGCCCGTCATCATCCAGGCCTCGCGCGGTGCGCGCTCCTACGCCAACGACGTCATGCTCAAGCACATGATGGACGCGGTGACCGAGATCTACCCGCACATCCCGGTCTGCGTGCATCTCGACCACGGCAACGAGCCGGCCACCTGCATGACCGCGATCCAGGCCGGCTTCACCTCGGTGATGATGGACGGCTCGCTCAAGGCCGACGGCAAGACCCCCGGTGACTGGGGCTACAATGTCGGCGTCACCAAGACCGTAACCGACATGGCCCATCTCGGCGGCATCTCGGTCGAGGGCGAGCTTGGCGTGCTCGGCTCGCTCGAGACCGGCATGGGCGACAAGGAAGACGGCCACGGCGCCGAGGGCAAGCTCAGCCACGACCAACTCCTGACCAATCCGGATGAAGCCGTGAAGTTCGTCCAGGAGACCCAGGTCGACGCGCTCGCGATCGCGATGGGGACGTCTCACGGTGCCTACAAATTCACCCGCAAACCCGACGGCGACATCCTCGCCATGAACGTGATCGAGGAGATCCACCGCAAGCTGCCGAACATGCATCTCGTCATGCACGGCTCCTCCTCGGTGCCGCAGGACCTCCAGGACATCATCAACGCCTATGGCGGCAAGATGAAGCCGACCTGGGGCGTGCCTGTTGCCGAGATCCAGCGCGGCATCAAGAACGGCGTGCGCAAGATCAACATCGACACCGACAACCGCATGGCGATGACCGGCCAGATCCGGAAAGTGCTCAAGGACAATCCCGAAGAGTTCGATCCGCGCAAGTACCTGAAGCCCGCGATGGAAGCGATGACCAGGCTGTGCAAGCAGCGGCTCCAGGAATTCAATACCGCGGGCCAAGCCTCCAAGATCAAGAAGGTGCTGACCACGGCCGAGATGGCCAAGCGCTACGCCAAGGGCGAGCTCGCCCCGAAGGTGGCGTAAGCTGCTCTATCCTTCCCCTCTCCCCGCCCTTCGCGGGGAGAGGGTTGGGGTGAGGGGCTCTCTCGGCAGATGAGATGACTGCGGGACCTGTACCCCCCTCACCCGGATCGCAAGGGCGATCCGACCTCTCCCCGAAGCGGGGCGAGGTGAAGAGTCGCCCGGCCGGCCCAACGCTGCCCCAGCCCTTACCCTGCGACGAACGTTAACTCGGCATTTGCCCGAGAACGGTCTATTTTCACCGGCAAGGGCAGAATCGTTTTGGGAGGACATCTCGATGAATCTGACTGAGCTGAACAGGATCGCGACCGCCCTGGTCGCGCCCGGCAAGGGCATCCTTGCCGCCGACGAATCCTCCGGCACCATCAAGAAGCGTTTCGACGCGATCGGCGTGGAATCGACCGAAGAGAACCGCCGCGACTATCGCGAGATGCTGTTCCGCTCGAACGAAGCCATGAGCCGCTACATCTCCGGCGTCATCCTCTATGACGAGACGATCTGGCAGAACGCGAAGGACGGCACGCCCCTGGTCAAGCTGATCGAGAGCAGCGGCGCCATCCCCGGGATCAAGGTCGACGAAGGCACCCAAGCCCTGCCGATGTGTCCGGGCGAGCTCGTCACCGTCGGGCTCGACAAGCTCGCCGAACGGCTGAAGAAATATCACGAGCGCGGCGCACGCTTCGCCAAATGGCGCGCGGTGATCGACATCGGCAGTGGCATCCCTTCCATGACTGCGATCAGCGTCAACGCCCACGCGCTGGCGCGCTACGCAGCGCTGTGCCAGGCCGCGCAGATCGTGCCGATCGTCGAACCCGAAGTGTTGATGGACGGCGATCACGACATCGATCGCTGCTATGAGGTGACGAGCCGTGTGCTCAACAAGACGTTTCAGGAATTGCGCGTGCAGCGCGTCGCGCTCGAGGGCATGGTGCTGAAGCCGAACATGGCCATCTCCGGCAAGAAGTGCGCGAAGCAGGCTTGCGTCGAGGAGGTCGCGGAGAAGACGATACGGCTGCTCAAGGCGTGCGTGCCCGCGGCGGTGCCCGGCATCGCCTTCCTCTCCGGCGGCCAATCGGATGAAGAGGCAACGGCGCATCTCAACGCCATGCACAAGCTCGGCCCGCTGCCCTGGGGCCTGACCTTCTCCTATGGTCGCGCACTCCAGGCCGCGCCGCAGAAGGCCTGGTCAGGCAAGGCCGAGAACGTCGCGGCCGGACAAAGCGCATTCAGTCACCGCGCGCGCATGAATGGCCTCGCCTGCAAAGGCGAATGGCAAAGCAGCCTGGAACAGAAAGCGGCCTAGATCTTGTCGAACAAATCTCCTCCGCCGCGCCCGGCGCCGCGCCTTTATCTCGCGACGCCTGTCGTCGACGATCCCGCTTCGCTCCTGGCCGAGCTGCCCGGCCTGCTCGCCGCCGCCGATGTCGCGGCCGTGCTGCTGCGGCTGAAGCAGACCGATCAGCGCACCATGATCTCGCGGATCAAGGCCTTGGCGCCGCCGGCTCAGAAAGCGGGCGCGGCGCTGCTTGTCGATGGCCATCCTGAGCTCGTCGCACGCGGCGGCGCCGACGGCGCGCATCTGCCCGGCATCGCCGCGCTGAAAGAGGCGCTGCCATCGCTGAAGCCCGATCGCATCGCGGGCGTTGGCGGGCTGACGACGCGGCACCATTCGATGGATGCGGGCGAGATTGGCGCGGATTACGTGCTGTTCGGCGAACCCGACGCAAAGGGCCAGCGGCCGTCGTCGCAAGCGATCGCTGAGCGGCTGGACTGGTGGGCCGAGCTGTTCGAACCGCCCTGCGTCGGCTTTGCCATCTCGCTGGAGGAGGCCCACGAATTCGCCGCCAGCGGCGCCGATTTCGTGCTGGTGGGCGACTTCATCTGGGCCGATCCGCGCGGACCCAAGGCTGCGCTGATCGAGGCCGACGCTGCGATCAAGAAGGCTCATGCGACTGCGCTTGCAGACCAGGAGCACGGCTAGCGCCCGACATGAAGCTCCCGCGCATCATCATGCTGGCCACGCTGCTGCTGACGGCGCCCGCGGCCGCGCAGCTCCAGATCACGCCGCCGGTGGCAACGCCGGGCGCTTCGGCCGAGAAAACCAAAGACAAGCCGAAGGCCACGCCGCACACCATCACCAAGAAGAAGGAAGCGCCGCCGGCACCCAAACCTTCAGCCTCCCCGAAACCTTCCGCTTCCCCAAAGCCTGCTCCGGCCGCGACCGTGATTCCGGCGCCGCCGACCGACAACCCCAACGTCGATCTGGTGTACGGCGCCTATCAGCGCGGCCAGTACAAGACCGCCTTCGAACTCGCCACGGCCCGTGCCGAAACCGGCGATGCCAAAGCGATGACCATGCTGGGTGAGCTCTATTCCAACGCCATGGGCATCCGACGCGACTACACCAAGGCGCTGCAATGGTACAAGCGCGCCTCCGACGCCGGAGACCGCGAGGCGATGTTCGCGCTCGCCATGCTGAGGATGACCGGCCGCGGCGGCCCGGTCGACAAAAATGAGGCGGTCAAGCTGATGGCGTCCGCCGCCAAGCTCGGCGAACCCAAGGCGGCCTATAATCTCGCGCTGCTCTATCTCGACGGCCAGACCCTGCCGCAGGACGTCAAGCGCTCCGCCGAGCTGCTGCGCCAGGCGGCTGATGCCGGCCTGCCCGAGGCGCAATACGCGCTCGCGACCTTCTACAAGGAAGGCACTGGCGTGCCGAAGGATTTGGAACGGGCGGTGCGTCTGCTCCAGGTCGCCACGCTGACCGACAATGTCGATGCCGAGGTCGAATACGCCATCGCGCTGTTCAACGGCACCGGCACGCCGAAGAACCAGCCGGCGGCCGTCGCCCTGCTCCGCAAGGCGTCCCGCCAGGGCAGCGCGATCGCGCAGAACCGGCTGGCCTGGGTGCTGATCAACGGCATGGGCACGGCCGTGGACAAGGTCGAAGGCTTCAAGTGGCATCTGGTGGCCAAGACCTCCGGCAAGGGCGATCCGGAGCTGGACAAGCAATTGTCCGATTTGCCGGCCGAGGACCGGGCCAAGGCCGAGGCCGCCGCCAGGAAATGGCTCGGGGCCAAATGACTTGACGTTGAGGCCCCCGCAGGGCACCCCATCCCTCAAACAGGCGCGATTTCGCGCCATTTCCCCCGATCAAGACCGGAAGCTCATGCTATATTCCGCAACTATCAACGTCATGGTCAAGGCCGCGCGCCGCGCCGGCCGCAGCCTCAAGCGCGATCTCGGCGAGATCGAGCATCTCCAGGTCTCGCTGAAGGGACCGGCGAATTTCGTCTCGCTGGCCGACAAGCGCGCCGAGGAGATCCTCTACCAGGACCTCGCCAAGGCGCGGCCCGGCTACGGCTTCATCGGCGAGGAAGGCGGAACGCGCGAGGGCTCCGACAAGAGCCACACCTGGATCGTCGATCCGCTCGACGGCACCACCAACTTCCTGCACGGCATCCCGCAATTCGCGATCTCGATCGGGCTTTCGCGCGAGGGCACGATCATCGCCGGCGTGATCTACAATCCCGCCAATGACGAGCTCTACATCGCCGAGCGCGGCAAGGGCGCCTTCCTCAACGACCAGCGGCTGCGCGTGGCCGGCCGCCGTCAGCTCAACGAATGCGTGGTGGCCTGCGGCCTGCCTCATATCGGCCGCGGCGACCACGAGGAATTCCGTCGCGAGATGACCGCGATGCAGGAGCGCGTCGCCGGCCTGCGCCGCTTCGGCGCCGCCTCGCTCGACTTGGCCTTCGTCGCCGCCGGCCGCCTCGACGGCTACTGGGAGCGCAATTTGCAATCCTGGGACATCGCGGCGGGTCTGATCATGCTGCGCGAGGCGGGCGGAACGATCACCGACATCGATACGCCGGGCGACGCGCTGGTGACAGGCAATGTCGTGTGCGGGAATGAATACGTGCACGGGGAATTGGTGAAGATCTTGCGGAAGTAGGCCGCAGCAGCACGACGGCTCGATCGACGACGGTTAGGAATCGTCGTCCTCATCGTCCTCGTCGGCTTCGTCGTCGCGATATTCACCGCCGATGGTCAGGCCCTCGATCGCCGTGGCGCCTTTCGACTTGATCACCCGGCGGAGCGGGACCGAACTCTCGCTTCGCAGTGCGTCCATCAACTGTTCCGAATGGGTGACAATCCAGATGTCGGCGCGGCGCGATGCCTTGGCGATGAGCCGGGCCAGCGGCGCAAGCAGCGACGGATGCAGGCTGGTCTCGGGTTCGTTCAGCGCAATGAACGGCGGCAGCCGATAGCCCATGAATACCGCGAGCAGGCAGATGTATTTCAGCGTCCCGTCGGACAGTTCATGAGCCCTGAACGGCCGCGGCATATCCGGCAATTGCAGATCGAATTCACACCTGCCATTTTCTTCCCATGCGCGGAGTTCGGCACCCGGGAATGCATCCTGGATCGCGTCCTGCAGGTCGTCGGCGTCTTCCCGAATGACATAGAGGGTCGCCAGGGTGGCAGCCAGATCGATGCCATCGGCGCTGAGCGAGGGCGTTGCGATCGCCAGACAAGGCTTTCGTATCGGTGACGCCGGATCAGTGCGAAAGTCATGATAGAATCGCCAGCCCAGCATTGCATTTCTGATCAGGTCGATTTCCGGGCATTGCTTGCCATCGGAAAAAGCCGCAAGCGCGGTCTCTGACGGCAGCACCGCATCCTTGTGAGCGTTCCAGGCGCCACTCTCGCCGCGGACGCTGATGAGCGAATTGATCCGCTCCATCAGCTTGACCGTGCGTTTGCCGCGCGTCGTTTCGATCGTTTCGGCCTTGATCATCGGCTCGCCGGAAAATGCCGCCTGAAGCGGGCTGGGAAATCCGAGCTCGATGGAATATCTCATGCCGTCGAATGTCGCCGACAGCCGCAGCCGCCCGTCTTCGCCTCGCTTGCGTATGCCGGACCAGCAGACCGAATTCAAACCGCCTTCATCGGCGATCGTGCGGGTGATCTGACCGGTCGCCGCGTCGCGCAACAGCGACAAGGACTTGTAGAGATTGGACTTGCCGACTCCATTTTCGCCGACGAACACCGACAGGGGATGGATGGGTATGGAGAGCCGCCGAATGGAGCGATAGTTCGAGATCGCAATGTCGGTCGGACGCATCACATGCTCTCAATCGGCGGGCTATCTCCGCATTCGCAGTAAGGTGCGAATACGATGTTTCAATCCAGGGGTGCAGTCTGGATTGAGGCCTCCGAGAAATCAAGCCGACCGATCCGGCGTTCAATGGCCGACTCTCACCAGCGCAAACCCGACGGTCATCATCCGCGAAGGCGGATGATCCAGTATTCCAGAGACGCCGCTCGGATACGGAAAGGCCGCGGGGTACGGCATGCCCCGCCTGCGCGGGGCATGACACCTCACCTTACAGCTCGGCCGGCGCCGGCGGCCCGTACATCTCGCCCTGCTTCGCCGCCTTCTCCCGATCCCCGCCCAGCACGCGCTGCACCGAGACGAAGAACACCGGCACCATCAGCAGCGCCAGGATCACTACCGCGATCATGCCGCCCATCACGACACTGCCGAGCGCCTGCTGGCTGGCGCCGCCGGCGCCATGGGCGATGGCCATCGGCAGCACGCCGCAGATGAAGGCAAGGCCGGTCATCAGGATCGGGCGGAAGCGCAGGCGGCAGGCCTCGATGGTGGCGTCCACCAGCGGCTTGCCTTCTTTCCGCAGATCCTTGGCGAACTCGATGATCAGGATCGCGTCCTTGGCCGCAAGGCCAATGATGGTGATCAGGCCGACGGTGAAATAGACGTCGTTGGGCAGGCCGCGCAGCATCGCCGCGACCACCGCGCCGACGATGCCGAGCGGCACGGTGAGCAGCACCGCGAGCGGAATGGTCCAGCTCTCGTAAAGCGCGGCCAGACACAGGAACACCACGAATACCGAGAGCCCGAGCAGGAACGGCGCCTGCGAGCCCGACAGCTTCTCCTGGAGCGACTGCCCGGTCCATTCATAGCCGAAGCCGCGCGGCAGCTTGCCGGCAAGCCGTTCCATCTCCGCGATGGCATCGCCCGAGGTGAAGCCGGGTTTCGCCTCGCCCGAGATGCGCACCGCCGGATAATAATTGAAGCCGGCGATCTGCGTCGGTCCGCGCGCCCATTCCACGGTGGTAAAGGACGAGAACGGCACGAGCTGGCCGCGGCTGTTCTTGACGTTGTAGTTGAGGATGTCCTCGGTCCGCATGCGGTCGCGGGCATCGGCCTGCACCACGACACGCTGCATGCGGCCGCGGTTCGGGAAGTCGTTGATGTAGTTCGAGCCGAGATTGGTCGAGATCGTATTGTTGATGTCCTCGAAGGTGACGCCGAAGGCGCCCGCCTTTTCGCGGTCGATCACGAGATTGACCACGCCGGCCTCGGGCAGGCCCTCGACATAGACCTTCTGCAGCACAGCGCTCGCATTGGCCTCCGCGATCAACTGATCGGCGGCGCGCATCAAGGCCGGATAACCCTTCTGGCCGCGGTCCTGGAGACGGAACGAGAAGCCCGAGGAGTTGCCGAGATTGTCGATTGGCGGCGGCTGCAGCGCGGAGATTTTTGCGTCGCGGATCGACGACGACAAATCGCGGTTGATGTCGGCGACGATCGCGGCCGCAGAATCCTTCGGCCCGCGTTCCGACCAGTCCTTCAGGGTGATGAAGGCCTGCGCGGTGTTCATGCCCTGGCCGGAGAAGCTGAAGCCGGTGAGGAAGGTGACGTTGTCGACGCCCGGACGCTGCGCCAGGTATTTTTCCACTTTCTCGATCACCGCCTCGGTTCGGCCGTAGGACGAGTCCGACGGCGTCTGCACGTCGGTGGTGACGAAGCCCTGGTCGTCGACGGGCAGGAAGCCGCCGGGCAGATTGACGAAGGCCCAGGACAGGCCGGCGAGCAGCGCGACATAGACCAGCATCAAGCGGCCGGTGCGCTTCAGCGAGAAGCCGACGGTGCGGGAATATCCCTCCTTGCTGCCGTCGAGCATGCGGTTGAACCAGCCGAACACGCCCTTCTTGGCATGGCCATGACCGGCCGCGACGGGCTTGAGCAGCGTCGCACACAGTGCCGGCGTCAGCGACAGCGCGAGGAAGGCCGAGAAGCCGATCGCGGCGACCATGGTCACGGAGAACTGGCGGTAGATGATGCCGACCGAGCCCGGGAAGAACGCCATCGGCACGAACACGGCCATCAAGACCAGCGTGATGCCGATGATGGCGCCGGTGATCTGCGACATCGCTTTCCGCGTCGCTTCCTTGGGCGGCAGCCCCTCCTCGGCCATGATGCGCTCGACGTTCTCGACTACGACGATGGCATCGTCGACGAGGATGCCGACGGCGAGCACCATGCCGAACATCGAGAGCATGTTGATGGAATAGCCGGCGAGCAGCAGCGTGGTACAGGCGCCCAGCAGCGCCACCGGCACCACGATGGTCGGAATGATGGTGTAGCGGATGTTCTGCAGGAACAGGAACATCACCACGAACACCAGCACGATGGCTTCGACCAGCGTCGACAACACCTTCTTGATCGAGGCCTCGACCACGGGCGTGATGTTGTATGGAATCTCGTAGCCGATATTGGCCGGGAAGAAGCGAGACAGCTCCTTCATCTTCTCTTCGACGGCGCTCGCGGTCGCCAGCGCATTGCCGGTCGGCGACATCAGCACGGAAAGACCGGCGGTCGGCTTGCCATCGAGACGGGTGTTGAACTGGTAGCTGAGGCCGCCGACCTCGATCCGCGCGACATCGCGCAGCCGCACGGTCGACCCGTCGGCATTGGCGCGCAGGATGATGGTACCGAATTCATCCGGGGACGAGAGCTGGCCCTTGACCAGCACCAGCGCGGAGGTGCGCTGGGTCGAGGTCGACGGCTCGGCGCCGATGCTGCCCGAAGCGACCTGCGCGTTCTGCGCGGCAATGGCCTTGTTGACGTCGTCGGCGGTCAGGCCATAGCCGACCAGCTTTGCCGGGTCGACCCAGACGCGCAGGCTACGTTCCGTCGAATACAGCGTGGCGCGGCCGACGCCGGGGATGCGGCGGATCTCGCCCAGCACGTTACGGATCATGAAGTCGCCCAGGCCGACCTCATCCAGGCTGCCGTCGGTCGAGTTCAGCGTGATGATCTGGAGCACCGCGCTGGAGGCTTCCTCGATCAGAATGCCCTGCTGGATCACCGCGCGCGGCAGCCGCGCCTCGACGCGCTTGATGCGGTTCTGCACCTCGACCGAGGCGGCGCTGGTATCGGTGCCCGGCACGAAATTGGCGATGATCTCGACCTGGCCGAGCGAGTCGCTGGTCGATTCGAAATTGAGGATGCCGGAGGCGCCGTTGAGCTCCTCCTCGATCAGCCGCGTGACGCTGTTGTAGAGGTTCTCGGGCGAGGCACCGGGATAGCTGGTCGAGATCGAGATCGAGGGCGGCGCGATGATCGGGTACTGCGCGATCGGCAACAGCGGAATCGAAATTGCGCCGACCAGACAGATGAACAGCGCGACGACCCAGGCGAAGATCGGCCTGTCGATGAAGAAGCTCGCCATGGTCTATTACCGCATCAGCTTCTGGGCGTGCCGGTTGTCGGCGGTCGCATCCGCTTCCGACCAGGATTGCGGCTTGACCTTGTCGCCGGCGGCGAACTTCTGGAAGCCTTCGACCACGACCTTGTCGCCAGCCTTCAGGCCGTCGGTGACGAACCAGATGCCGTCCTGCACCGAACCGGTGCGCACCGGCTGCACCGAGATGCGATTGTCGTCCTTGACGACGAACACCTCGCTGCCGCCGCCGCCATTGCGCTGAATCGCCTGCTGCGGCACGGCGATCGCATCGCTATCGAGACCCTGGTCGATGCGGACGCGGACATACATGCCCGGCAGCAGCTCGCGCTTCGGATTGCGGAACTCACCACGCAAGGTCACCTGACCGGTATTGGCGTCGACCTTGGCATCCGAAAACAGCAACTTGCCGTCGAGCGAGTAGAGGGTGTTGTCGTCGAGCACGAGATGCACCTTGGCGGCGTCGGGCGCGATGCGCTCGAGGTCACCGCTCTCGAAGGCGCGGCGGAGCTGGTTGAGCTCGTTCACCGACTGGGTGAAATCCGCATAGATCGGATCGAGCTGCTGAATGGTGGCCAGATTGGTCTCGTTCTGGACCGCGAGCGCGCCCTCGCTGACCAGGGCGGCACCGACGACGCCGTCGATCGGCGCGCGTACGGTGGCATAGTCGAGATTGAGCTTTGCGCGCGCGAGATCGGCCTTGCGGCCCTCGACCTCGGCATGGGCCTGGCGCTCGGCCGCGATCGCCTTCTCGTTCTCGGCTTCGGGCGCGGCGCGCTGGCTGGTGAGCGTGGCGATGCGGCGCGCCTGCTGCTGGGACTGCATCAACGCGGCCTCGGCCTTGGCGACCGCAGCCTCGTTGGCCATCACCTCGACCTCGAACGGACGCGGATCGATCCGATACAGTGGATCGCCGGCCTTCACCTCGCTGCCCTGCCGGAACAGGCGCTCGACCACGATGCCGGACACGCGCGGCCGCACGTCGGAGACGCGCGTCGGCGCAATGCGGCCCGGCAGCTCGCGCACCACGGCACGCGGCTGCGGCTTGACGATGACGATGCTGACGTCGGGGTCGTTGGGCTGGGCGGCTGAAATGGCGGAGCTGGATTCGTCGCAGCCCGCCAACAGCGGCGTAAAGGCCGCGAGCATCATTGCAACGCATGCCGATCGCGCGCGAAGTCCTGACATGAAATGGGGTGCCCCGATATTGTTGAAACCGATCCCGCTCGGCGCGAGGCCCGTTCTGGGCCATGGCACGCGGCTGATGCGGTCAAAATAGAGCGGACGTGCTGCGACGCAACGCACCTTGCGGGCGGCCCAATGTCACACGGCCTAGGGTGCTGAGTTCACGGCGTTTTTCGCGTCTCACCCGATTGTGAGTCCGGTTCCATCACCGCGTGCTGCGTCAGAAGACCGCAATTACCCCGCCGCCTTCATGCGGTAGTGGCTGACGCCCCACTCGGTTCCGTCGGCATAGCCGAACAGGCCCGAGGTCGCGAGAAAGAACCAGCGCCAGCGTCGCATTCGCTGGGCGGTCTCCTCGCCATGGATGTTGCGCAAGGCCGCTTCGATGAAACAGCGATGCGCGTCGAAATTGGCGAGCCAGTCGTTGGCGGTGCGCTGATAGTGCGTGCCGCTCCAGCACCATTCCTTCTCGACTGTGAAAATATCGTCGAATTGCCTGACGAGGTGATGGCTCGGCATCAGCCCGCCCGTGGAGACGCGCTGCGCGATCCAGTCGTCGCGATCGGCCCGGTCGAACAGGTGAGAGCCGGAGCGATGGGCGACGATGTGCATGAAGAACCGCCCCTCCGGCGCGAGCCATGATCGCAAGCGCGTCATCAGCTTGCGCCAGTTCATCACATGCTCGAACATTTCGACCGACACGATGCGGTCGAATTGCCCGTCGGGCGCGAACACGTTGATGTCCGCGCAGACCACCCGCAGATTAAGAAGACCGCGCAGCCGCGCCTCTTCCTCGATATGGGCGCGCTGCGCCTGCGAGCTCGACACCGCCGTCACCTTGGCGTGCGGAAACTGCCGCGCCATCCACAGCGACAGCGAGCCCCAGCCGCAGCCGAGTTCGAGGATGGTCTGACCATCGGCGAGAGCGGCATGCTCGGCGGTCTGACGCAGCGCCTCCTCCTCGGCCTCCCGCAAGGTGGTCGCGTCGGTCTTGTAGAAGCAGCAGGAGTATTTGCGGTTGGGGCCGAGCACCTTCGCAAAGAACGAAGCGGGCACCTCGTCGTGCTCGGCATCCGCGTCCTCGGCGATCGGCCGCAGCATCATCCGCCCGGCGAAGGCGGCATCGTCCGCCCCGCCCAGCGCGGACAGGCGCGTCACCGTGCGCGAGCACAGGCGCTGGATCGCCGCGCGGATCACGACATCAGGCAACGGCACCCGTTCGGCAGTCCCGATGATCGCGGACACGACGCTCATGCGACGACTCCGTCTTGGGCGGCGGGTTTTGGCGCCAGGGGAAAAGTGCGACTTGAACCTGTGGAATGCCGACGATTTGCAAAGTACGTCCTTACCAAAGCCGGTTTCAGCCTTGGGTTCCCCAGCTCTCCCCGAAATCGGCGCATCCGGCGCTTTTTTTGGGCTGGCGCTGTGCCATAGTGCGCGCCGCAAGCAAGTTAACGGATGATACCGGCCATGCCGCCAGGCGCCTCGCCCCGCTCCTCCCTCGACATCGAATACACCAAGCTATCCTCGCCCAGCGTCTTCCTGGTGCGGATGCTGGTCTTCCTGGTGCTCTGCACCCTGGTGGGCGTGGTGCTCTATAAGCAGATCATCCAGGCCTTCTTCGCCAATCCCGGCCTCAATGCCCTGATCGGCGGCGTGCTGTTCATCGGCATCATCCTGGCCTTCCGCCAGGTGATCCGGCTGTATCCCGAAGTCTCCTGGGTCAACAATTTCCGCATCGCCGATCCCGGCCTTGCGCCCGCCCGCCACCCCAAGCTGCTGGCGCCGATGGCGATGATCCTCGGCGGCGAGCGCACCGGGCGGATGTCGATCACCCAGACCACCATGCGGCACCTGCTCGATTCGATCGCGACCCGCCTCGACGAGGCCCGCGACATCTCCCGCTACATGACCGGGCTTCTGGTCTTCCTCGGCCTGCTCGGTACCTTCTGGGGCCTGATCGAAACGGTCGGCTCGGTCGGCAAGGTGATCGACGGGCTCAAGGTCGGCGGCGATTCCGGCGCCCTGTTCGACACGCTGAAGGAGGGGCTGGCCGCCCCGCTCGGCGGCATGGGCATCTCGTTCTCGAGCTCGCTGTTCGGCCTCGCCGGCTCGCTGATCCTGGGCTTCCTCGACCTGCAATCGAGCCAGGCGCAGAACCGTTTCTACACCGACCTCGAAGACTGGCTTGCCACCACCGTGCGCGAATATGGCAGCGGCGAGGTGGCTGTTGCCGGCACTGGCGGTGGCATTGCCAGCGGCGAGCTTCAGGCCGTCGTCGAGCGCTTACGCTCCGTGCTCGAGGAAGGCAGCGGCAGCCGCGGCACCACCGCGGCGATGGCGAGCCTCGCCGAAGCCATCCAGGCGCTGGTCTCGCATATGCGGACCGAGCAGCAGATGATCCGCGAATGGGCCGACGGCCAGGGCGAGCAGAACCGCGAGATCCGGCGCCTGCTGGAGCGCATCGCGCGTCAGCCCGAGAAGGGTTAGCGACATGGCACTGGCGCGCGGTCGCCGCGGCGATACCTCCTTCAACTACTGGCCCGGCTTCGTCGACGCGCTGTCGACGCTGGTGCTGTCGATCGTGTTCCTGCTGTCGGTGTTCCTGGTCGTGCAGTTCTTCCTGTCGCAGGAGGTCACCGGCAAGGACAAGGCGCTGGAGCAGCTCAACGCCAAGATCGCGCAGCTCAACGAATTACTGTCGCTGGAGAAGCTCGGCAAGCTCACGCTCGACGACCAGGTCTCGTCACTGAAAGCCGGCCTCGCTTCGGCCGAGAGCGAGCGCGACCGCATCAAGGGCCTCTATGAGGGGCTCGCCGCGGCCGGCAACGATGCGCAAGGCAAGTCCTCCGAGCTCGGCAAGGCGCTGGATTCCGAGAAGGCGGTTTCGGCCCGGGCGCTGGCGCAGATCGAGGTGCTGAACCAGCAGATCAGCGCGCTGCGGCGGCAATTGGCCGCGCTGGAAGAGGCGCTCGACGTTAGCGAGAAGCGCGACAAGGAATCGCAAAATCGCATCGCCGACCTGGGCTCTCGCCTGAATGTCGCCCTGGCGCAGCGCGTGCAGGAATTGTCGCGCTATCGCTCGGAATTCTTCGGCCGCCTGCGCGCCATCCTCGGCAACCGCCCCGACATCCGCATCGTCGGCGATCGCTTCGTATTCCAGTCCGAAGTGTTCTTCGACACCGGACAGGCGGTGCTGCTGCCCGAAGGCCGCGCCGAGCTCGACACGCTCGCAACCGCGCTGATCGATCTCGACAAGAAAATCCCGAACGAGATCCCCTGGGTGCTGCGTGTCGACGGCCATACCGACGTGCGCCCGGTCAACGGTCCGAACTTCAAGTCGAACTGGGACCTCTCGGCCGCGCGCTCGATCTCCGTGGTGCAGTACCTGATCTCGCTCGGCGTGCCGGCCCAGCGCCTGGTCGCCGCCGGCTTCGGCGAATTCCAGCCGCTCGACACGGCCAACACCGAGGAAGCCTACAAGCGCAACCGCCGCATCGAGCTGAAGCTGACGGAGCGGTAGTGAGCGCCCTCCACCTCCGCCGTTACCGTCCCGAGGACGAGGCCGCCTCGATTGACCTGTGGCATCGCACCTGGCAGCAGGCCTATCCGCAGATCGACTTCGCGGCCCGCCTGGACTGGTGGCGCGAGCGCTGGCGCAAGGAGCTGGTGCCGAAGGCTTCGATCGTGGTCGCGGAGCAGGACGGCGCGCTGACCGGCTTCGTCACCATCGACGGCGACGGTTATCTCGACCAGCTCGTGGTCGATCCCGCGCACTGGGGCTCGGACGCGGCGCGGCTGCTGGTGGATGAGGCCAAGCGCCTGTCACCGGCGGGCGTGACGCTGCTTGTCAACAAGGACAACAGCCGCGCCATCCGCTTCTACGAGCGCAAAGGCTTCGCGCATGCCGGCGACGAGGTGAACCCGACCTCGGGACGTCCGGTGCTGAAGATGATTTGGCAACCTTAGATTCTGGCGATCTTGATTCTGGACGCGTGACGGCCGTCACGTCGGGATCCCAGGACGTCAGCTAGTCGTTGTGCCCGCAAGTTGCGCCGGCAAGCGGATGGAGATGACCGATGAAATTGAGCGATCTGGCCAAGGGGTCTTCGGTCCTGCTCGGCGTCATCGTCGCCGGATATGTTTCGACGAGCTATGTCGACCAGCACCTCGCCACGCCGGTCAAGACGACGAGTGCTCCGACGAATGGCCTTGGGCCATCGGCCTGCGTTGATGAGGACGGGAGCTGGAAGAACTGGCCATGGCCGAACGTGCCGGCGCTGTCGCCGAAGTGCTGATAAGCAGTGCTGCCGTCAACTCGCCGCGGTGCGCTCTCGGCTCAAGCGGAGTTCAAGCTCGAACTGCCAGCTTTCGGCTTGGCGGATCGCGCGTTGGCTGTCTTCGCGAAGCCGGATCGACTCATCGATCGCTCGCTGCGCCCGCTCCAAAAGTTCGTGGGTTTCCTTGCTGAATGGCGGGGCCATGAGGCGCACTCCCATTGAGGCGGGAGCACAAATCATCTCTCAGGCACCGACGCCTACGGACGAGCCTTTGGCCGGCGATACCTGATTAGGCGCCACATCCGGGGGAACTGCAAGGTTCATCCACTCGGCTCAGGGCGCGGGCTGCCCTATCCGAAATTCCGGAAGCCCACGATGGGCAATCCGAAACTCAGCACAACGATGACGCCGCTACCAGCGACAACAAGCAGCGCCGCTTTCCACCCCGCAAGGCCGCGCATCTGCTGTCGAATAGCGAACAGGATGAGGAGGATGAACAGTACCGGACCGATCAGAACAATCATTCACAACACCGTCCACTCCGTCAGCTCAACGAACAACGCCTGCCGCATCGTTCTTGCTAGGAACCACCCAATCGATTGCGAGCAGGCAACTTTCGACGACAATGAAGGCGGCCAGACCGCCGAGCCAACCGAAGAAGACCACGGAAAAGGTAGCAAGCAAGAGCGCGCAGAAGACGTCGGCGACAAGCTTGCCGTTGCGCTCGCCTCGGGTCTGGTCGGCTGTCGAATAAGGCATTTGGCGTCTCCTGGGTCGGCCCGAACCCTAGCTTCAGCAGCCGCGGCCGTCCACTCCCTCCGGGCGCGCCAACGCTGTCCGAAATTCCGGAAGCCAACGACGAGCATTCCGAAACTCATCAAAACGACGACGCCCATGTTCTGCGACAGCCAGCAGCGCCGCTTCCATCGATCACCTTACGATGTGGCCGATTCGAATCGCGCAGCCGATCAGATCGACAAATGTCCGCTATCGACCCGGCTACGAAGGGAGACCACGTGGTGCGACGCTCTCGCCAAAAGCTCCGCTGTCATTCCCCGCGGAGGCGGGGAATCCAGTACGCCGCGGCTTATCGCTTGATCACTTCCGTCTCGGAGTACTGGATCGCCCGCCTGCGCGGGGGATGACAGCCTGAATGAAGCGGCAGTCCAGACTACCTCGCCTCACGCCCCCTCGAACTGCAACCTCGCCAGCCTGGCATAGAGCCCGTTCGCAGCGACGAGCTCCGCATGCGTGCCCTGCTCGACGATCCGGCCCTGGTCCATCACCAAGATGCGGTCGCACGACAAGACGGTTGCGAGGCGGTGCGCGATGACGAGCGTGGTGCGGTGGCGCATCAGCTCTTCCAGCGCGGTCTGCACCAACGTCTCGCTTTCGGCATCGAGCGCGGAGGTGGCTTCGTCCAGAAGCAGCAGCGGCGCATCGCGCAGGATCGCGCGCGCAATCGCGATGCGCTGGCGCTGGCCGCCGGACAGCGTCACGCCGCGCTCGCCGAGCGGGGTGTCGAAACCTTCGGGCAGGCGGCGGATGAACTCGGCGGCGTGCGCCAGCTCGGCCGCGCGCTCGACCTCGGCATCGGTGGCATCGGGCCGGCCGAAGCGGATGTTGTCGCGGGCACTGGCCGCGAACACGTTGGATTCCTGCGGCACCAGCGCAATGCGCGAACGGAATTCACGGGGATCGGCGGATTTGACCGGCACGCCGTCGAGCGAGATCGCGCCGCTGCGCGGATCGTAGAAGCGCAACAAGAGATGAAAGATCGTGCTCTTGCCGGCGCCGGACGGACCGACGATCGCGACCTTCTCGCCGGGACGCACGGCGAACGACACGGCATCGAGCACATTGACGTCGCGCCGCGCCGGATAGGCGAAGCTGACCTGGTCGAAGCCGACTTCGCCGCGCGCCGGCACCGGCAGCGCGCGCGGCGACGCGGGCGCGGTGATGTCGGGCTGCACATGCAGGATCTCGAACAGGCGCTCGGCAGCGCCTGATGCCGCCGAGATCTCGCCCCAGACTTCGCTGAGCTGGCCGAGGCCGGCCGCGGCGAAGGCCGCATAGAGCACGAACTGGCCGAGCCGGCCCGGCGTGATGGTGCCGGTCAGCACGTCGTGCGAACCGATCCAGAGGATCGCGACCACGCTTGCGAACACGATGAAGATGATGATGGCGGTGAGCACGGCACGCGCCTGCGTGGAGGTGCGCGCGGCTTCATAGGCCTGCTCGACCTCGCCGCCGAAGCGCCTCTCGGCGAGGCTCTCGCTGGTATAGGCCTGCACGGTACGGATCGCACCGACCAGCTCGCTCGCATAGGCGGAGGCCTCGGCCAGCGTGTCCTGCGCGTTGCGCGACAGCCGCCGCACCCAGCGCCCGAAGGCGACCAGCGGCAGCACGATCAGGGGAATCGCCAGCAGCACGAATCCCGACAGACGCGGGCTGGTGATCACCATCATCGCCGCGGCACCGAAGAACATCATCAGATTGCGCAGCGCGATCGAGACCGAGGCGCCAACGGAGGATTTGATCTGCGTGGTGTCGGCGGTGAGGCGCGACACCAGCTCGCCGCTGCGCGCGGAATCGAAGAAGGCCGGCGACAGCGAGAGCAGATGGGCGAAGACGTCGCGCCTGAGATCGGCGACGATGCGCTCGCCGATCGTCATTACGAGGTAGTAGCGCGCGGCACTCGCCAGCGCGAGCACGGCGACGACGGCGATCATCACCGAGAAGTAACTGTTGATCAGCTCGATGCCCTCAGGCGTCAGGCCGAAATCGATCATCCTGCGCACCGCGACCGGCACCAGCAGGGTGGTCAGCGCCGCGATCGTCAGCGCGACAAAGGCCAGCGCCGCCCGGCCGCGATAGCGGGCGACATAGGGCGCGAGCGCCAACAGCGGCCGCAGCTTCGCGCGGCTCTTCGCCGGCGCCTCGATCAGGTCGGCCTCGATCGACGGGGCTTCCGCGGGCCCGGTTTCAAGCCGTTCTACTGCGCTCATGAGATCCGACCAAAAGACAAAGAGAAGGTGGTCCGTCCCAAATAGGCCGGGCGAGCGGGAGTGGCAAATCCGGGAAGTCCCTTAGGGGGCAGCCCGGCCCGCTAAGGCCCTCAAAAGGCTTGCAATGGCTTGTTTTACAGGGGCCCGTGGGGTATAGACCCCGCCAAATCCGTCATTCGATAGCCACTCAAGTGAGGCGCCGGGGCGCCGAGGAATTGCCATGAAAGCCGAAATTCACCCGAACTATCATACGATTAAGGTCGTGATGACCGACGGAACCGAGTACCTGACCCGCTCCACCTGGGGCAAGGAAGGCGACACGCTGAACCTCGACATCGACCCCAAGTCGCACCCGGCCTGGACCGGCGGCAACGCGCAGCTGCTGGATCGCGGCGGCCGCGTCTCGCGCTTCCAGAAGAAGTTTTCGGGCTTTCTCAAAAAGGATTGATCCGGCCCCTCGAGGCTGGAGACGAAAACGCCCCCGGAGAGCCGGAGGCGTTTTTTGTTTTGGGGGCGCTCGTCGCGATGACGGGAGCTTACCGCTCGAACGCCGCCTTCAACGCGTTGAGATGCGGCACCAGCGGGTTGCCGATCGAGGAATGATCGACCGGCGGGGTGTGGATGGTGTTGTCCAGGCGGCGCACGCGGGTCTGAAGGCTCATCGAGCGATGGATCAGGTCCTGGAGCTGCGACGGCAGCTTCTCGATGGTGTCGGTTGAGCCGGGATCGGCGGCGGAGAGCTTGACCTTGGTCTTTTCGCGATTGGCCTGGCCCAGCGTCATCTCGCCTTCCTTCACGGCGCGGTGCAGCAGCAGCCACGAGGCGAGCTGCATCAGGCGGGTGGTCAGACGCATGCTCTCGGTCGCATAGGTGAGGCTGACGGCACGATCGAGCGCCTTGGCCTCGGTGCGGCCGGCGCCATCGAGATAGGCGGCGGTCTCCTCGACCAAGTCCATGCCCTCGCGGAAGAGGACGCCGAACGCCGCAGAATTGGTGAACCGCTCGCTGAGTTGAACGAGAGCGCCTTCGGCTTGCAAACGTTCCATGGTTAACGCCCCTTACGCAACTGTCTGACGCCCGGCTTTGGCACCGGCTTATGATGAACAAATCATTGCGCGGGCGAGACGCCGAGTCCAGTGACAAGCGCGGATATGGTTTCCGCGGGTCTTTGCCCGGAATTCAACCGCGGCGAGACGCAAAAAGGCGGAGCTGGGCGCAAAAAAAGAGCCGCCGGAAAACCGGCGGCTTTGAAAGTTGATAACAGGGAGGCGTCAAACAGAGTGGACAGGAGCCACTCGGTGTCCAAACGAGGACAGTTCCCAGTCATAAACTCGAAAGCTTAATGTGGAGTAAACGAGCGATTATCTTGAGGGTTCGTTAGCCATGTCGGTCAGTGGCCGAGTGGGCCCGCGGAACAAACTGCCCGTCATGCCCGGGCTTCCACGTCCTCTCCTTCGGCGAAAGATCAAGAACGTGATGGCCGGGACATAGGCGAGCGGAAGCGACGCCGTCCTTCGGACGTGCCCGGCCATGACGCCGTGGAAGTGGCTGGCGCTCCTCTTCCAATCCGCAACTTCTTGAAAACGCTGTTGGCCGCATCACGCGAGGCGCGCTTCTTTGTTGCGGCTTCTTCCAATCTTGCGATCTCGCCCTTGAGAAGCGCGATGCGGTCGGTCAGTTCCTCCACCGACAAGAGTGAGAGATCCTGTCCGATGTCATGGCTGATCTTCTTGCGCGGGCGGTCGTCGTCTTCCATCGCCATCCTGGTTCCTCCTGCGTTCGCCTCACAAGCGGCTGAGGCGGTTGCCAGCCTGCACCGCGCTGGCTAAGCAATGGCCTCGTTCCATCCCGCACCTTTGCTCAAGGACACATCATGGACAAGCTGCCCGCGCAAATGACCGTGGTCGCCATCTCGAAACCCGGCGGACCGGAGGTGCTGGTGCCGGAACAACGGGCGCTGCCGCAGCCCGGCCCCGACGAGATCCTGGTCAAGGTGCAGGCCGCCGGCGTCAACCGGCCCGATGTCGCGCAGCGCTCCGGCGCCTATCCGCCGCCGCCCGGCGCCAGCGACCTGCCCGGCCTCGAAATCGCCGGCGAAGTGGTGGCCGTCGGCAGCAACGCCAAGCGGCACAAGATCGGTGACAAGGTGATGTCGCTGGTCGCCGGTGGCGGTTATGCGCAGTACTGCATCGCGCAGGACGGTCAGGCGATGAGCGTGCCGCCGTCGCTGTCGATCAAGGAAGCCGGCGCACTGCCGGAAACACTGATGACGGTCTGGCACAATGTGTTCGAGCGCGGCGCCCTGAAGGCCGGCGAGACGCTGCTGATCCACGGCGGCTCTTCCGGCATCGGCACCATGGCGATCCAGCTCGCAAAAGCTTTCGGCGCCAAGGTGATCGTCACCGTGGGATCGCAGGACAAGATCGATGCCTGCCTCAAGCTCGGCGCGGATCGTGCCATCAACTACAAGACCGAAGACTTCGTCGCCGTGGTCAAGGCGGAGACCAACAATGCCGGCGCCAATCTGATCCTCGACATGGTCGCCGGCGACTATGTCGATCGCAACTATGACGCCGCAGCGCTCGACGGCCGCATCGTGCAGATCGCGACCCTCAACGGGCCCAAGGTCACCGTCAACATCGCCAAGGTGATGGTGAAGCGCCTGACCCATACCGGCTCGACGCTGCGCCCCCGTAGTAATGCGGACAAGGCGGCGATGGTGGCCGCGATCGAGGCGAAAGTGATGCCGCTTTTGCGCGAAGGCCGCGTCAAGCCGCTGATGGACAGCACTTTCCCGCTGGAAAAGGCATCCGACGCGCACCGGCGGATGGAAACCTCGGCACATATTGGCAAAATTGTGTTGGAGGTCTAGGCCAACGGCCCACAGGGCAAGCCGGAAACCCTTTGATTTTCCTTGCTTTCGTGGCATCTATCGCGACGCACCGAACCACCTTGTTCCGTTCGGAAAACGCCGTGCACCGAAGAGCCTGCACCGAAGAGTTTGCGTCGAACGCGGAGAACTGACCTTGCGTCTGATCAGGTGCCTCGCGCCCATAGCGCTGGGCCTCATGATTCTCGTCTGCGCGTTCCCGGCGCGCGCGCTGGACGCTGTCAGCGTCCGCGGTGACGCGCCCGCGATCGACCTCACCGGCGTGCTCGAGCATCAGCGCAGCGACGCCGACCGCATCCAGGTCTCGACCGCGCCCGGCACCGACGGCATCGTCCGCCGCATCGAGGTGCGCGCCCGCGAAGGCGGCCAGAACTGGGTGGTGTTCGCGCTCGCCAACAACACCGACGACCAGCTCGACCGCCTGATCGTCGCTCCGCATTACCGTATCGTCTCCTCGGGGCTGCTGTGGCCCGACCTCGGGCTGTCGCGCATCGCGACCATCACGCCCTCGACCGGCGACCGGCCGGAGCGGCAGGAGAGCCCGACCGCCGACGTCTTCCGCGTCACCCTCGATCCCGGCGCGGTCGTCACCTTCGTCGCGGAGCTGCGCACCGACAAGCTGCCGCAGCTCTATCTGTGGGAGCCGGAATCCTACAAGGACAAGGTCAACTCGTTCACGCTGTACCAGGGCATCGTGATCGGCATCTCCGGCTTGCTGGCGCTGGTGCTGACAATCCTGTTCGTGGTCAAGGGCAGCATCATGTTCCCGGCCGCCGCGGCGCTGGCTTGGGCGGTGTTGGTCTATATCGGCGTCGATTTCGGCTTCTGGGGCAAGGTGCTCGACATGTCGAACAACGCCGAGCGCATCTGGCGCGCGGCGGGTGAGGCGATCCTGGCGGCGACGCTGCTGGTGTTCCTGTTCGCCTATCTCAATCTCAGTCGATGGCACGTGCGCTATTCCCACATCACCGTGGGCTGGCTCGCGTTCCTGGGATCACTGGTGGCGCTGGCCCTGTTCGACCCTGCGGTGGCCTCCGGCATCGCGCGCATATCGCTGGTGCTGATTGCCTTCGCCGGCTTCGCGCTGATCGTCTATCTCTCCACCCACGGCTTCGACCGCGCTGTGCTGCTGATCCCGACCTGGTTCCTGCTGGTGGTCTGGGTGGTCGCGGCCGGCATGACGGTCGCAGGCTCCGTCACCAACGACATCGTCGGCCCTGCGCTGCTCGGCGGCCTCGTGCTGATCGTGATGCTGATCGGCTTCACGGTGATGCAGCATGCGTTCGCCGGCGGCGGCGCCACCACCGGCGTCGTCTCCGACATCGAGCGCCGCGCGCTGGCGCTGGCCGGTTCCGGCGATTTGATCTGGGACTGGGACGTGTCCGCCGACAAGGTCTTTACCAGCCCTGAGACCGAGGCCCTGCTCGGCCTCAAGCGCGGCACGCTGGAAGGCCCGGCCGCCTCCTGGCTCGAAGTGCTGCACCCGCTCGACCAGGACCGTTTCCGCGCCGCGCTCGACAGCGTGCTCGACCAGCGCCGCGGCCGCTTGGTGCAGGATTTCCGCCTGCGCACGCCGGACGGTCACTTCATGTGGTTCGCGCTGAAGGCGCGCCCGGTGGTCGGCTCCGACGGCGAGGTCTCGCGCGTGGTCGGCACCCTCACCGACGTCACCGAGCTGCGCAACGCCGAGGAGCGCCTGCTGCACGATTCGGTGCATGACAATCTCACCGGCCTGCCCAACCGCAAGCTGTTCATGGACCGGCTCGGCGCCGTCGCGCATTTCGCCAAGACCATGCCGACGCTGCGGCCGACGCTGATGGTGATCGACCTCGACCGCTTCAAGCAGGTCAACGATTCCGTCGGCATCGCGGTCGGCGATTCCATCCTGCTGACGCTGGCCCGCCGCCTCACCCGCATCCTGAAGCCGCAGGATACGCTGGCGCGGCTCGCGGGCGACCAGTTCGGCTTGATCCTGCTCTCGGAGCAGGACCCCGCCCGCATCACCGCCTTCGCCGAGACCATCCGCAAGACCATCCGCGCGCCGATCGCCTTCAACGAACGCGAAATCTTTCTCACGGCCTCGATCGGCCTCGCCTTGTCCGATCCGCAAGTTCAGCTCACGGACGAGATCATCAAGGACGCCGAGCTCGCGATGTATCACTCCAAGCGCATCGGCGGCGACCGCATCGACGTCTACAAGTCCGCGATGCGCGCGCGAAAAACCGACCGGCTGACGCTGGAGAGCGAACTGCGCCGCGCCATCGAGCGGCAGGAGCTCACGATCCTGTACCAGCCGATCGTGCGGCTTGAAGACCGTTCGGTCGCCGGCTTCGAGGCGCTGGTGCGCTGGGATCATCCCAAGCTCGGACGCATGGCGCCCTCGGAATTCATCACCATCGCGGAAGAGACCGGCCTGATCATCGACCTCGGCATGTTCGTGCTCGACCAGACCGCCAAGCAGCTCTCGATCTGGCAGCGCGCGATGCGCTCGCGCGAGCCGATCTTCGCATCGGTCAACGTCTCCTCGCGCCAATTGCTGCGCCACGATCTGATCCACGACATCCGCACCGTGCTGTCGCGCTCCTCGGTCGCGCGCGGCACGCTGAAGCTGGAGCTGACGGAATCGCTGGTGATGGAGAATCCGGAGCACGCGGCGCAGATGCTGACGCGCATCCGCGAACTCGGCACCGGGCTGTCGCTCGACGATTTCGGCACCGGCCATTCGTCGCTGGCCTATCTGCAGCGCTTCCCGTTCGACACCATCAAGATCGACCAGTCCTTCGTGCGCACCACCAACCGCGGCACCCGCCCGGTGATCCTGAAGTCCATCATCGCGCTCGCGCACGACCTCGGCATGGACGTGGTCGCCGAAGGTGCCGAGACCGATTCCGACGCGGTCGAGCTCTACCAGATGGGCTGCGAATACGCGCAAGGGTTTGCCTTTGGCGAACCCATGGATGCCGACGCCGCGATGCGCCTGCTCACGGAAGTGCGCCTGGAAGCGGCGAGCTGACTTTCCCTTCGCCTCACCCAGGCCTGCGCCGGTCACTCTTCAGCTTGGTGAACCGCACGCTCGCACCGTCCGGCATCCGCATCGCCTTGAAACCCGCGGCGAGGCAGGCTTCGCGTTGCGGCATCTGGATATCCGGGCTGCGCAGGCTGTCCCACCATGAGGCACGATTCGCCGCGCGCGGCAGGGCCGCGCCGATAATCTCTTCGATCTGTTCATAGGTCAGCACGAATTCCGCCTGCTTCTGCCGCATCAGATAATCGCGCAACGCGTCGTAGTCGTTCACCGCTGTCCTCTTCGCTGGTCGAAGCTCCGCTTTGCCCAAAAACGTGAGCCGCGGAAACCAATTTTTAACTCATTCCGGCAGCGCCGTCCCGGCTTAAACACTACTCAAGCTTTCGGGCGCATTCACTGGTGTCGGGAGCAAACGATGTTGTCTCGATGGCGCGACGTCACGGCCCGCCGGCCATGGCGGCTTTCGGCGAAGCTGCTGATCATCTCGTCCGTGGTGACGGTGATCGGCTTTTCCGCCATTTGCGTCAACGTCATGCTGGACATGCGCCGCGGCGAGGAGGCGCTCGCCCGCCAGACGCTGGAAAACCTGGCGACGACCATCGAGTCCGACGTCAGCCGCAACATCGAGATCTACGATCTGGCCCTTAAGGCGGTCGCCAGCAACATGCTGCTGCCGGAAATCGCCACGGTCTCGAAGCCGATCCGTCACCTCATCCTGTTCGACCATTCGACCACGGCGAGGCATTTCGGCGCGATCCAGGTGTTCGACGCCGACGGCCGGTTGACCATTGACGCCTCGACGCTCGATCCCGTTGTCGTGAACCGGGGCGACGAGGATTACTTCAAGGCCCATCGGGACAATCCGCAAGCCGGGCTCTTCATCAGCCGTCCCATGCTGTTCCGCGGCGCTTATTCGATCGTGCTGAGCCGGCGCATCAGCGATACCGACGGCGGCTTTCTCGGCGTCGTCGCCGGATCGATCCGCTTCAGCTATTTCCACGAATTGTTCGAGCGGCTGAGCCTCGATCCCGACGATACCATCACCGTGCTCAGGCGCGACCGTACCGTCATGATGCGGCGGCCGTTTGATCTCGACGTGATCGGCACGAATCTGGCCGACCGGCCGGTCTGGAAGGCCGAAAATCTGAAGGTCGGCAGCGCATTCGCCGGACAGGGGCCGATCGACGGCACGCCGCGGCTCTATGTCCGCAGCGGTGGGACCAGCCCGCTATTCGTGGTGGCAGGTAAGCCACTGAACACCGTGTTCGAGCTCTGGCAGAGGGAAGCCTACCGCATCGGCGCCGTGGTCGTGGCGCTCAGCCTGTTCATGCTGGCATCGACGCTGGTGCTCGCGCGCGAGATCGGCCGGCGCGCCGAGGCCGAGCGCAAGCTCGAGGAGATGGCGACGACCGACGCGCTCACCGGCCTGAAGAACCGCCGCAAGTTCGACCAGGTGATCGACGTCGAATGGCGCCGCGCGATGCGGCAGCAGACGCCGATCGCGCTCTTGATGATCGATGCCGATCACTTCAAGGCCTACAACGACACGTTCGGCCACCAGGCCGGCGACCAGGTGCTGGTCGGCATCGCCATCTGCATTTCCGATTCGGTGAGCCGCGCCGGCGACTGCGCCGCGCGCTATGGCGGTGAGGAATTCGCCGTGCTGCTGCCGGGCACCTCGGTCACGGACGCCCTCCTGGTGGCCGAGACGATCCGCGCCAAGGTGCAGGGATGGTCCGACGACCACACGAGCTCGACGGTGTCCTGCGGCATCGCGAGCCTCGTTCCCACCACCGGCATGGACTGGCCGATCCTGGTCGCCGCCGCCGACAAGGCGCTCTACGCCGCAAAAGCCGGCGGCCGCAACCAGTCGGTGGTCGCAAGCTTGCCGAAGCTGTCGCTGGTGGCGTGAGGGTTTCGTTCCGTCATTGCGAGCGAAGCGAAGCAATCCAGACTGTCTCCGCGAAGACAGCCTGGATTGCTTCGTCGCTTCGCTCCTCGCAATGACGAGCGGAGCGCTACTGCCCCAAATACTTCTTCATTTCCGCAATGAGCCCGTCACGCAGCTCCGGCCGCTTCAGGCCGTAGGCGATGTTGGCGCGGAGGAAGCCGGGCTTGGAGCCGCAATCATGGCGCTCGCCCTCGAACTCGACGCCGTAGAAGCTTTGCGATCTGGCGAGGCCGATCATGGCATCGGTGAGCTGGATCTCTCCGCCGGCGCCGCGCTCCTGGGTCTCCAGGATCTTGAAGATCTCCGGCTGCAGGATGTAGCGGCCGGTGATCGAGAGGTTGGAGGGCGCGGTGCCCTTGGCCGGCTTCTCGACCATGCCGTCGACCTCGAACATCTTGCCGGTGCGTTTGCCGACGCCGCAGATGCCGTATTGATGGGTCAGATGGTCGGGCACCGCCTCGACCGCGATGACATTGGATTTTTCGCCGAGCTTGCTGGCGGTGTCGATCATCTGCTTCAGGCAGCCGGGCGAATTGAGCACGAGCTCGTCCGGCAGCACGACCGCGAACGGCTCGTTGCCGACGATGTCGCGTGCGCACCAGACCGCGTGACCGAGGCCGAGCGGCGCCTGCTGGCGGGTGAAGCTGACGGCGCCGGCCTCCGGCTGGTTCTGCGCCAGAACGTCCTGCTCGGTCTTCTTGCCGCGCGCGGCCAGCGTCGCATCGAGCTCGAACATCCGGTCGAAATGATCTTCGATGACACTTTTGTTGCGGCCGGTGACAAAGATGAAGTGCTCGATGCCGGCTTCCCGGGCCTCGTCATAGACGTACTGGATCAGCGGCTTGTCGACGATCGTCAGCATTTCCTTCGGCATCGCCTTGGTGGCGGGCAGGACGCGGGTGCCGAGGCCGGCAACGGGAAATACGGCTTTGCGGATTTTCATGGGATTGATCGAATACCTGAGGAACACGTGAAGGGAGCAATGGCATCTTGCTAGCTTGTTTGCAGCCGCCAACAAAGGCGGATGTGGGGCCTCATCCTCACAGAGTTAAGAAAAAGGCCACCATCAAAATTTCACCTTTGTTAAGCTGTTGGCAACCGTAACCAGGCCTCCTGATGGCGGATTTTGGCCGGACAGGTGTGGACATGATGCAATCAATGGCAGGGCTGGCAAAACGGGGCGGGTCCGTGACCGGTGCGACGATGATTGCGACCGCCCTGCTGTTCCCACTTCCCGCCAGCGCGCAGGCTCAGAACGGTTTGTCCAATCTGTTCGGCGGTATTTTCTCCGGCCCGAACCAGGCGCCTTCGCCAGCAGCGCCCGGGCCCAGCGGCGCTCAAACGGGAGTTCAACCTTGGACCGGCGAGGATGGCGCCTCCGGGCATCCGCTGATGACAGCCGCCGCGATCCGAGAGGCCGCGGGTAACTTCAACAATTGCGTCGCAGGCATGTGGCCCGATGCCGCACGGCGCAACATCACGCAGGAAAATTTCCAGCGCTTCACTGAAGGCCTCGCGCCCGATCTGCGCATCATGGACCTGATGGATTCGCAGCCCGAGTTCACCAAGTCGATTTGGGATTATCTCGACATCCTCGTGAACGACAACCGCCTCGCCAAGGGCCGCGAGGTCCTGGCCAAATACAAGGCGCAGTTCGAGGCCACCGAAAAAGCCACCGGCGTCGATCGTTATGTCATCGCCTCGATCTGGGGCATCGAGTCCAACTACTCGACGCAGATGGGCGACCGCAGCGTGCTGCAATCGACCGCGACGCTCGCCTGCATCGGCCGCCGCCAGGCTTACTTCAAGGACGAATTCCTCTCCGCGCTGGAGATCCTCAACCGCGGCGATCTCAGGCCCGAACAATTGCGCGGCTCCTGGGCCGGCGCCTTCGGCCCGACCCAGTTCATGCCGACCGCGTTCAAGCGCTTTGCCGTGGACGGCGACGGCGACGGCCGGCGTGACGTCGTCGACAATCCCTCCGACCTGATTGCGTCGACCGCCAACAATCTGAAGAAGGACGGCTGGCAGGCCGGCCAGACCTGGGGCTACGAGGTCGTGGTGCCCCAAGGCTTCAACTACATGCTGGCCGACCGCGCCAAGGCGATGACGGTAGCGCAGTGGGAGAAGCTCGGCCTCAAGCGCCCGACCAACCAGCCCTTCCCGCATCCAGCCGAGAAGGCCTATCTGCTGGCGCCGGCCGGTGCCCAAGGGCCCGGCTTCCTGATGCTGCAGAACTTCCGGGTCATCATGAAGTACAACCCGGCCGAGGCCTATGCGCTGGCGATTGGCCATTTCGCCGATCGCCTCCGCGGCGGCCAGCCGTTCGTTCAGCCCTGGCCGCGGCAGGAACGGGAGCTGTCCCGGACCGAGCGGCTGGAACTCCAGCAGCTGCTGGCCCAGCGCGGCTTCTACAGGGGCACCCCCGACGGCCAGTTCGGCGGCCAGACCCGGGAAGCCCTGCGCAACTTCCAGGCCTCGATCGGGGTCCCCGCGGATGGATTTGCCTCCTCCGACGCGCTGAATCGGCTGCGGGGGCAGTAAAATCGCGCCGAAAGTAACCCTGAACAGGGATTTTGGCCGGCGGTCTTGACCGGGGCGGCGGTTCGCCGTGTATGGGCCAATAATTCTGGGCCGAGAATCTGGGCCCAGAATCTCAAGGATCTGAAGAGAATCTGAAAGAGAATCTGCCCGTTTGGCGCCCGATTCCGTTATTATATCGAGCCTGTCCTGATCCCTATTGCACGTGCCGAGATCGCATGTCGAAGAAGTCCCTGTTCAAGGTGCTGACCGAGACCGGCCCGCTGATCGCGCTGGGGACGGCGCTTGCGATTCTGGTGTCGGTCGCGGGACCCGCCTCGGCGCAGTTCTTCAACTTCCCCGGCTTCGGCGGCCCGCCGCAGCGCTCGGCTCCGCCGCCGCCGCGCAACGGCGGAGGCGGAGGCGGCGGATGGTTCGGCGGCGACTTCTTCGCGCCGTTCCAGCAGCAACAGCCGCAAGCGCCGCGCCAGGATTTTTCGCGCGCACCGGCGCCGGCCAAGCGCGACACCATTCCCGACAGGAACGTGCTGGTGATCGGCGACGCCATGGCTGACTGGCTCGCCTACGGCCTGGAGGACGCCTACACCGAGCAGCCCGACATGGGCGTGATCCGCAAGCACAAGACCACGTCGGGCCTAATCAAGTACCAGCCCAAGGGCGAGCCCTCGGACTGGACCGCTGCTGCGAAAGGCATTCTCGAGACCGAGAAGCCCGACGTGATCGTGGTGATGCTCGGCCTCAACGACCGCATCGCGATCCGCGAGGCGGCAGCACCCGATAAATCGGACAAGGCGACGGACAAGGACAAGAAGAACGACAAGGGCGCGCGCGGCAAACCACCGGCCAAGCCTGGCGATGCCAAGCCCGGCGACACCGCCGCGAAGCCGGATGACAAGCCGGCCGATGCCGACCTGCCGCAGGATGATGCCGACAACGCTGACGCACCGGCGGTCGCCGCGCCCGAGAAGACCGCGCGCAACCCGAACGGCCTCTACGAATTCCGCGACGAGCGCTGGGTCGAGCTCTACGGCAAGAAGATCGAGGAGCTCGCCAACGTCCTCAAGTCCAAGGGCGTGCCGGTGCTCTGGGTCGGCCTGCCCGCCATCCGTGGCCCCAAGGGCACCGCGGACATGCTGTTCCTGGATTCGCTCTATCGCGAAGGCGCGGCCAAGGCCGGCATCACCTATGTCGACGTCTGGGACGGCTTTGTCGACGAAGCCGGCCGCTTCTTGCAGAAGGGCCCGGACTTCGAAGGCCAGATCCGTCAGCTCCGCAGCGGTGACGGCGTCTATTTCACGAAACCCGGCGCGCGCAAGCTCGCCCACTATGTCGAGCGCGAGATCACCCGCCTGCTCGCCGGGCGCTCCGGCCCGATCGCGCTGCCGAGCGAACCGGCGACCCCCGACACCAGTGCCGAACCCGGCAAGCCCGCGCCGCGGCCGCTGGCCGGTCCGATCGTGCCGCTGGTTGCGGCCTCGATCTCGACCGATCAATTGCTGGGTGGGCCGGGCTCACGTCCTGCCGCCGTCGATGCGCTCGCTGCGAAGACGATGGTGAAGGGCGAGCCACTGGCTGCGCCCGCCGGCCGCGCCGACGATTATGCCTGGCCGCGCCGCGAAGTCGGCCGCGAGCAGGCCAAGGGCGATACGCCGGTCGCCACGACGACACCCGATGGCGGTACGCCGGGTGCGGCCGCGGCGATCGCCCCGCCAAAGCTTGCGCCGAAGAAGCCACCGGCGCCGCAGCAACCGGCACAGGCAGCGCCATCGATGCGCGATTTCTTCGGCTTTGGCTCGCCGCCGCCCCCGCCGCGTCAATTGGCGCCGGCGCCGCGCAATCCGAATCCCAACCCTGCGATCCCGCGTCCGCCTGGCAACGTCGGGCGATCGGCGGAAGTGTTCCGATAATTTTCTAAGCTGAGCTCTCGTGTCCCGGACGCGCTGCAGCGGGAAACGCTGCTGCGCAGAGCCGGGACCCAGCTCGTCCGACAGTCACAAAAAGAATGGGCCCCGGCTCGGCAACGCGGCGTACGCGCCGCGCTGCGTCCGGGGCCCTGATGCTTATCGCGCGTTGGCTTTAGCCTAGTAGCGCCAGCGCGGCGGCGGGCGGCGCGAAGGCCGCGCCATCAGCAGTGCCAGTGCAAAGCCGATGCCGCCGGCGACCAGCAGCGCGCCCATCGGGTTGTCCTGCACCTTCTGGGCAATCGCCTGCGAGCCGTCACGCAAGGTTTCGGCCGGCTTGTCGTAGGCGTCCTTGGCATAGCTTGCCGCGGTGTCCGTGGCGTCACGTACGGCATCCTTGGCCTGGCCGTAAAGATTCTGCACACTGCCGGCGGCTTCGCGTGCCTTGCCGGACGCCTGTGTCTGCGTATCGCTAGCCAAATCTCCGATAGCGCCTTCCGCGCGTCCGGCGAATTCCTTGGCCGATCCGACAATCCGATCCTTATCCATGATGCTCCTCCTCGGGGGTCAGCCCAAGTAACCGATCAGGAGCGGCGCAGTTCCATCTGACTTGAAATTGGACTCAGAGAATCAGCCCGCCGTCGACGACCAATGTCTGGCCGATGATGTAGGACGACAGCGGCGATGCCAGGAACAGCGCCGCGCCCGCCATGTCAGCCGGGGTGCCCAATCGCCGCAGCGGAATGCGTGAAAGTGCACCTTCGAGCCGCTTGGGATTGTCGGTCGTCACCTTCGTCATCTTGGTGTCGACCAGACCGGGCGCGATGCCGTTGACGCGGATGTCATCTTCGGCCCAGGCCTCGCCCAGCGTCCGCGTTAGTCCGACCGCGCCGGTCTTCGACGCGTTGTAAGCGGGATTGCCCATGGTGGAATGATAGGCCGCGGTCGAGGACACCATAATCAGCGATCCCCGCGCGTCCCGCAACATGGGATGGAAGCGCGTGGCGCAGGCCATCAGGCTCATCAAATTGACCTCGACGACCTTGCGAAAGCCCGCCATCTCGAACTCGCCGCGGCGATAGAGCACCGCGCCCTGTGCGAGCACCAGGATATCGAGCCGATCGAACGACGGCTTGAACGCTTCGACCGCTCCGGCATTGCCGACGTCGAGCTGCGCATAGGAAAGACCGGTGAGATCCGAGCCTTCAGCTTGCGAATATTCCTTCGCGTGAGCACGCGTGCCGCAGACCGCAACCTGCGCGCCCCTGACGCGAAAGGCTTGCGCAATGCCGTTGCCGATGCCGCTGGATCCGCCGACAACCAGCACCTGCTTGCCTGAGAAATCGAGCTCGTTCGTCATCGCTGGCCTCCCTCATTGTCTTGCTTGTTTGACCTGTCTGCGGATCGATGACAGCCTTGTCAATCACAACAAGAACAAGCAGGGCTCAGAGGAAACAGCATGGCCGATTTCAAACAACTCAGCCGGTCCGTGAAGGGCCTGACCGTTCTCGTTACCGGCGCGGCCAGCGGCATGGGACGCGCGACGGCGCGCGTGTTTGCCACTGAGGGCGCGAACGTTGCCGTCACCGATTATGACGAGCAGGGCGCGCTGGCCGTCGCGAAGGAGATCGTGGCAAGCGGCGGCGCCGCGAAAGCCTGGAAGCTCGACGTTGCCGACGGCGATAAGATCAAGCGCGTGGTCGGCGACGTCGCTGCACATTTCGGTGGACTCGACATCATCGTCAACAATGCCGGCATCTCCGTGCGCGTCGCGATCGACGACGACGCCTATGAGGAAGCCTGGGCCAAGGGCCTCGCGGTGATGCTGACGGCGCATCCGCGCATCATCCGCGCCGCGCTGCCTCACTTGCGCAAGTCGAAGAGCCCGCGCATCGTCAACATCGCCTCGACCGAGGCGCTCGGCGCCACCGCATTGCACGGCCCCTATTCGGCGGCGAAGGGCGGCGTCGCCAGCCTCACCCGCTCGCTCGCGGTGGAGCTTGGCCGCGAGGGCATCACCGTCAACTGCATTTGCCCGGGGCCGATCCGCACCGCCATCACCGACCGGATCTCGGAAGAGCACAAGACCATCTACGCCAAGCGCCGCACGGCACTCGGCCGCTACGGTGATCCGGAAGAGGTCGCGCACATGACGCTGAGCCTGTGCCTGCCGGCAGCGTCCTTCCTCACCGGCGCGGTCATCCCTGTCGACGGCGGCCTGATGGCGCGCAACGCGTAAGCGGCACCAAAGGTGCGTAGCCTGGATGGAGCGCAGCGCAATCCGGGGTTCTCACATCGCAGGAAGACTCCCCGGATTACGCTTCGCTCCATCCGGGCTACGGGCAGCTATGCGCGCCCAGCGTTGACATCGCTTGTTACGGGAGTAACTTTTTCCTCGACAGAGCGGGACCAACCGCTCGCGGTTCGCGGGAGAAACGTCATGACGATCGCCATCCGGCAGCTTCACAAACATTTTGTCGGCGAGGTCTCGGGCCTCGACCTGCGGCAACCTCTCACCGAGGCCGAGGCGCGCGAGATCGAAGCCGCCATGGACAAATATGCAGTGCTGGTGTTCCACGACCAGGACATCACCGACGAACAGCAGATGGCCTTTGCGCTAAACTTCGGCCAGCGCGAGGACGCGCGCGGCGGCACGGTCACGAAGGAGAAGGACTACCGGCTCCAATCGGGCCTGAACGACGTTTCCAATCTCGGCAAGGACGGCAAGCCGCTGGCAAAGGACAGCCGCGCGCACCTGTTCAACCTCGGCAATTGCTTGTGGCATTCCGACAGCTCGTTCCGCCCTATCCCGGCAAAATTCTCGCTGCTGTCGGCCCGCGTGCTCAACCCGAAGGGCGGCAATACCGAATTCGCCGACATGCGGGCGGCCTATGACGCGCTCGACGACGAGACCAAGGCGGAGATCGAGGATCTCGTCTGCGAGCACTCGCTGATGTATTCGCGGGGATCGCTGGGCTTCACAGAATACACCGACGAGGAGAAGGAGATGTTCAAGCCGGTGATGCAACGTCTCGTGCGCACCCACCCGGTCCATCGCCGCAAGTCGCTCTATCTCTCATCGCATGCCGGCAAGATTGTCGGCATGAGCGTCCCCGAGGGAAGGCTGCTGCTGCGCGATCTCAACGAGCACGCCACACAAAGCGAGTTCGTCTACGTCCACAAATGGAAGCTGCATGACCTCGTGATGTGGGACAACCGCCAGACCATGCACCGCGTCCGCCGCTACGACCAGTCGCAGCCCCGTGACATGCGCCGCGCGACGGTGGCGGGCACGGAGCCAACGGTGCAGCAGCAGGCGGCGGAGTAGTTCTCCAGTCGTCCTGGACCAGCGAGCGAAGCAGCGCCGATCCAGGACCCATTACCACCGATGTCCAGTTCGGCGAAGGCTGGTGGTTGCCAGCCTGCTTCAACAATTGCAGCCTGGGGTAATGGGTCCTGACCTTCGCCAGGACGACACTGAGGCGCTACGCGTGCCCCGCCTCGTTCGAGAGCATGCCAGGATCGATGCCGATCTTACGCAGCGCGCGTCCGTATTTTTCGTCGACGTCGTCGCCGAAGATCAAATCCGAATCCGCGTCGCAATGCAGCCAGCCATTGCTCTGGATCTCGGTCTCGAGCTGGCCCGGCGCCCAGCCGGCATAGCCGAGCGCCAGGATGGCGTGCTTGGGGCCGGAGCCGTTGGCGATCGCGCGCAGGATGTCGACGGTCGCGGTGAGGCAGACGCCGTCGTCGATCCGGAGCGTCGCATTCTCGATGTAGAAATCGCTGGAATGCAGCACGAAGCCGCGGCCGGTATCGACCGGACCGCCGCGCAGCACCTTCATGCTTTCGGCATTCTCCGGCAGCTTGATGTGCTCGCCCTTGTTGATGATGCCGAGCTGCTGCAACAGCTCGGGGAAGTCGATGCTGCCGGCCGGATGGTTGACGATGATGCCCATCGCGCCTTCGGCGGAGTGGGCGCAGAGATAGATCACCGAGCGCTCGAAGCGCTCGTCGCCCATCACGGGCATGGCGATCAACAGCTGGCCGTCGAGGTAGCCCGCCGAACTCGGGAGCGCGGGGGCTGGCTTGCGGGTGCTTTCGCCCGTCCTCTTGCCTGTGGGAGCCATCGGTGAAGCACTCCGGTTTCAATTCCTATCCTGATGTCGGGCCGGGCCGCTGTCAAATCAAGGCTTTCAGGGACTTGATTCAAGTGCATCCATCACAAGCAATTCAATGGTTTGCCGCCGGGCGACCCTGTAAAGACGTACCATGCTGACAAGAGTTCCCCGGCGTGCGGCGATTGGCGTCGCGACAACCCTGCTCGCGTCCTCGCTGGCGCTTGCGGCCCATGCCGACGACGCATCGCCGTGGCAGCGCGACGGACATTCCGCGGTGCGGTTGCTGGCAGGATCGCGCAGCGGCGCCGTCCTGCTCGGCGGTATCGCCTTCCAGATCCAGCCCGGCTGGAAAACCTATTGGCGCATGCCGGGCGATTCCGGCGTTCCGCCGCGCTTCGATTTCTCGAAGTCCGACAATGTCGAAGCGGTGACGGTGATGTGGCCGGCCCCGCAGAAATTCGACGACGGCGCGGGCGGCCATTCGATCGGCTATCACGACCAGATCGTGCTGCCCCTGCGCATCATCGCCAAGGCGGCCGACAAGCCGGTGACGTTGCGCGCCGAGATCAATTATGCGGTGTGCGAAAAGCTTTGCATTCCCGTCGAGGCCCGCGCCGAGCTTGGCTTCAACAGCGTCGCCTCGACCGAGGACGCCAATTTGCGTGCAGCGCTCGACACCGTGCCCAAACCTGCCGCCATCGGCGATCCCAATCCGCTCACCATCCGCGACGTGAAGCGTGATGGGCCCAAGAATGTGGTGGTCGACGTGGTCGTTCCGGATGCGCGCACCGTCAGTCTGTTCGTGGAAGGTCCGACGCCCGATTGGGCGCTGCCCATCCCGGCGCCGGTCGAGCCCAGCCCACCGGGCGTGAAGCGATTTTCTTTCGAACTCGACGGCCTGCCGCCGGGCGCCCAGCCCGGCGGCGCAGCGCTGAAGTTCACGCTGGTCGGACCGGAGAAGTCGTACGAGTTCAATACCAATCTGGAGTGAGTGGTCGTCCTGGCGTTCGCCCGGACGACATCTTTGATCCAACCGAATCTTAACGAATGGTTGCTAATCCCCAGGGCTACTGCGGCAAGTCTGCCGCAGCATTCGTGTGCGCCTCGGGGATCCTTCGAATTGGCCGTGATGGATGCAGAACCCGCAACGACCGGACCTGCCGGCCTCATCGCGCGGCTGCGCGACAAATTGACGGGCGGGTCGAGCGAAGCGTCGCTGACGCGGCGGCTGGCAGGCACCATCTTCCTCATCCGCGTGATCAGCGCCGGCCTTGCATATTTCTCGCAGGTCCTGCTCGCGCGCTGGATGGGGACGTCGGACTACGGCGTCTATGTCTATGTCTGGACCTGGGTGCTGCTGCTCGGCAGCATGATGGACTTTGGCATCTCGGCCTCCGCGCAAAAGATCATTCCGGAATACCGCAGCCGTGGCGAGCATGCGCTGCTGCGCGGCTTTCTCTCGGGCAGCCGCTGGCTGACCTTTTGCGCCTCCACGCTGGTCTCGCTCGGCCTCGCGGGCATCGTCAAATTGCTCTCGCCCTGGATCGATCCCGCCGAAGTGCTGCCGCTCTACATCGGCTGCATGACGCTGCCCGCTTTCGTCGTCGCCAACACCCAGGACGGCATCGCCCGTTCGCATGACTGGATGCAACTCGGCCTGATGCCGCAATTCATCATCCGCCAGACACTAATCATCGGCATCACGGCTTGCGCCTTCCTGCTCGGCTATCATCTCGGCGCGGTTGCCGCGATGATCGCGAGCGCAGGCGCGGTGTGGATCGCGATGACCGGGCAGATGGTGGTGCTGAACCGCAAGCTCGCCGATCACATCGAGGCGGGCCCCAAGGCCTACGACGTCGGCGGCTGGCTCGCCGTGTCGCTGCCGATCCTGCTGGTCGAAAGCTTCTATTTGCTGCTGTCCTATACCGACGTGCTGGTGCTTCAGCAATTCCGCCCCTCCGACGAGGTCGGCGTCTATTTCGCCGTGGTGAAGACGCTGGCGCTGGTCTCCTTCATCCACTACGCGATGTCGGCGACGACCGCGCATCGCTTCGCCGAATACAACGCGGCTGGCGACAAGGCGCGGCTGTCGGCTTACGTGGCGCATGCCATCAACTGGACGTTCTGGCCGTCGCTGGCGGCGACCATCGTGCTGCTCGCGCTCGGCAAGCCCCTGCTCTGGCTGTTCGGGCCGCAATTCGTGATCGGCTACGACATCATGTTCGTCGCCGCGATTGGCCTCGTGGTCCGTGCCGCGATCGGCCCGGTCGAACGGCTGCTCAACATGCTCGGCCAGCAGAAGATCTGCGCGCTGGCCTATGCGCTGGCCTTTGCGATGAACCTGGTGCTCTGCATCGCGTTGGTGCCGCGCTTCGGCGGCCATGGCGCGGCGGCCGCGACCTCGATCTCGCTCAGTTTCGAGACGGTGCTGCTGTTCTGGATCGTGCGACAGCGGCTCGGCCTGCACGTGCTGGCGTTTGGGAAATAGACTTCCGACTGCCTTCGCGTGCTGCTCTCGGGGAACGGCTGCTTCGAAGCATGCCCGGGAACAACGCGAAACACCTATTTATTGCCAAGGGCACAGCACGATTTTTTGGCCCAAGCGGTTGCACCGCAGGGAAAGTTTATTCTACGTCGTATTGCCCAACTGACGAGATAAACCTAAGATTCCCTGGACATGATCGATCCACTCTACGTCGCCTCTGGTTTCGGCGTCGGCCTGCTGGTCGGGATGACCGGCGTCGGCGGCGGTTCGCTGATGACGCCGCTGCTGATCCTCCTGTTCGGGATTCATCCATCGACCGCGGTCGGCACCGACCTGCTCTATGCTGCCGCCACCAAGACCGGCGGCAGCGTGGTGCATGGCTGGTCGCGCAGCGTGCACTGGCCGGCGGTGCTGCGGCTCGCCTGCGGCAGCCTTCCGGCGAGCGCGCTGACGCTGCTGGTGCTCTGGAAGCTCGACCTCAAGAGCGATTCCGAGCGCAATCTCGTCAACCTCGTGCTCTGCTTCGCGCTGCTGCTGACAGCGACCTCGCTGATCTTCCGCAGATCGATCATGGAGCGCTATCGCCGGCGCCTGGAGCAGGTCGATGACCGCGCCACGGCGATCGCGACGGTCGTCACCGGGATCGTGCTCGGTGTGCTGGTCTCGATTTCATCGGTCGGCGCCGGCGCGGTCGGCGTCACCGTTCTGCTGCTGCTCTATCCGCGCCTGCCGGTGGCGACCATCGTCGGGTCCGACATCGCCCATGCGGTCCCGCTGACGCTGATCGCCGGAATGGGGCACTGGGCGCTTGGCGACGTGGATTGGGCGCTGATGGGCGTGCTGCTGTTGGGCTCGCTGCCCGGCATCGTCGTCGGCAGCTTTAGCGCGACGCGCGTGCCCGAGACGGTGCTGCGCCTCACACTCGCCAGCGTGCTGTTCGTGGTCGCCGGCAAGATCATGTTCGCGGAGCTGCACCTGTCCTCGGCATTCGAGACGGCGCTGGCCTGGACGCACTGAACGAAAATGGCGGAGCTCGGCTTCCGCCATTCGCCAGCGATCGCGGTCTACTCCGCGGTCCAGCCGCCGTCGATCGACAGATTCGTGCCGGTGATCTGCGCGGCATCGTCGCCGCACAGGAACAGCGCGAGGGCTGCGACCTGCTCGGAGGTGACGAACTCCTTGGTCGGCTGCGCGTCGAGCAGCACGTCGTTGATGACCTGGTCGCGCGTGAGGTTACGGGCCTTCATGGTGTCGGGGATCTGCTTCTCCACCAGCGGCGTCCAGACATAGCCGGGGCTGATGCAGTTGCAGGTGATCTTGCTGGTCGCGACCTCGAGCGCCACGGTCTTGGTCAGGCCGGCGATGCCGTGCTTGGCCGAGACATAGGCCGACTTGAAGGGCGAGGCGACCAGCGAATGCGCGGAAGCGGTATTGATGATGCGGCCCCAGCCCTTCTTCTTCATGCCCGGGACGGCGGCGCGAATGGCATGGAACGCCGAGGACAGGTTGATCGCGATGATCTGATCCCATTTCTCCGGCGGGAATTCCTCGATCGGCGAGACGAACTGGATGCCCGCATTGTTGACGAGAATATCGACCGAACCAAAGCTCTTCTCGCCGAGCGCGACCATCCCGGCGATCTCGGCCGGCTTGGTCATGTCGGCCGGCGAATAGACCGCCTTCACGCCGAAATCGGACTCGATCTTGGCGCGCTCCTTCTCGATGTCCTCCGGCGAGCCGAACCCGTTGATGACGACATTGGCGCCGGCGGCGGCGAAGGCGCGCGCATAGGCAAGTCCGATGCCGCTGGTCGACCCGGTCACGACGGCGTTCTTGCCTGACAGACTACCCATATTATTCGCTCCTTCTTGGCGGGGGCGCAGTGACGTCCCCCGTGAGATCGTAGGTCACCATGGTCTCGCCGGATTGCGGCCGCTCGAGCCAATCCTTGTGGCGCATCGACAGATGCACGTCACGCACGCCGGCTTCCCAATGCTCGACCATGGCGACATGCGAGAAATCGTAATCCTTGGACGAGGATTCGTAGTTCTTGCTGCGGTAGATCAGGTGCACCACAGTCACGGTGCTTTCGCGCGATACCTTGGCAAGGAATTCCACGGAAGGGTCGTTCTTGAGATAATCGGGCAATTTGGAAATCAGGTCGCGCACGGCCCTGCGGGCGTTGTGCACCTGCTTGTTCTTGTCGGTGTTCATCCGCGTGCGGCTCGAGAAGCGGATGTCCTTCTCGCGCTCGGTCGCCTCGAGTAGCGAGGTCGGCAGATCGCCGCGGGCGCTGAACAGGTCGATCTGGAAGATCAGGAGATCGCGGTCGGTCTCGGCGTCCAGCACGTAGTCGAGCGGCGTGTTGGAGGCAATGCCGCCGTCCCAATAATGCTCGCCGTCGATCACGATGGACGGAAAGCCGGGCGGCAGCGCGCCGGAGGCCATGATGTGCTCGGGTCCGATTTTCTTGCCGAGCTTCCTGAACTCGAAATTGTCGAAATATTTGAAGTTGCCGGAGGTAACGCCGACTGCACCGACCGACAGCCGCGTCTTCAGATCGTTGATGCGGTCGAAATCGACCAGACGCTCCAACGTCTTCTTCAGGGGTGCAGTATCGTAATAGCTCTCGGCCTGGGGGCTGCCGGGCGGCCAGAGCGGCGCGGGCGGCATGCGCGGAACGAAGAAGCCGGGCACGCCGAAGGTCGCGATCAATGCGGCGCTGGTCGAATTGAACAGTTCGCGGCTGTGCTCGCTTTTGCCGATCGGCTTCCACGGCACCGGCGCGGAGACCATCTCCCAGAATTCCTTGAGCCGCTTGACGCGCGTCTGCCCTTCGTTACCGGCGATGATCGCGGCGTTGACCGCGCCGATCGAGATGCCGGCGACCCAGTCCGGCTCGAAGCCGGCATGGCAGAGCGACTGATAGGCGCCGGCCTGATAGGAGCCGAGCGCGCCGCCGCCCTGGAGGACCAGGACACGTTGCGCGTTCGCGGGGATAGTTGCGACTTCCGGGCTATGATCGGTCATGCGGGAACAGTAGCAGATGGCGAGCGACCGTGGCGACAGTCTGCCGCGGCGTCAATGCATCCCGTGATCAAGTCTGGCTTATCGGGAGTCCGTCGAGGCCAGGATCATGGTCCAGAACACCTTGTATTTGGTGCCGGGAGCATAGCCCGCCGCAATGCCCAATTTTGTGACACCGCTCTTGAGCATGTTCGCGCGGTGCGGGGGCGAGTCGCGCCAGCCGGAAAACGCTTCCGCCAGCGTATGATAGCCGGCCGAGACGTTCTCGACCGCAACGGTCGCCGGATAGCCGCCGGCGCTGAGGCGCTTGGCCAGCGGCGCGCGGACGTCATGGTCCATCTTGTTGGCGGCAGCCATGGCCTGGGACTGAGATTCGGCGAGCCGCATCAGTTCGGGGTCGATCACGAGGGTGCCGAGCCCGTTGTTCTGGCGGTATTGCGAGATCATGATCGCTGCGGCCTGCGCGTCGAGCTTTGCGCCCGGGACAGCCATATCGGCATACATCGAGGGCTGCTGGACCGATGCTTCGTTGCCGGCGCAGCCGGCGAGCAGCAAAAGGATTGATATCGCGGCCGCGACGCGCATGAACAGGAGCCCCCAAATCAGGCGCCGTTGTTGCATACCAACCGTGGCTGAAAGGTGAATATTGAGGAAAAATTGACCGGTTGACCCCGCTCAGGCGCCCCCAAATATCCGGTAGCGGCGGGGCTCCAGGCCGATCGTGTCGCCGGCGCGCAGTTCCCTGTCCCGCGGAGCGTCGATCTCGATGGTCTCTCCGCCTGATAATGCCACCTCGGCCCGCTGCACGGGACCGAAATTCCGGACGTGCTGCACGGCGCCCTCGAAGGCACCGCTGCCGGGCGGGCCAACGAGCATGTCGTGCCGCCGCACGAACAGTCTTGACGCGCCAGGCGCAAGCCCATCTGCCGCGAGCTGAAGCGGCCGGTCGCCAAGCCTGATGACGCCGTCGGCGATCAGGACCGGAAGCTCGATGGATTCGCCGATGAAGCTGTGGACGAAGGCGGTCGCCGGGCTCTCATAGACGTCATCGGGCGAGCCGATCTGCTCGATCTTGCCCTTGTCCATCACCACGACGCGGTTGGCGACTTCGAGCGCCTCCTCCTGGTCATGGGTGACGAAGATCGAGGTGACGTTGATCTCGTGGTGCAGCGAGCGCAGCCATTTACGCAGCTCCTTGCGCACCTTGGCATCAAGCGCACCGAAGGGTTCGTCGAGCAGCAGGATACGTGGCTCGATCGCGAGCGCGCGGGCCAGCGCGATGCGCTGGCGCTGGCCGCCGGAGAGCTGGCTCGGGTAGCGGTCGGCGAGCCAATCGAGCTGCACGAGATCGAGTAGCTCCTTGACGCGCGCACGGATGGTCGCTTCGTCCTTGCGGATCGCGCGCGGCTGCACGCGGAGGCCAAAGGCGACGTTCTCGAACACCGTCATGTGGCGGAACAGCGCGTAGTGCTGGAATACGAATCCGACGTGCCGCTCGCGCGCGCCCTGCGCCAGCGCGTCCTCGCCGTTGAAAGATACCTCCCCGGAATCGGGCCAGTCCAGCCCCGCGATGATCCGCAGCAGCGTGGTCTTGCCGGAGCCAGACGGACCGAGCAGCGCGAGCAGCTCGCCGTCATTGACCTTGAGGTCGACGCCGTCGAGAGCTTTGAAGCTGCCGAACTTCTTGACGAGATTCCTGACTTCAATGCTCACTTGCGTCATGTCCTTCGTCGAGATGATTTTCGAGAACGGTTTTCGCGACCAGCGTGATCAGCGCCAGCATCGCGAGCAGCGAGGCGATCGCGAACGCCGCGACGAACTGATATTCATTGTAGAGAATCTCGACCAGGAGCGGCATCGTGTTGGTCTCGCCGCGGATATGGCCGGAAACGACGGAGACCGCGCCAAACTCGCCCATCGCGCGCGCGTTGCAGAGCAGGACGCCGTACAGCACGCCCCATTTGATATTGGGCAGCGTGACGCGGAAGAAGGTCTGCAGGCCCGAGGCGCCGAGCGAGATCGCGGCCTCCTCCTCCTGCGTGCCCTGCTCCTGCATCAGCGGGATCAACGCCCGCGCCACGAAGGGGAAGGTCACGAAGGTGGTCGCAAGCGCGATGCCCGACACCGCGAACAGGATCTGGATGTCGTGATCGCGCAGCCAGCCGCCGAAATAGCCCTGCGCGCCGAACAGCAGCACGAAGACGAGGCCCGAAATCACCGGGCTGACCGAGAACGGCAAATCGATCAGCGTGATCAGGAAGGTCTTGCCCGAGAATTCGAATTTTGCAATCGCCCAAGCCGCGACCAGGCCGAAGACGAGATTGAGGCCGACGGAAATTGCAGCAACCAACAGCGTCAACTTGATCGCGGACAGCGCCTCCGGGTCGGTCAGCGCGGCGAAATAAGCGCCAATTCCCTTCGAGAAGGCCTGCGCGAACACCACGACCAGCGGCAACACGACGAAGACTGATAGAAAGGTCATCGCCAGCGCGATGATGACGATGCGGACCGCGCGCGGTTCGGTGCGAAGGTTGTTCCGCGCGGCGGCTGCGTACGCGCGTGCCTTGGCGTCGGAGGCCGGGAGTGGGACGGAATCTGCGATCTGCATCGTCATGGCCCCGTCCTCACCGCACCGGAATCCGGCTCTGCGCCCAGCGCTGGAGCCGGTTGACCGCGAAGATAATGACGAAGGACACGACCAGCATGACAACCGCGATGGCGGTCGCATCGGCATAGCGGAATTCGGAGAGCCGGATCACGATCAGCAGCGGCGCGATCTCGGAGACGTTGGGCAGATTGCCGGCGATGAAGATCACCGAGCCGTATTCGCCGACCGCACGCGCGAAGGCGAGCGCGAGTCCGGTGAGCAGCGCCGGACCGAGCGAGGGCAGGATCACGCGAATGATGGTCTGCCAGCGGCTCGCGCCAAGGCTGCCCGCGGCCTCCTCGATCTCTGGGTCGAGATCCTGGAGCACCGGCTGCACCGTGCGCACCACGAACGGGATACCGATGAAGATCATGGCGACGAAGATGCCGACCGGCGTGAACGCCACCTTGATGCCGGCCGCCGCAAGCGGCGCGCCGAGCCAGCCCTTCTCGGCGAACAACGCGGTCAGCGCGACGCCGGCAACCGCCGTAGGTAGCGCGAACGGCACGTCGACGATGGCATCGAACAGCCGCCGACCGGGGAAGCGGTAGCGCACCAGCGCCCAGACGATGATGCTGCCCATCACCAGATTGACGCAGGCGGCTGCGAAGGCGAGTCCGAAGGACACGCGCAACGCATTCAGGGTGCGGCGGCTGGAGAGGATGTTCCAAAACTGCTCGGGACTCAGCTCGACCGATTTCAGGAACAGGCCGGCGAGCGGAATCAGGATGATGATCGACAGCCAGGATAGCGTCAGCCCCATGGTGAGACCGAAGCCCGGCAATGTCCGGCGTCGTGCTGCGATTGCGCTCACCAGGCCCCCTGTTTAAGCCCCGCCGACAGCGCCCGATCAGTTCTTGTAGATCTGATCGAAGACGCCGCCGTCGGCAAAATGTTCCCTCTGCGCCTTGGTCCAGCCGCCGAAAAGTTCGTCGATCGTGAACAGCTCGACCTTCGCGAAGGAGTTTTCATGTTTTTTGGCGATCTCGGGATCGCGCGGACGATAGAAGTTGCGCGCCGCGATTTCCTGACCTTCCTTGGTGTACCAATATTGCAGGTAGGCATCGGCGACACTACGGGTGCCTTTTTTATCGGCAACCTTATCGACGATCGTCACCGGCGGTTCCGCCAAGATCGAGAGCGGCGGCGCCACGATCTCGAATTTCTCCGGACCGAATTCCTTGAGCGCCAGGTACGCCTCGTTTTCCCAGGCGAGCAGCACGTCGCCGACGCCGCGCTCGACGAAGGTCACGGTCGCGCCGCGCGCACCGGTGTCGAGCACCGGCACCTGCTGATAGAGCTTTCCGATGAAATCCTTGGCCTTGTCCGCCGAGCCGTATTTCTTCTGCGCAAAGCCCCAGGCGGCCAGATAATTCCAGCGCGCGCCGCCTGACGTCTTCGGGTTCGGCGTGATCACGGCGACGCCGAGCTTGAGCAGATCGTCCCAGTCCTTGATGGCCTTGGGATTGCCCTTGCGGACCAGGAACACAATGGTCGAGGTATAGGGCGACGAGTTTTGCGGCAACCGTTTCTGCCAGTCGGCCGTCGTGAGGCCTTTGCCCGCGATGGCGTCGATGTCGTAGGCGAGCGCAAGCGTCACCACGTCGGCCTGCAATCCGTCGATCACGGCGCGCGCCTGCGAACCGCTGCCCCCATGCGACTGCTTGATCTCGACGCTCTTGCCGGTTTCCTTCTGATAGGCACTCGCGAACGCCTTGTTGAACTCGACATAGAGCTCGCGCGTCGGATCGTACGAGACGTTCAGCAGAGTGATGTCAGCGGCAAGAGCCGCGCTTGCCAACAAGCCTGTCACGAGCAGTCCTGCCGCGAGCGGAACGATACGACGCATCATGTCCATCTCCATTCACATCAATGACGTCGGCGTCATCGATGGCAGGCATAACTCGGGGCGAAACGCGCTTAAGTCAACGGAACCGGATTTTCTTGTTCGTAGCCGGGCAGCGTAACTTTGCTACGAAGTCTTCATCGTGTGGATGCCGCATTCCGTCTTGGCCCGGCCACGCCAGCGACCGGCACGCTCATCCTCGCCTTCGGCCGTTCTGCTCGTGCAAGGCATACACCCAACCGATAGAAATCCCGACGCGACCAGGGGATGACGCGGCAATTTGGCGCGGGCGAAAATCGCCTCGAGTTCCTCCCGCGAGACATTGGCGAAGGGATTGAACTTCAACCGCGTACCGTCGTCCTCGACCACCGGGATGTCGGCGCGCGAGTTGCCCTGGAAGCGCTTGCGGCCGTTGAGCCATGCATCGAACGGTTTCAGCGCCCGCGCCAGCGGCTCGACCTTGCGGATACGGCAGCAAGCGTCGGGATCGGAAAACCAGAGGTCGCGGTCGGGATCTCCGCGCGACAGCGTCTCCTCGGCAGGCTTGATCGAGCGGACGTCCTTCAGGCCCAGCGTCGCGATCAGCGTATCACGATAGGCCAGCGTCTCCTCGAACAGCCAGCCGGTGTCGAGGAAGATCACCGGGATCGCCGGATCGACATCCGCCATCACCTTGAGCAGCGTCGCCGATTCCGTACCGAAGGACGACACCAGCGCAAGCTTGTCGCGCCCGACCGTCTTCAGCGCAGCGGCGATGATTTCGGCGGGCGAGGCATCGCGCAAGGCGCGATCGAGGTCCTCCGCCGAGGGCAGCGCCGAGGCGGAGATTGCCGAAATTGGAGACGCGATTGCGTTCACGTGCCGACACCCTCGGAATGACGCAGCTGCATGCGCCGGTGCAGCGCCGTGATGCGGCCATCGCCGGTGGGCTGGTAGAAGACCGAATAGCGCTTCGCGGTCTGCATGAACGCTTCCGCGTCGGCCTGCTTCTTGACGTCGAAGGAATCGAAGCCAGCGCGCAGCATGAACACGAACTGGTCCCGCAGGATCTGGCCCGTCGCACGCAACTCGCCGCGGTAATTGTAACGCTCGCGCAGCAGCCGCGCCTGGCTGTAGGCGCGTCCGTCGCGGAAGGTTGGGAACACCAGCGCGACGACGGCAATCTTGCCGAGATAGGGCACCAGCTCGGCGATGTCGCGATTGTTCGGCCAGATCACACCGACCTTGCCGGTCCGCTTGAGCAACGCATCCGCCTCGCCAACGAAACGCTCGGCCGGCACCAGAATGTCGCCGCCCTCGGGCAGCGGCGTGTCGACGGCGAGCTTGACGAAGCTGTCGTCGGCGATCTTTCCGCCGTTAACGAGTGGCATAAACGCGCTCCTTGAAGGGTTCGACGCCGAGGCGTTTTACCGTGTCCATGAACAGCTCTTCGGGCCGCTCGCGCAGCGCCAGATAGGCTTCCACGATGTCCTCGACGACGTCGGCGACCTCGTCGAACTTGACGCCGGGGCCGATCAGATTGCCGAGTGCGGCACTCTCGTCGGCGCGCCCGCCGATGGTGATCTGGTAGACCTCCTCGCCGTTCTTCTCGACGCCGAGAATGCCGATATGACCGACATGGTGATGGCCGCAGGCGTTGATGCAGCCGGAGATGTTGATGTGCAACCGGCCGATCAGATTGGCCAGCTCATGATTGGCGAAGCGCCGCGTCAGTTCCTGCGCGATCGGGATCGAGCGCGCATTGGCCAGCGAGCAATAGTCGAGACCCGGGCAGGCGATGATGTCAGTGATCAGATTGACGTTCGGCGTCGCCAGCCCGAGCTTGTCGAGCGCCTTCCACAGCGCCGGCAAGTCACGCTTGGCGACATGCGGCAGAGCGAGGTTCTGCTCGTGGCCGACGCGGATCTCACCGAAGGAGTATTCGTCGGCGAGATCGGCGAGCGCATCCATCTGCTCGGCGGTGGCATCGCCCGGAGGCGCGCCGATCGGCTTCAGCGAGATCGTGACGATGGAATAGCCCTGGGCCTTGTGCGGGGCCACCGAGTTCTTGCGCCATGCCTCGAAATCGGGATCGGCCGCGGCCTGGCGCAGCTCGTCCGGCATGTGCGGCAGCTTCTCGTAGGCAGGATAGGTGAAGCGCGAGCGGATGTCCTCGACCACCTCGTCGTCGATCTGGAGCGAGGAGTTGCGGATGTGCTGCCACTCCTCCTCGACCTCGCGCGAGAACTTCTCGATGCCGAGCTCGTGCACCAGGATCTTGATGCGCGCCTTGTAGATGTTGTCGCGGCGGCCGTACTGGTTGTAGACGCGCAGAATCGCCTCGATGTAGCTGAGAATGTCGCGGCCGTGGACGAAATGCTTGATGGTCTTGCCGATGAACGGCGTGCGTCCGAGCCCGCCACCGACCAGCACCTCAAAGCCGGTCTCGCCCTTCTCGTTCTTGATCAGCTTCAGCCCGATGTCGTGGATCTTGATCGCGGCCCGGTCGTGGTCCGACGCGGTGATCGCGATCTTGAACTTGCGCGGCAGGAACGAGAATTCCGGATGCAACGTGGTGTGCTGGCGGATCAGCTCCGACCAGATGCGGGGATCCTCGATCTCGCCGGGCGCGACGCCGGCCCACTGATCCGAGGTGACGTTGCGCATGTTGTTGCCGGAGGTCTGCATCGCATGGATGCCGACCTCGGCGAGATCGGCCAGCGCATCCGGCAATTCGGCGAGCTTGATCCAGTTGAACTGGATGTTCTGCCGCGTCGTGAAATGGCCGTAGCCACGGTCGTATTTGCGCGCGACGTGGGCGAGCGCCCGCAGCTGGTTCGACGCCAGCGTCCCGTAGGGGATCGCGACGCGGAACATATAGGCGTGCAGTTGCAGATAGACGCCGTTCTGCAGCCGCAGGATCTTGAACTCGTCCTCGGTGAGCTCGCCGGAGAGGCGGCGCTTCACCTGGTCGCGGAATTCCGAGACGCGCTCGTTGACGAGCGTGCGGTCGATTTCATCGTAAGCATACATAAGAAAGCGCCTTAAACCTGAACCGGCTGTCCGATGGTCACGCCGGTGCGGCGGATCTGTTCGCGCAGATTTCCGGGTTCGACCTTGCCGTCTGCACCGACCTGTACCGGCGCGATATAGGGGCCGATCGCGCCGACGTCATCGGCAACGGATTCCGCAAGCAACGCCTTCGCCTCGTCGGAGTTGCGCACGATCGCGGCTTCCGACAGGTCCGCGGACCAGCTCTTGGCGGCGGTGCGGTAAACCACGATGCCGTCCCAGGTGCGGTTGGCGGTCACGACCGAGGGGCCGGCGATCTTGATCTTCTTCTGTTCAAGCGGGGAGGTCATTCGGCTGCATCCAATAGGTCAGAGATGATTTGCTTTGGGGTTTGGCGGCGAAGCGAGCCGGCATGCCGGACCACATCGCCGATGATGAGAATGGCGGGACCGCCGTTGGTCCGGCGGACCAGTTCGGGCAGATCGCGCAGCGTGCCGATCTCGCCTTGCGCATCGGGACGCGTGACGCGGGCGAATACGCCGACCGGCGTCTCCGGCGAACGGCCGGCGGCCAAGAGGCCGGCGCGTATGGCCGGCGCAGCCGTCATGCCCATGTAGACCACGACGGTCATCCTGGCGTCGGTCAGCGTCGACCAGTCCACGACTTCTGCGTCGCGCGCCTTGTGCGCGGTGAGGAAGGTGATGCGCGTTGCTTCGTGACGATAGGTGAGCGGCACCTCGAAATCGGCGGCGCCGCCGAGACCTGCGGTGATGCCGGGAACGATCGAATAGGCAAGGCCGGCGGCACGAAGTGCTTCGACTTCTTCGCCGCCGCGGCCGAACACGAAGGGATCGCCGCCCTTCAGCCGCACCACACGCTGGCCGGATTGCGCGGCCTCGATCATGCGCTTGTTGATGGCGTCCTGCCCGATGCCGGGCTTGCCGACGCGGCGGCCGACCGGCACGCGCGTGGTGTCACGGCGGATGCGGTCGAGAATTTCAGGCGAGACCAGCTCGTCATGGAAGACGATGTCGGCATCCTGGAGCGCGCGCAACGCCTTGATGGTGAGCAAATCCGGATCGCCAGGCCCGGCGCCGACCAGCGCGACGGATCCTTCCGGCTTGTCGGCCCGCGCGAACGCGGATGGATCTGAAATCGCCTTGAGCGCTGCGTCCGCCTCGCCTTTGCGGCCGGCCAATACGGCGGCACCGATCGGGCCGTCGATGACGCGCTCCCAGAAGCGGCGGCGCAGCGGAAACTCGGCAATACGTTCGTTGATGGATTTGCGGAAGCCGCCGATGAACTCGGCGAGCTCGCCGATGCGCGCCGGCAGCAGCGCCTCGATCTTCTCGCGCACGCGCCGCGCCACCACCGGCGACGTGCCGCCAGTGCCGACGGCGACCACGACATCGCCGCGATCGACGATCGCCGGAAAGATGAAGCTCGAATGCTCGAGATCGTCCATGACATTGACCGGCAGGCCGAGCGCCTTGGCGCGGACCGACATCGCCACGCCGACATCGCCGGCGCCGGCGCAAACCACCGCGATGATTCCCGAGAGATCGGCGGTCAGCGGATCGGTGGCCGAGATGTCGATACGCGCCGCGTCCTCGGAGCTCAGACCCAGGTCGTGATTGCCATCGATCGCATGCACGCGAATGCGCGCACCGGCAGCGGTCAGCACGCGCAGCTTGGCGCGCAAAAGCTCACCCGCACCGATGAGGACCACCGGACCGGCCTTGAGATCGAGGAACACGGGCAAGAACCGCATACGATACTCGCTTACCCCACATGCGGGGTTGACTGGAATTATTTTCTATATATGTGTCGTTTCAGGCGCGCAAAGAGAAAATTTTTTCTTCTCTCTTGCACCGCAACTATAGAATTTTCGCCTCCAAACGCAAAGTGGCAGAGATGCATCTTCTCAAGGACAATTCCACTGCTGGCGGGCTGAGCAGCCCCGCTCTCGCCGAGCGCGTGCCCGCGCAAGAATTTTCTTCTGACCTTGCCCCGAGCATGGACCATCTCGACCAGCTCGAGGCCCAGAGCATCTACATCTTCCGCGAAGCCTTCGGCCGCCTCAAGAAGATCGCCCTGCTGTGGTCGCTCGGCAAGGACTCCAATGTCATGATCTGGCTGGCGCGCAAGGCATTCTTCGGCCGTCTGCCGTTCCCGGCCCTCCATGTCGACACCGGCAAGAAGTTTCCGGAGATGTATCGCTTCCGCGATCACTACGGCAAGGAATGGGATCTCGATCTGCGCGTCGAGCCCTGCCCGCCGATTGATGCCGTCGACCCAACGCTGCCGCCCGCCGCCCGTTCCGCCGCGCGCAAGACCGAGGGCCTCAAGATGGCGCTCGCCAAATACGGTTTCGACGGTCTGATCGCCGGCATTCGCCGCGATGAGGAGGCGACGCGCGCCAAGGAGCGCGTGTTCTCGCCGCGCGGCTTGGAGGGTAATTGGGACGTGCGCGACCAGCCGCCGGAGTTCTGGGATCATTTCAATGCGTCGCCGCCGCAGGGCGCGCATTTGCGCATCCATCCGATCCTGCATTGGACCGAGTCCGATATCTGGGCCTACACCAAGCGCGAGAACATCCCGATCATCCCGCTGTATCTGTCGCAAAACGGCAAACGCTATCGCTCGCTGGGCGATCAGGACATCACCAATCCGGTCGCCTCAAACGCGTCGACTATCGACGAGATCCTGATCGAACTCGAGCAGACCAAGGTGCCGGAACGTTCCGGCCGCGCGCTCGACCACGAGACCGAGGACGCTTTCGAGCGCCTGCGCGTCGCCGGCTATCTCTGATCAAGGACGCGAGCGTCGTATGAACATGATCGTCACCCCCGCATCGCCCGCCACCCCGAACGGCACCACGCGTCCGCAGGTCCGCATCGTCATCGTCGGCCATGTCGACCACGGCAAGTCGACGCTGGTCGGCCGCCTGCTGCACGAGACCGGCAGCCTGCCCGACGGCAAGCTCGACATGCTCAAGGCCGTCAGCGCGCGGCGCGGCATGCCGTTCGAATGGTCGTTTCTGCTCGACGCGCTCCAGACCGAGCGCGACCAGGGCATCACCATCGACACCACGCAGATCCGCTTCCGCACCAATTCGCGCGACATCGTACTGATCGACGCGCCCGGCCACGCCGAATTCCTGCGCAACATGATCACCGGCGCCTCGCAGGCGGACGGCGCGGTGCTGATCATCGACGCGCTCGAAGGCGTGCGCGACCAGACGAGGCGGCACGGCTATCTCCTGCATCTGCTCGGCGTGAAGCAGGTCGCGGTCGTCGTCAACAAGATGGACCGCGTCGACTTCTCCGCAGCGCGCTTCAAGGAGATCAGCGACGAGATCTCGGCGCATCTGCAAGGCCTCGGTGTGAAGCCCACGGCCGTGATCCCGATTTCCGCCCGCGAGGGCGACGGCGTCGCTGAGCGCACCGACCGCATCGGCTGGTACAAGGGTCCGACCGTGGTCGAAGCGCTTGACCGGCTCGAGCCGGCCCGGCCGCTGGAAGCGCTGGCGCTGCGGCTGCCGGTGCAGGCGATCTACAAATTCGACGATCGCCGCATCGTGGCGGGCCGGATCGAATCCGGCAGCCTGGTTGCCGGCGACGAAATCGTGATCATGCCCGCCGGCAAGATCGCCAGAATCAAGACGGTCGAGAGCTGGCCGGTGACGCCGGTCGCAGGCCGCCAGGGTGCGGGCCGCTCGGTCGGCATCACGCTCGACCGCGAGCTGTTCCTCGAGCGCGGCGACATCATCGCGCATGCCAACAGCGCGCCGCGCGAGACACGACGGCTGCGCGCGCGGATCTTCTGGCTGCACGACAAGCCGCTGGCCAAGGGCGACCAGCTCCTGGTTCGCTGCGGACCGAAGGAAAGCCGTGCCACCGTCGTCGCCATCGAGAAGGCGGTCGATCCCGGTGAGCTGTCGAGCGTCGAGAACAAGGCAATCGGCCGCAACCATGTCGGCGAGATCGACATATCCCTTTCGAATCCGATTGCCACCGATCCCTACACGGAAAATCCGCGCACCGGCCGTCTCGTGATCGAGGTGTCCGGGCGCATCGCCGGCGGCGGTCTCGTGCTGTCGGTCGATGCCGGCCAGCGCGCCTTGCCCGTCGACATCGTGCCGGTGGAATCCGCGCTGCGGCCCGACGAACGCTCCGCGCGCTATCGTCACAACGGCGCCGTGGTCTGGCTCACCGGCCTCCCCGCCTCCGGCAAGTCGACTCTAGCCAAGGCGCTGGAGCGGCGGTTGTTCAGCAATGGCGGCTCACCGATCCTGCTCGACGGCGACACGCTGCGTGCCGGGCTCAACAGCGATCTCGGCTTCTCGGCCGCCGATCGCAGCGAGAACATCCGCCGCCTCGCCGAAGTCGCGACGCATCTCGCCCGTAACGGCCACATCGCCATTGTCGCCGCCGTCTCGCCCGCCCGCGAGGACCGCGCCACCGCGCGCCGCATCGCCGACACGTCGTTCCGCGAGATCTACGTCGCGACGCCGGCGGAAATTTGCGAGGAGCGCGACCCCAAGGGCCACTACAAGAAGGCCCGCGCCGGCACGCTCGCGTCGTTCACCGGTATCGGCACCGACTACGAGCGGCCCGAGGCCGCCGAGCTCGTGATCGACACCTCGACGCGGACGGTCGCCGAGGCGGCGGACGAGATCGAACAGATGCTCAAGACGACCGGCGTGCTGTTCGACGAACTCGTGGACCTCGCCGCGAATATTTGAAGCCGGGCTGCTGCTCCGCTGTCGTCGCCCGGCTTGACCGGGCGACCCAGCATTCCACCGACAGCAGTGATTCAGGCGAGAGGCCGCGGCGTACTGGATTTCCCCGCCTTCGCGGGGAATGACACCGTGCGTGGGCCGCCCACCTCGCCTTGACATTTTGACAACTTTTGGGGGCCTTCTCACGGCCCCGATTTTGGGGCTAATAAGACCCCGAAAGCCGCTCCTTGGAGCGCATTTTGCTGCTGTCGGGTCAAAAGCAGCCAAAAACAGCCATTTCCAACAAGAAAGCCCATCATGAAACGCGTCGACGCCCACGGACTGAAGATCGCTCCCGTCCTGTTCGATTTCATCGCCAAGGAAGCGGCCCCGAAGACGGGGATCGCGCCGGATGCGTTCTGGGCCGGGCTCGCCGCCATCATCAAGGAGCTGGGGCCGAAGAACCGCGCGCTGCTGGCGGTGCGCGACACGTTGCAGGCCAAGATCGACGACTGGCACCGGGCCAACAAGGGCAAGGCGTTCGACCTCAACGCCTATACCGCCTTCCTGAAGGAGATCGGCTATCTCCTCCCGGAGCCGGCGACGCAGAAGGTCGAGACCGCCAATGTGGACGAGGAGATCGGCAAGATCTGCGGCCCGCAGCTCGTCGTGCCGCTGACCAACGCACGCTATGCGCTGAACGCGGCGAATGCGCGCTGGGGCTCGCTCTATGACGCCTTCTACGGCACCGACGCGATCCCGCACGATCCATCCGAGAGCGGCAAGGGCTACAACAAGGCGCGCGGCGACAAGGTGATCGCCAAGGCAAAAGCGTTCCTCGATGCCGCCGTGCCGCTGGCGACCGGCAGTCACACCGACGTCACCGCCTATAGCGTGGTCGCGGGCCAGCTCGCGGTGAAGCTGAAGAGCGGCAACGCCACCGCCCTGAAGAACGCCGCGCAATTCGCAGGCTTCCAGGGCGACGCAGCCGCACCGAGCGCGGTACTGCTCGTCAACAACGGCCTGCACGTCGAGGTAAAAATCGACCGCACCAGCGCGATCGGCAAGGACGATCCGGGCGGCGTCGCGGACATGGTCATGGAGTCCGCCGTCTCCACGATTCTCGACATGGAAGACTCGGTCGCTGCCGTCGATGCCGAGGACAAGGTGCTGGTCTATCGCAACACGCTCGGCCTGATGAACGGCACGCTGTCGGCCGATTTCGAGAAGGGCGGCAAGACGCTGACGCGCTCGCTCAATGCCGACCGCAGCTACAAGATGCCTGACGGCAAAGGCGAAGTGAAATTGCACGGCCGCAGCCTGCTGCTGATGCGCAATTGCGGTCACCACATGTTCACCGACGCGGTGCTGGACGACAAGGGCGAGGAGATTCCGGAAGGCTTGCTCGACGCCGCCGTCTCCGGGCTTCTTGCTGTCCATGATCTGAAAGGCAACTCCAAGGTCAAGAACAGCCGCACCGGCTCGGCCTATATCGTCAAGCCGAAGATGCACGGCCCCGACGAGGTGTCGCTGACCTGCGAGATCTTCGACCGCGTCGAGAAGATGCTGTCGCTGCCCGAGAACACGCTCAAGGTCGGCATCATGGACGAGGAGCGGCGCACCACCGTCAACCTCAAGGCCTGCATCCAGCGCGCCTCCAAGCGCATCATGTTCATCAACACCGGCTTCCTCGACCGCACCGGCGACGAGATCCACACCTCGATGGAGGCGGGTCCGATGATCCGCAAGAACGAGATGAAGGCGCAGCCCTGGATCAAGTCCTATGAGGACTGGAACGTCGATATGGGCCTGACCTGTGGCCTGCCCGGCCATGCCCAGATCGGCAAGGGCATGTGGGCCGCGCCGGACAAGATGGCGGACATGCTGGCGCAGAAGCTCGCCCATCCGCAGGCCGGTGCTATCACCGCCTGGGTGCCCTCGCCGACCGCCGCGACGCTGCACGCGCTGCACTACCACCAGGTCAACGTCACCGCGCGCCAGCAGGAGCTCGCCAAGGGCGGCCCACGGGCAAAGCTCGAAGACATCCTCACCATCCCCGTGTCGAAGTCGAACTGGGCGCCCGACGACGTCAAGCAGGAGATCGACAACAACTGCCAGGGCATTCTGGGCTATGTCGTGCGCTGGATCGACCAGGGCGTCGGCTGCTCGAAGGTGCCTGACATCCACGACGTCGGCCTGATGGAAGACCGTGCCACCTTGCGCATCTCCAGCCAGCACCTCGCCAACTGGCTGCACCAGGGCGTGATCACCGAGGCGCAGGTGATGGAATCGCTCAAGCGCATGGCGGTGGTCGTCGACAAGCAGAATGCGGGCGATCCCATCTACAAGCCGATGGCGCCCGCCTTCGACGGCACAGCCTTCAAGGCGGCCAGCGACCTCATCTTCAAGGGACGCGAGCAGCCGAACGGCTACACCGAATACATCCTCACCGCCCGCCGCCGCGAGGCCAAAGCCCTTGGCTGACAACGCCCTGGCTGACAAGGCGGCCTGCCGACCCGACTAGAACACCAAAAGCCCCGGCTCGCGCCGGGGCTTTTTCGTTGCGCTAGCTAAGCGCCCGGCTAAAACACTGCCAGATATTTCAGCAGCGAGACGATGCCGATGATGATGACGACGACGCGCGCGATCTGCTTGGCGCGGCCGTCCATCGGCAGCATGTTGATGAGGTAAAGTACGAGAATGACGACGAGAAAGGTGACGAGTACGCCCACCAGCATCGCTAGGACCCCCCTTTAGGCAAAATTGCTGACAGTCTCCTAACGCGCAGCTCGTGGCTTGGTTCCATCGACGCAACCCTTTGCAACTTCTAGTAAATACGTACTTCTACGATCAGCCGGCCTGCTGAAAACTTTACCCTTTTCCTTTCAGATGCGGAAACCGTTTGGGCCCTGAGCCGCAAACGGCATGCGATTGCCTTGTCTGACGGGCCCCTTTTTCTGCTGTTGCCGGGGCGCCTTTACGAACTTTGTATTGGGAATTGGGGGACTTCGATGCTGAATCGACTGACCGTATCCGCGCTGCTGAAGGCGGTGATCGCGATCACGTCGATCTGCGTGGTGATCGCGCTCTCGCTCACCGCCTACGAGTCCTGGGATCGCCTGAAGACCGCCAACCGCATCTCGCAGATCGCCGACACGTCCGCCGATCTGTTCAAGGCGATGCACAATCTGCGCACCGACCGCTCGACCACGGTCCGCCTCCTGAATGCGACCGAGCCGATGGACGGCGAGATCGAGAAATATCTGCGCGCGCTGCGCGATGCCCAAATGCCCGCCATGGCGCGCGCGATCGAGCTGCTGCCGGCCATGGACTTTCCGCAATCAGGCACGCTGGTACCGGAGCTTGCGCGCCTCTACAAGCTGCTGATCGAGGAGCAGAAGCAGTTCTGGGAGGATGTAGCCAAGCCGAAGGACCAACGCCGCGCCGGTCTGCCCAAGGAATATATGGAGACAACGCAGGGCCTGCTCGACACGCTCGACAAGCTCTCGAACACGTTGGCCGCCACGGTCAATCACCTGGACGCCGCGATCGACCAGCTGCTGTCGATCAAGCAGAACGCCTGGCTGCTCCGCAACACCGCAGGCGAAGCATCGCTGATCGTCTCGACCGGGCTGGCCGCCGGCAAGATCACGACGGAGGGCCGCTACGCCTATACCCAACATGTCGGCGGCACGAGCGCGATGTGGAAGGCGCTGGAGCTGTCGACGTCCGGCATGCAGTTGCCGTCGGGGCTCGCCTCCGCGATGGCCTCCGCCAAGACCTCGTATTTCGAGCCGCAATATCTGGCCTTGCGCGACCGTCTCACGGACGCGCTGGTCAAGGGTGAGAAGCCCGAGATGACGGCGAACCAATGGAGCCCGCTCACGGTCGCCCGTATGGCGAGCGCCGTCACAGTGGCAGAAGGTGCGCTCGATGCTGCCAAGATCCACACGCAGGAGCAGCGCGGCGCCGCACAGCGCGCACTGATCGTGCAGCTTACGCTGCTGGCGCTCGCCGTGGGGCTTGCCGTCGGCGCGATCATGCTGGTCAGCCGCCGCGTCATCACTCCGCTCAACACCATCCGGGACGCCATGCTGAAGGTCGCCGGCGGCGACCTTGCCGTCGATAGCGGCTATCTCGACCGCAACGACGAGATCGGCGCGCTTGCCGGCGCGCTGGAGACCTTCAAGCAGCAGGCCAACGACAAGCTCACGATCGAGGCGCAGGAGCGCGAACGCAATGCGGGCGCCTCCGCGCGCCAGCGCGCGGTCGAGACCTATGTCGGCGAGTTCGAGGGCGCGGTGCGCAAAACGCTCGGCGAATTGAGCGAAGCCTCTGGCGAGATGCGCAAGACCTCGGGCGATCTCTCCGCGGTGTCGCGGCAGACCAACGACCGCGTGCAGATCGCCGGCAAGGCCTCCAATGACGCCTCCATGAGCGTCGACAGCGTCGCCGCCGCCGCCGAAGAGCTGAGCGCCTCGATCAACGACATCAGTCAGCAGGCCGCGCATGCCGCGGGCATCGCCAGCCGCGCCGTGACCCAGGCGCGCGAGACCGACGGCACGTGCAGGGACTTCAAAAGTCGGCCGGCCGCATCGGCGAGGTCGTCGGCCTGATCAACACCATTGCGCAGCAGACCAATTTGCTCGCGCTTAACGCCACGATCGAGGCGGCCCGCGCCGGCGAGGCCGGTCGCGGCTTTGCCGTGGTCGCCTCCGAGGTGAAGTCGCTGGCGAGCCAGACGGCGAAGGCGACCGAGGAGATCTCCGAGCAGATCGCCGACATCCAGAAGGTCGCGGCCGACGCCATCAGCGCCATCCAGACCATCGGCGGCATCATCGGCGAAGTGAACGAGGTCGCGACCGCAATCGCCGCCGCCGTGCAGGAGCAGGGAGCGGCCACCCAAGAGATCACCCGCAGCACCCAGTTTGCGGCGCAGGGCACCAAGAACGTCTCGGACAACATCACCGGCGTCAAATCCGATGCAGACGCTGCTGCCGCTGCCGCCGACAACGTGAAACACGCCTCCGAGATGCTGGAGAGCCAGAGCCGCCAGCTCGGCCATGACGTCAGCGACTTCCTCGGCAAGATCCGGGCGGCATAGCCCACACTCTTGGTGTCGTCCTGGCGAATGCCAGGACGACGTTGAGGCCTATTCCTTCGCCACCACCGGCACCTGGCGGAATCTTGCGCGAACCGAGTCGGGCAGCGGCGAGAAATTCATCGCGACGCCGCGGCGGTCGTTGGCATTGCGGCTGGCGACCACCAGGCCGTCCGCGCCCGCGACGATGTCGCCCTTGCGCAAGGTGGGATCGTCGTCGACCTTGACCTGAGCGAGCCCGACCGGATCCTTGCCGTTGCAGGTACAGCCTGCAACAATCTCATTGCGATAGCGGAACGCGTTAGGCAGGTCGGAATAGGATTTCCCCTTATCCGTCGTCGCGTCGTCGATGTTGCCGCCATAGACCAGCGAGGTCTCCGAGGCCGGGCAGAAGCTCTTGCAGGATTGCGCCTTGCTCTCGGAATCGTTTCCCTGCGCCGGGAAATAACGTCCGTCGCAGCCGCGCACGCAATAGGCCGTGCCGCCACCGTAGGAGGCCCGCTGGCGCGGCGGGTCGTAGCGCGGCGTGTCATCGGTCTGGAAAGGCATGCGAATCTCGGGCGCCGGCCGTCCGCGGAAGCCGCCGAACAGCGCCGAGAAAAAGTCCTCCGCATGGGCGGATGGCGTCAGCGCGAGGCCGAAGGAGGCAATGGCGACGAACGCCGCCGCGCCCCCGGCGAGTTTGCCGATCGAACGTCTCTTCATGTGACCTCACTCGACCCTTAGTTCACGGCCGAATTCGAAATGTTCAGCGCCTGCCGGCCTGAGGGCAGCGCGGTCACGGCTGGGCGCTTGCGCACGGAATCACTGCCTTTCGCCATCAGCGGCGCGTTCTTCGGTAGCACGACCACCTTGGCGCCGACATTGACACGGCCGAACAGGTCGGTGACATCCTCATTGGTCATGCGGATGCAACCGGACGAAACGAACTTCCCGATCGTGGTGGGATCGTTGGTGCCATGGATGCGGTATTCGCTCGACCCGAGATACATCGCACGGGCGCCGAGCGGATTGCCGGGGCCACCAGCGACGAAGCGGGGCAGATAGGGTTGGCGCGCGATCATCTCAGCCGGCGGATGCCAGTCCGGCCACTCCGCCTTGCGGCTGACGCTCTGCACGCCCGACCAGGTGAAGCCCTCGCGGCCGACGCCGACGCCATAACGGATCGCGCGGCCCTGGCCGAGCACATAGTAAAGGTAAGTATTGTTGGTATCGATGACGATGGTGCCGGCCGGCTCGCTGCGGTCGAAGCTGACAATCTGCCTGCGCAGGCGATCTGGCAGCGCGGCATCCTCGTCGGGCGCTTGCGCGTTCTGACTTGCATAGCCTTGGTTCGCATAGCCCTGGTTCGCATAGCTTGGGCTCGCATAACCCTGCGAATAGCCCTGGTCCTGCGGGTAAGCCTGATCTTGCGGATAGGTGTAGCCCAGCGTCTGTGCGCTTGCGGCGCCGAACGGCACTGCCAGCAAAGCGGTTGCAAAGGCAAAAGCGGTGATGCGGCGCTGCGATAAGCGGCGTCGGACTGCAGAGAACTTCGTCATGTGCTGCCCCGTGTGGATGCCTGCATCAGGGTGATGCGCTGGTTTGTTCAACGCGGTCCAACCGCTACAAGTTCCGCGGCGGGATGCAGCAGCGACGTCAGAGTCAAGCGAGCGCTTCTTCGCGAAGCCGCGATGGAACCCGCAGGGCGCGAGGACGTTCTCCCCTGGTCATGGGCGCGAGGACTGAAGTCTCCGTGCCGGAGAGGTATTGTGCGCGTCCTTCCCAGTGAACGTATGACTCCCGGCAATGGCGAAGGCACTCCGCTTCCCGAGAGCCACGGCGAACTCCCGCCGGTGATCCGCCGCACCGAACTCGTCGCCTTCTCGCTCGCCGGACTGCTCCTCATCGCAATCGTCGCGGTGCTCTATGTCGGAAAGGCGTTCTTTTTGCCTGTCGTGATGGCGTTCGTCACCGGCACGATGCTCTCGCCGGCAGCGACCTTTCTGGAGTACCGGAAAGTGCCGCGCGGGCTTGCCGCCGTCTTGATCGTGTTCGCGGTGACCGCCGTGGTCGGCTTCATCGTCGCGCTGATCGCCTCGCCGGCGATGGAATGGAGCTCGCGCCTGCCCGAACTCGGCGCGCAGTTGAAAGACAAGGTCCACGTGTTCGACCGGCCGCTGGCGCTGTGGCGAGAGCTGCAGACGATGCTCGGCGGCTCGGAGGGATTGCCAAGCTTCCAGATGCCGAAATTCGAGTGGGTGCAGCCAACGATTGAATTCCTGTCACCGACCTTTACCGAATTCCTGCTGTTCTTCGTCACCCTGATCCTGTTCATCGCCAGCTGGCGCGACCTGCGACGGGCAATGATCATGACCTTCAGCGATCACGACGCACGGCTGCGCACGCTTCGCATCCTCAACGAGATCGAGGTCCATCTCGGCAACTACCTTTTGACTGTGACCCTGATCAACGTCGGCGTCGGCGTCGCCGCCGGAATCGTCTGCGCCCTCACCGGAATGCCCAATCCGGCTGGCCTCGGCGCGCTGGCGGCCACCCTCAATTTCATTCCGATCATCGGACCGGTGGCCATGTTCGCCATTCTGGTCGTGGTGGGGCTGGTCACCTTCCCGACCGTCAGCGGCGGCCTGATGGCGGCGCTCGCCTTTGGCGGCATCACCTTCCTGGAGGGACATTTCGTCACGCCGACCATCATCGGCCGGCGGCTGGCGCTCAATGCGCTCGCGGTGCTGCTGGCGCTGGCGTTCTGGACCTGGCTGTGGGGCCCGATGGGCGCGTTCCTGTCGTCGCCGCTGCTGATCGTCGCCCTGATCCTGAAGGAGCATCTGTTGCCTGAGGATTCGCCGCAGCTCCCGCAGGACTGACCGGTTTCCGTGAACGGAACTTACACCACGACGAAACGTTTCCCGGCTGTCTCAACCGTCAACAGCCCGGAGCCCCTGATGTCCACCACCAATGCCGAAGCCGGGATGAGAGACTGGACCGACAAAGCCACCAGAGAACGCCTCGAGAAGGATGTAGCAGCCGTGAAAAGCGATATCGCCGCCCTCACTGATCAGATCACCGACGCGCTCAATACTTTTGCCAACTCCTCCAGCAAGCAAGCCCGCCGCGGCTATAGCCAAGCGCGCGAAAACGTGGATTCCGCGATCGACGACATGTCGGAACGCGGCAGCGCGATGATGGGCGCGGCACAGGAGGCCTACGGCTCGATCGAGGAGACGCTGGAGGACGCGATCACGCAGCGGCCGCTCGCGACCGTCGGGCTTGCGCTCGGCATCGGCTTCCTGATCGGCGCGGTCTGGCGTCGCTGAGATCGCGAACGGGTATCGAGACGGTGGCGCAGCGGCGCCGCCGGTGCCGGCTTGTGGGGATCTGAGGAGCAAGACCATGTTTCAGCGCATCATCGACGGGATCAGCGCATCCACCGGCACCACTGTGCGGCTGACCTCGCTGGCAGCAGGCGCGGCGTTCGCACTCTTCATCACCACGTGCTTCCTGTGCGCGGCGGCATTCATTTCGGTGCTCAACAAATATGGTCCGGTGCAGGCCTGCCTCGCCGGTGCGGGCATTTTCTTTCTGCTGACCCTCACCGCGGCGGTGAGCTATTGGGTCTACAAACGGCAGCTGCGCAAGCAAGCTCATATCGCGGCCGAGCGCGCCACGAAATCGGCGGCCTCGAGCATGCTCGCGGACCCCATGCTGCTCGCCACCGGTCTCCAGATCGTTCGCGCCATCGGGATCAAGCGGCTGTTGCCGATCCTGGCGATCGGCGGCGTCGCCCTCGGACTCATGGCGAGCCGCGCCGGCGTACCCGACGAGGCCTCGGCTGAGCCTGCCGAGTAGCAGCTACCGGGTTAGAAAATTTCGTCACGGGTCCCGCGAACGCGCCTATCCAATCGGCACCGGCGGCCCCGCGCCAATTTCGCGCCGTTTGCCTGCGCCATCACGCAAACGCTACTCGGATAGGCAGGCGGTTGCCGCTAAAAGCAGCGCCCCTGATTCCAAAAGCCATTTTTTCGATGAAACCGTCCGTCCAGGCGAACCTCGCCGCATTTCAACACGACCCCCGGCTCTATTTGACGCTCGGTATCGCCAACTGGTCGGTTTTCGTCGACCACATCCCGAACAACGTCGTCAATTTGCTGACGCTGCGCAATTTCGGCTTCAGCGGCGCCGCAGACTTGTTCGTGTTCGTGGCCGGCTATGGCATGGCCATCATTCACGGCAAGATCGCCCTGGAGCGCGGCTACGTCGTCGCGGCGACGCGCATCTTCCAGCGCATGTGGCGGCTCTACGCCGCCTATGTCGTCCTGTTCGTGATCTACATCGACGCCATCGCCTATGTCGCCTCGCAATCGATGGCGCCCGAGATCATCAACGAATACAACATCTCGGGCATCATCGAGCATCCGCTGCGGATCCTGATACGCGGACTGGTGCTTCAGGAAGAGCCGCTGAACCTCGATCTTCTTCAGCTGATGATCCCGCTGATGGCCCTCCTTCCACTCGCGCTGTGGGGGCTGTTGCGGCGTCCGAACCTGACGCTGGCGGCGTCGGTCGCGCTGTACGTTGCGGCGCGCTGGTTCGGCTGGAATTTCCGGGTTTATCCGGACCAGGAGTGGACCTTCAACCCGTTCTGCTGGCAGATGCTGATGGTGCTGGGCGGCTGGTTTGCCGTGACCGGCACGTCGGGCCGCGCGCTGCATGGCCTGTCCTGGCTGCGCGTGCTCGCAGGCGCCTATCTCGTATTCGCGATGGCAATCACGCTGATGCGACACTCGCCGACGCTAGCGGCCTATTTGCCGGATATCGCGCTCAACACCATCACGCCGACCGACAAGGAAGACCTCGCCCCCTATCGCGTGGTCCACTTCCTCGCGCTCGCTTTCCTCGCGACATATTTCGTCCCGGCCGATCATCCCGGCCTGCGACTGAAGCCGCTTCAGGCGGTGATCAGATGCGGCGAGGAATGGCTCGCGGTGTTCTGCGTCGGCGTGTTCCTGTCGTTTGCCGGCCATCTCATCCTGATCACCGGCGCCAATTTGGTGGTGATGCAGATTGCCGTGAGCCTGGCCGGCTTCGCGGCGATGGCCGCGGTCGCATATTACATCGCCTGGTCGAAGCGGCAGGACCTGCCCGCGGCCTTGCGGCAACAGGCCTAACCCGGCACCTTCCGATTCCCCTAGGCCGGCCATTACGGCTGGGCTATGCGGAGCGGCAGCGGATTGCATGGGGAGGCCGGGCGTGGTGATGGCGAATGGCGGGGATGAGGGAGCCGACGGCGCGCCCCGGCGCGGCCGGCCAAGGTCGATCGAGACCACCAACGCCATTCTCCAAAGCGCCTATGCGCTGATGGCCACTACCGGCCTTGCCGCCACCACCATTGACGCGATCGCGCGCCACTCCAGCGTCTCCAAGATGACGATCTACAAATGGTGGCCGTCGCGCGAAGCCTTGCTGATCGACGCCTTTCTTCACCATGCCGCGCAGATGCTGCCGCTGCCGCATGCAAGCTCGGGCAGCCCCGCCGCGCGCGCACGCCGCCATGCCGCCGCCTATGCCGAAGCCCTCCAGGGCGAGTTCGGCAAGGTCCAGCTCGCCGTCATCTCCGAATGCATCTCCAAGACCGGCTCGGCGGAGCTGTTCTACGCCCGCTACCTGCAATTCCGCCGCGACGCGCTGATCGAGATGATCGCCGCGGGCCAGAACGACGGCAGCATTCTGGCGGAAGCACCGCCCCAGGATCTCTACGACGCGATCTATGGCAGCCTGTTCTACCGCTACGTCTTCGGCATCGCGCCGATCACGCCGGCCTACGCGCGGACCCTGGTTGACCTCGTGCTGCGGCCGAAGAGCTAGCCTCGAATTACCGCGCAGGCCGGATCGGTGCTGACAGCTTGTCGGTGCGGTCGCGCTCGGTCATGTCCTCGACCGTCTCCATCGGCGCGGTCAGCTCGTAGACATAGGAGACATCGGTGAAATAGCGCTTGGCGGTGCCGCCGAGCGCCTCGGGCGCGACGCGGTCGAGCAGGATCAGGCCGAAGTCGGAATCGGGGCGGCGCGTCGCTTCGCTGGTGTTGAACTCCTCCCAGCGGAAATAGAAGACCTCGCCGGACCCCTCGTTCGTCACCGTCCAATTGGCAGTGATGTGCGGATGCTTGCCGACAAGCGACAGGCCCTCGTCGGAGTGCGAGGCGAGCTCGAAGAACAGCAGCGACAGACTCTGCGCCGCGCGCGCGCTGACTGCGATATCAGGACCGGTGACGGCAATGCGGTCGGCATGCGGGATGGCGCGCGCCTCGAACAGGCCCTTCAGCTTGACACCCTGCCACTGGCTCTCGCTGAGCAGCGAGACGACGTTGGACATGGCGTGGATGCGGCCGATCAGGAGCTCGCGCGCGACATCGATGTCGGAGCCATGGCGCAGCGTGCGGGTCACGATCGACTGGATCACCGCCAGGATGTTTTTGACCCGATGGTTGAGCTCGTCGATGACAGCCGTCAGCCGGCGCTCGAAGCCGATTCTGACCTGGATTTCCCGGCTGAGCCGCAAATTGTTGTAGGCGACATAGCCGAACAGGCCGCACACCATCGCGGTGATCGCAAGGCCGATCGCCGCCACGATGATCGCAGTCTGCTCGGCGCGGCGCGCCGAATTGGTCTTGGCGTAATAGCCGAGCTGCCAGTCGCGACCACCGAAGCTCACCGTGCGCGTCGCCGACGGCGCCGGCCCATCGGCCGCTGTCGGGCGGGCCGAGACCACGCCTTGATCGTTGGCGACCAACTCGCCACCCTCCCGGCGCGGATCCTTCAGCGCAACCGCGAACAACGACATGTCGTCGTTGGTCAGCATCAGGGAAGAGAGCTCATAGGAAAATGTGATGAAGCCCGCCGGCTCCGTCGCGCCCTCCGGGATGACGGGAGCCGCCACAATGATGCCGATCGACCCGTCGCCACGCAGGAGGGCAACCGGTTCTGAGGCAACCGACCTCTTCTCCACTCTGGCGCGCGCCAGCATGGCGCCGCGCACCTGATCCTGGTCGTAACTGCGGCCGGGCAGCCCCTTGGTCTCGTTGCTGCGCGGCTCGAGATCCATCAGCACATCGATCGGCTGGGTGACACCTGCCGGATCGATCGGCTTGTCCTCATAGCTGCGGATTCGCGGATTGGGGAAGCCGGCGCTCGCGATCGCGGCTTGTGCTGCGGCAAGCTCGTTCGGCTTCAGGCGGGCGACCCAGCCCGCCACCACGAAATCGGTCTTGAAGGCGTAGATGGCCGAGCGCAGCGGCTCGAGCATGTTGGGCTTGAGCACCGACGGCGCCCGGAACAGGCCGGAGGCAACCCGCGCGAGCAGTTCGCGCTCGGTGAGCCGGTCCTGGACCAGGCTCGCATGGACATCGATCGCGCGCGCCAGCGCGATCCGGTCCAGCGCCAGCTCCTGGTCGTGGACGCGATAAGCCGCAAGCCCGGAGAGCAAGGCCCCGAGAAGAGCAATGAAGCCGATGATGAAACCCAGCCGGACCACGCGACTACTCAGGCGAAAGCAGGAGGTCGGCAATAAATACGGAGCATATGGACGCCGCTCGAACGGGCACGTGCCGAAACAGGGTGAACCCCAATCGCCGAGATAATGAAGGAGGAGGCATCGGTACGCAACTTGGTCGCCTGAGAAGCTTAAATCGGCCCGCCGATGGTCCGGCCGAGTTGGATTTGCTCCGGGCACCGGAGGTAATCAATTGCCGTGACCGAAATTTGTTCCGCGGACACGGCTCTGCCCACGGTGTTAACGGGGAAACGCCTGCGTTAGGTCGTCGCGCCGGTCAGCCGGCCCGTTTCAAGCCGCCTTTGGCCTCAATGAAGCCGATGATGCGGTCCAGCCCCTGGCTCTTTTTCAGGTTGGTCATGACGAACGGCCGCTCGCCGCGCATCCGCCTGGCGTCCGTCTCCATCTTTTCCAGGGAGGCGCCGACATGGGGCGCCAAGTCGATCTTGTTGATGACAAGGAGGTCGGACCGGGTGATGCCGGGGCCGCCCTTGGACGGGATCTTGTCGCCGGCCGCCACGTCGATGACGTAAATGGTGAGATCGGCGAGCTCCGGGGAAAAAGTGGCAGCGAGGTTATCACCGCCGGATTCGATCAGCACGAGATCGAGTCCGGGAAACTTGGCGCGCATATCCGCCACCGCGGCGAGATTCATCGAGGCGTCCTCGCGGATCGCGGTGTGCGGGCAGCCGCCGGTCTCGACCCCGGCAATGCGATCCGGCGTCAGCGAGCCCGAGCGTACCAGGAATTCCGCATCCCATTTGGTGTAGATGTCGTTGGTGATCGCGGCGATGTCGTAGCGCTCGCGCATGGTCTTGCAGAGCAGGTCCATCAGCGCAGTCTTGCCCGATCCGACCGGACCGCCGATGCCGACACGCAAGGGGCCGTGAGATGTAGCCATTGCTTTTTTTCCTATCGTCGTCCTGGCGAAAGCCAGGACCCGTTACCACTGAATCCGATTGTCACGGCACGCTGCAGCCACATCTGTGCATAACCACGCGCACCCGTGGTTATGGGTCCTGGCTTTCGCCAGGACGACAGTGAAAGCGACGAACCCGCTCAAGATCTGAACAGCCGCGTATATTGCGTCTCGTGCCGCACGCTGGCGAGGTCGGCGCGGAACGTCGCGCCGCCGACATCGTCCAATGTCGCATTCAGCGCACGATTCGCCGTCGCGGCAACCGCGGCTTCCAGCCTCACCAGCACGCGCTGGCTGTCGGTCTGGCCGAGCGGAATGAGCCGGCTGGCCGCGGAAATCCAGTTCGAGACCAGCGCATGCAGGAAGGCGTGCAGCGTCGGCGCCAGCGGCACGCCGTGCATCGCAGCGACCACGCCAACGGCAACGGGATAGACCAGTGGCGTACGGCATGCCGCAACCATCGCATCCAGCCCGTCTGCATCCCACGCGGCGCGGGCGATGTCGATGAAGGCACGGCCCTGCGATGTCGTCTCCAGCTGCCGCTCGCGCGACGGCACGAAGGCCGCGGCGAGCTCGGCGATATCGCCCAAGGTGTCGCCCTCGCCCGCTTCAGTGGCGCGATAGGCGTGGACCAGAAACGTCGCATCGCAGAAGCCAGAGCCATCGCGAAGCATCGCATCGAGCCAGTCCGCCAGCGACGCGGTGTCGTTGATGTCACCGGCTTCGACCGCCCATTCGATGCCGCTGGAGTAGGAAAAGCCCCCGACGGGAAACGCCGGCGACAGCCAGGTCATCAACCGGTACAGCGCCGCCGCCTCGCACTCCGCGAGGTCGCGGGCCGCGACCGGCTCATTTGTGGTCATGAGCATGCTTGTGGCCGTGGTGATGGTCCGGGTGATCGCAATGCTCGTCGTGGTGGTGATGGTGATCGTGACCGTCGCCATGTGCGGCATGATCATGATGGTGATCATGACCGTGATGATCATCGTGGCCGTGATCGTGATGCGCGTGGTCGTCGTGTCCATGCGCATGTCCGGCATCCGCATAGGCGCCGCCTTCGGGATCGAACGGCGCCTCGATCTCGATCACGCGCGCGCCGAGGCCCTTCACCATGGCTTCGATGACGTGGTCGCGGCGGATGCGCAGGCTCTTGGCCATGATCTGCGTCGGCAGATGGCGATTGCCGAGATGCCAGCCGACACGAATAAGGTGGTGCGGATCGTGGCCGCGGATCTCGAGCAGCGGCTCGGGCGCAGCGACCACCTCGACCAGCCGGCCGTCCTCCAACACCAGCGCATCGCCGCCGCGCAGCGCGACGGCATTCTCCAGGTCGAGCAGGAACTCGAGTCCCCGCGTCCCCGTCATTGCCATGCGGCGGCGGTGCCGATCGTCGAAATCGAGCACGACCGTATCCGCCGGCGCTTCCGCGAAGCGGTGTTGTCCCCTGACCTGCGTCGCCCGGATCATCCGCGTTTACCCCGTTACCGTGTCTCGACCTTCTCGGGCGTGATCACTTCGATCTTCGGCGGCGCCGTAAAACACTTCACCGCGACGCGGCCGAACGTCTTCATGTGCTCCATGGCGCGATGCGGCACCAGCGCCTCGGCATTCTCCCACTGCTCGACGAACACCATCTTGGCGGGATCGGTGACGCTCTCATGCAGATCATAGGCGATATTGCCGGGCTCTTTCCGCGTCTCCTTGATGCAGGCGGTGGCGGCTGCAATGAATTCGGCGCGCGTTTCAGGCTTGATGGTCAAGGTGGCGACGACGTAGATCACGAGAAATCCTCCCGGCTTTTCTTCTGGGCTTCAGATACCGGGCGGGACCTTAGACCAGGCGGGATCGAACGCAAAACCCGGAAAAGCCGCTCCCGGATATGCGACCAGGACATGGTCCTGGGACATGCGTTGAGGCGCTATTTCAGTACATGAAATATCGCTGCGCCATCGGCAGCACCTCGGCGGGGGCGCAGGTCAAAAGCTCGCCGTCGGCGCGGACCTCATAGGTCTCAGGATCGACCTCGATATTGGGCGTGGCGTCGTTGTGGATCATGCTTTTCTTCGAGATTTTTCCGCGGGTGTTCTGGACCGCATAGAGCTTCTTGTCGATGCCGAGCTTACGCGCGAGGCCGCCGGTGATGGCGGCCTTCGAGGTGAACACCACCGAGGACGCGGTGCGCGCCTTGCCGAAGGCGCCGAACATCGGCTGATAATGCACCGGCTGCGGGGTCGGGATCGAGGCGTTGGGATCGCCCATGGGAGCGGCGACGATCATGCCGCCCTTGACGACGCAATCCGGCTTGACGCCGAAGAAGGCCGGCGACCACAGCACGAGATCGGCGAGCTTGCCCTTCTCCACCGAGCCGATCAGCTTCGAAACGCCATGGGCGATCGCGGGATTGATCGTGTATTTGGCGATGTAGCGCTTGACGCGGAAATTGTCGTTGTCCTTGCCCTTGTCCTGCGGCAGCGAACCGCGCTGCTTCTTCATCTTGTCGGCGGTCTGCCAGGTCCGGATGATGACCTCGCCGAGGCGGCCCATGGCCTGGGAGTCCGAGGAGATCATCGAGAGCGCGCCGAGATCATGCAGGATGTCCTCGGCCGCGATGGTCTCCTTGCGAATGCGGCTTTCGGCGAACGCCAGGTCTTCCGCGATCGAGGGATCGAGGTGGTGGCACACCATCAGCATGTCCAGATGCTCGTCGATGGTGTTGCGCGTGAAGGGCCGCGTCGGGTTGGTCGAGGACGGCAGCACGTTCTTCAGCCCTGCGACCTTGATGATATCGGGGGCGTGACCGCCGCCGGCGCCCTCGGTGTGGAAGGCGTGGATGGTGCGGCCTTTGAACGCCTTGATCGTATCCTCGACGAAGCCGGATTCGTTGAGCGTGTCGGTGTGGATCATCACCTGGATGTCGTAGTCGTCGGCGACCGACAGGCAATTGTCGATCGCGGCAGGCGTGGTGCCCCAGTCTTCGTGCAGCTTCAGCGCACAGGCGCCGGCCTTGATCATCTCGACCAGCGCGGCGGGCCGCGAGGCGTTGCCCTTGCCGGAGACGCCGAGATTGACCGGGAATGCGTCGAACGATTGGATCATCCGCCCCATGTGCCACGGCCCCGGCGTGCAGGTGGTGGCGAACGTGCCGTGCGAGGGGCCGGTGCCGCCCCCTAGCATCGAGGTGACGCCCGACATCAGCGCGTGCTCGATCTGCTGCGGACAGATGAAATGGATGTGGCTGTCGAAGCCGCCCGCGGTGAGGATCTTGCCTTCACCCGCGATCACGTCCGTGCCGGGGCCGATGATGATGGTGACACCGGGCTGGATGTCGGGATTGCCGGCCTTGCCGATGCCGGCGATCATGCCGTCCTTGATCGCGACGTCGGCCTTCACGATGCCCCAGTGATCGACGATCAGCGCATTGGTGATGACTGTGTCGGCCGCGCCCTGCCTGTTGGTGACCTGCGACTGGCCCATGCCGTCGCGGATCACCTTGCCGCCGCCGAACTTCACTTCCTCGCCGTAGCTGGTGAAGTCCTTCTCGACCTCGATGATGAGATCCGTGTCGGCCAGCCGCACCTTGTCGCCGGTGGTCGGGCCGAACATGTCGGCATAGACGGAACGCTTTATTTTGACGGACATCACAAGCCCCGTTTGCGTTTGAATTCTGGATCGGTGCTCACAGAGAGGTTCTCGCTGTGAGCACCATGTCGTCGAAGGTCGTATCGAGCCAAGAGTTACCGCCGCGGCAACCAGCGACAACCTGTTCGGCCCAGTCGGTATAATCGACGAGATCGTCACGTTCCTCGGCCGTCGGATCCGAATGTACGCGCGCGCCGATATTGCTGATCTTGTCGGCGATCTTGATCAGCCTGGCGCCAGCCGATTTTTTCGGTGCGTCGAGCACCTGACGCCGCCGCCGCTCCGGCTTCGACAGGCTCATATCGTCGGTGCACTCGTCGACAAGCGACGCGACACGGTCGGAGAATTTTTGCGCGAGCTCCTCGCGCGTGGTGTCGGTGTCCTCGATCGCATCATGCAGCCAGCCGGCTGCAACCAGTTCGGCGTCGGCGCCGTCGGTCGCGGTCGCAAGCAGGTTCGCGACCTCGGCGAGGTGGTTGATGTAAGGCTCATGACCGCGGCCCTTGCGCGCCATGCCGTTGTGACGGCGCGCGGCGAGTTCGGCGGCTTCGGAGACGAGGCGGACAGGTGACAGCATGGCAAAGTCCTCCGTTTTCGCCTCAACCATGCCGCGCCACGCTCGTTCCTGTGGAATTCACAGCTTCCCCATCACGTCGCCGCGGAAGCCGTAGATGGTCTTCTTGCCGGCCACCGCGACGAGTTGGACGTCGCGGGTCTGGCCGGGCTCGAAGCGGACCGCGGTGCCGGCGGCGATGTCGAGGCGCATGCCGCGGGCCTTCTTGCGGTCGAACTTCAGGGCCGGGTTGGTCTCGAAGAAATGGTAGTGCGAGCCGACCTGGATCGGGCGGTCGCCGGTGTTGGCGACCGTCAGCGTCACCGTCTTGCGGCCGGCGTTGAGCTCGATCTCGCCGTCCTGGATGAAGAGTTCGCCGGGGATCATGCTTCGCTCCTACCTGATCGGCTCGTGCACAGTGACGAGCTTGGTCCCGTCCGGAAACGTCGCCTCGACCTGGATGTCGTGGATCATCTCGGGAATGCCCGGCATCACCTGGTCGCGGGTGAGAACCTGCGCACCCGATTGCATCAACTCGGCGACGGTGCGGCCATCCCGCGCGCCTTCGAGGATGAAATCGGAGATGAGCGCGATCGCCTCCGGATGGTTGAGCTTGACGCCGCGATCCAGCCGGCGGCGGGCCACGATCGCCGCCATCGAGATCAGAAGCTTGTCCTTTTCGCGAGGAGACAGGTTCATACGAAATCTCTTCCGTTCACTTCGTCAATTCAACCAGAGCCGCGGCAGCGCCGCGCCGGTGCGCGCCAGCACGGTCATCATGTCTGCGCGCAGACGCGCCGCATCTTGGGCACAGAACCGCGCCATTGCAAAGCCATTCCAGGCGGATATCCCGACCTCGCTGGCGAAGGATTCCGAGGCCTCGCGGATGCGCTCGATCAGGGCCTCGTCGCCGGGCACGATCAGCGCCGTGCCAATCGCAGCGCCGCCCCTGGCCACCGCCGATCGCGCAAGCTTTGCGCCAATATTGCCGTCGAGCCTGACGGTCTCGGCGAACACTAGCTTGCCGCCGCGACGCAGCCGCCAGCGATCGACGAACTCACCCTGCTCCATCCGTTCGCCCATCGCGGTACGGCCGAACACCACGATCTCGCACAGCAGGAGCGAGGCAGTCGCATCGAGGTCTATGTCGAAGCGACGACGCACGCGCGCGCGGTCGAACAGGATCGTCTCCTGCGGCAGCCAGCCGAGATGTGCGCCTGCGGCAACGTTCAGTGCGATATTGAGCTCCGCCGCCTGACCGGGCGCGCGATAGACCTTTTCCGCGGCCGCCGTCGTCAGCGTCAGCTTCGAACCATCTGCGGCAGCGATCTCGATGTCGAAGCGATCGCCGCCGGCGACACCACCGGCCGTGTTGACGAACACGCCGGAGAGCCCCTCGTCCTCCGGCGAAGGGAAGCGCACGCGCAGGGAGCCGGACTCATGCAATATCCCGCGACGTGTCACACCGTCGCGCGCGTGGACGTCGAAGCGCACCGCGCCGCGGGCACGGTTGGCGTCGAACACCGAAGATGCCGTTAGAACGTCGCTGCGCATCCGCCCCCCAGCCGGTCGCGGCAGAATGGCCTACAGCGCCATCTGGCGGCTGATTTCGCTCGCGTCGAGATTGGAGCGGTCGCAGGTGAACTTCACCGCGCCGCGATCCATCACCGCAAAACTGTCGCCGAGTTCGCAGGCAAAGTCGAGATATTGTTCGACCAGCACGATGGCGATGTTGCCGAGATTGCGCAGGTACGAGATGGCACGGCCGATGTCCTTGATGATCGAGGGCTGGATGCCCTCGGTCGGCTCGTCGAGCAGCAGCAGCTTCGGCCGCATCACCAGCGCGCGCCCGATCGCGAGCTGTTGCTGCTGGCCGCCGGAGAGATCGCCGCCACGCCGTCCGAGCATGGATTGCAGCACCGGAAACAGGGAGTACACGTCGTCCGGAATGTGCTTGTCCTCGCGCCTGAGCGGCCCGAAGCCGGTCTTGAGATTCTCCTCGACCGTCAGAAGCGGAAATATCTCGCGCCCCTGCGGCACGAAGCCGATACCCTTGCGCGCGCGCTCATAGGGTTTCAGGCCCGTGATATCGTTGCCGTCGAGCACGATGGCGCCCGAGGAGATCGGGTACTGCCCGACCATGGCACGCAGGAGCGAGGTCTTGCCGACGCCGTTGCGCCCGAGCACGCAGGTGACCTTGCCGGGCTCGGCCGCAATCGACACGCCGCGTAGTGCCTGCGCCGCGCCGTAGAACAGGTTGATGTCCTTGACCTCAAGCATCGCTCAGCGCCCCAGATAAACTTCGATGACCCGCTCGTTGGACGAGACCTGGTCGATGGTGCCTTCCGCGAGCACGGTACCCTCGTGCAAGCAAGTGACCTTGACGCCGAGCTCGCGCACGAATGTCATGTCGTGCTCGACCACCATCACGGTGTGGGTCTTGTTGATTTCCTTGAGCAGCTCGGCGGTGAGATGCGTCTCGACGTCGGTCATGCCGGCGACGGGCTCGTCGACGAGCAGTAGTTTCGGATCCTGGGCGAGCAGCATGCCGATCTCGAGCCACTGCTTCTGGCCGTGGCTGAGGCTGCCGGCGAGACGGTTGCGGGCATCGGTGAGGCGGATCGTCTCCAGCACCTTGTCGATCTGCTCGGCCTCCGCCCGGCTGCCGCGCCAGAACAGCGTACCCTTGACGCTGTGGTCGACATTGAGCGCGAGCAGCAAATTGTCCTGCACGGTCTGGCTCTCGAACACGGTCGGCTTCTGGAATTTACGGCCGATGCCGAGCTCGGCGATGCGGGTCTCGTCCAGTCGCGTCAGATCGGTGACTCCGTCGAACAGCACGGTGCCTTCGTCGGGCTTGGTCTTTCCGGTGATGATGTCCATCATCGTGGTCTTGCCGGCGCCGTTCGGGCCGATGATGGCGCGCATCTCGCCGGGCTCGAGCGTCAACGAGAGGTTGTTGATGGCGTGGAAGCCGTCGAACGAGACGTGCACGCCGTCGAGATACAGCATTGCGGAGGTCGCGCGGGTGTCCATGACGTTCATTGCGCCTCCTCCGCCATTTTGGGTTGGGTGACGCCGTCTTCGGCCGCGGCGCTCGCAATGGTCGCGGCGTCGCGCCTTTCCTTCGACGAGTCCCACCAGGCGTTGAAAGTGCCGACGATGCCCTTAGGCAGCAGCAACGTTACCAGGATGAACATGGCACCCAGCATGAACAGCCAGTAGGGCGCGAGCATGCCGGAGGTGAAGAACGTCTTTGCGTAGTTGACGACGACGGCGCCGAGCGCGGCGCCGACCAGCGTACCGCGGCCGCCGACCGCGACCCAGATCACGGCCTCGATCGAATTGCCCGGCGCGAATTCGCTCGGGTTGATGATGCCGACCTGCGGCACATAGAGCGCGCCGGCGACGCCGGCCATGCAGGCCGACACTGTGAACACGAACAGCTTGTAGGATTCGACCCGGTAGCCGAGGAAGCGCGTGCGCGATTCCGCATCGCGCACGGCGATCAGCACCTTGCCGAGCTTGGACGAGACGATGGCGCGGCAGATCAGAAAGCCGGCGATCAGCGCCAGGCAGCTCAGCGCGAACAGCGCAGCACGCGTGCCCTCGGCCTGCACGTTGAAGCCCAAGATGTCCTTGAAGTCGGTCATGCCGTTGTTGCCGCCGAAGCCGAAATCGTTGCGGAAAAAGGCGAGCAGCAGTGCATAGGTCATCGCCTGGGTGATGATTGACAGATACACGCCAGTGACGCGCGAGCGGAAGGCGAGCCAGCCGAAGGAAAAGGCGAGCAGGCCCGGCACGATCAGCACCATCAGCGCGGCAAACCAGAACATGTCAAAGCCGTACCAGTACCAGGGCAGCTTCGAATAGTTCAGGAACACCATGAAGTCCGGCAGAATCGGATTGCCGTAGACGCCGCGGCTGCCGATCTGCCGCATCAGGTACATGCCCATCGCGTAGCCGCCGAGCGCGAAGAAGGCACCGTGACCGAGCGAGAGGATGCCGCAATAGCCCCAGATCAGGTCGATCGAGAGCGCCAGGATCGCGTAGCAGACATATTTGCCCCAGAGCGCGACGAGATAGGTCGGCACTTGCAGGAACGAACCTGCGGGCAGCAGCAGGTTGGAGAGCGGGATGAGGATGCCGCAGGCCACGACGATGGCAAGGAAGATGGTCGCGCCGCGGTCCAGCGATCGCGTCAGCATGTGAGGGGTCATGCTTCCACCGCGCGGCCCTTGAGCGCGAACAGGCCGCGCGGCCGTTTTTGAATGAACAGGATGATGAGAACGAGGATGGCGATCTTGCCGAGCACGGCGCCGGCGACCGGCTCCAGGAATTTGTTGGCGATGCCGAGCGTGAAGGCGCCGACCAGCGTGCCCCAGAGATTGCCGACGCCACCGAACACCACGACCATGAAGCTGTCGATGATGTAGCTCTGGCCGAGATTGGGGCTGACATTGTCGATCTGCGACAGCGCCACGCCGGCGATGCCCGCAATGCCCGAGCCGAGACCAAAAGTCAGCGCGTCGACCCGCGAAGTGGCGATGCCCATCGAAGCCGCCATGCGCCGGTTCTGTGTCACCGCGCGCATCTCGAGCCCGAGTGCCGTGTAGCGCAGCATCGCGAGCAGAATGACGAACACCGCGAGCGTGAAGACAAGGATCCAGAGCCGGTTATAGGTGACCGTGATCTGGCCGATCTCAAACGCGCCGCTCATCCAGGAGGGGTTGCCGACCTCGCGGTTGGTCGGGCCGAACATGGTGCGCACGGCCTGCTGCAGCACCAGCGACAGGCCCCAGGTCGCCAGCAGCGTCTCCAGCGGACGGCCATAGAGAAAGCGGATGATGCTGCGCTCGATCACGACGCCGAGCGCGCCGGCCACCAGGAAGGCGAGCGGCACGGCGATCAGCAGCGAATAGTCGAACAGGACGGGATAGCGGGTACGGATCACCTCCTGCACCACGAAGGTGGTGTAGGCCCCGATCATCACCATCTCGCCATGGGCCATGTTGATGACGCCCATCACGCCGAACGTGATGGCAAGCCCGATCGCAGCAAGCAGCAGCACCGAACCGAGCGAGAGGCCGTACCAGGCATTCTGCACCATCGACCAGACCGCGAGCGAACTCTGGATCGAGCCGATTGCGCTCGCGGCAGCCTTGGTCACCGAGGCCGGCTGGTCGCCCATGCCGGTCAGCAGCGCCATCGCCTCCTGGTCGCCGCGCGCCTTGATGGTGGCAACGGCTTCGAGCTTCTCGAGCTCGGTGGCATCCGGCTTGAACAACAGGATCGCCGCGCGGGCGTCGCCCAGCGCAGCCTTGACGGATCGGTTGGTTTCCTTGGCGAGCGCGCCATCGACCGCTTCGAGCGACGTCTCCTCATGCGACTTGAAGACGGATTGCGCGGCCTGGAGCCGCGCTCCGATTTCGGGTGACTGCAGCGTCAGGCTGCCGATCGCCGCATCGACGCTGCGGCGAAGGCGGTTGTTGAGGCGGACCGCGCTCGCACTGTCGGGCACGCTGGCCACGGCCTGACCGGTCGTGGCATCGATCGACTTGCCGTCGGTGCCGCTGACGTAAACCTTCTTGCTATCAGGGTCGGCCATGAGCCGGCCGTCCTGGAGCGCGCTGATGATCGGAAAGGCCAGCGTATTGCCGCTGCTTGCGACCACGCCGATCGCCTCCTCCGTGTCGGAATAATCGTCGTTGGCGAATTTGGCGACCGCATCCTCGAACGGGCCGGCCAAGGCCGGCAGTGCGAACGCGATCAGGAAGAACGAGAGCAGGAGCGAACAGAGGCGGGCGGACAAATTGGCTGGCACTGTGAAAGACCCCGGCAGAAAAGGGTGGAGAAGGCGGCGGGATCGCCGCCTTCTCCGATCGTGCAATGGAGCGTCAGATCCGGATCAGGAGCCCGAACCGAGGCACTTGTTGGTTTTGGTGTTGAAGTTACCGCACTTCTTGCCGACCCAGTCGCCGACCAGGTCCTTGGAGCCGTCGAGCTCCTTCGACCAGGCGTCGCCCGCGACAAGACCCGGGGTCTTCCACACCACGTCGAACTGGCCGTTGGCTTTGATTTCGCCAATGAACACCGGCTTGGTGATGTGATGGTTCGGAAGCATCTTGGAGGTGCCGCCGGTCAGGTTCTTGGCTTCGATGCCGGGGAGCGCATCGATCACCTTGTCCGGATCGGTCGACTTCACCTTCTCGACCGCCTTGATCCACATGTCGAAGCCGATCACGTGCGCTTCCATCGGATCGTTGGTCACGCGCTTCGGATTCTTGGTGTAGGTCTGCCACGCCTTGATGAACTTCTCGTTCTCCGGCGACTTGATCGACTGGAAATAGTTCCAGGCGGCGAGATGGCCGAGCAGCGGCTTGGTGTCGATGCCGGCGAGTTCTTCCTCACCCACCGAGAACGCGACGACCGGGATGTCCTTCGCCTTGATGCCCTGGTTGCCGAGCTCCTTGTAGAAAGGAACGTTGGCGTCGCCGTTGATGGTCGAGACCACAGCGGTCTTCTTGCCGGCCGAGCCGAACTTCTTGATGTCGGCCACGATCGTCTGCCAGTCGGAATGACCGAACGGCGTGTAGTTGATCATGATGTCTTCCTGGGCGACACCCTTGGACTTCAGATAGGCTTCCAGGATCTTGTTGGTGGTGCGCGGATAGACGTAGTCGGTGCCCGCGAGCACCCAGCGCTTCACCTTCTCGTCCTTCATCAGATAGTCGACGGCGGGGATTGCCTGCTGGTTCGGCGCGGCGCCGGTGTAGAACACGTTGCGCTCGCTCTCCTCGCCCTCGTACTGCACGGGGTAGAACAGGATGCTGTTCAGCTCCTTGAACACCGGGAGCACCGACTTGCGCGACACCGAGGTCCAGCAGCCGAACACGACCGAGACCTTGTCCTTGGTGATCAGCTCGCGCGCCTTCTCGGCGAACAGCGGCCAGTTCGAAGCGGGATCGACGACCACGGCTTCGAGCTTCTTGCCGTTGACGCCGCCCTTCTTGTTCTGCTCGTCGATCAGGAAGAGGATGGTGTCCTTCAGCGTGGTTTCGCTGATGGCCATGGTGCCGGAGAGGGAGTGAAGCACGCCGACCTTGATGGTGTCGTCCGCGGCTTTCGCACCAGAAATGGAAGCCAGACCAAGCATCAGTCCGGCGGTCGCGGCGAGAACGCCACGGCGGCTAAATGGCGCCGCTATATCGTGAGTGGATTTGCTATGCATGAGTGTCTCATCTCCCTGACGCAGACGTGAAAAACGCTGCGAAACGGCCCCAACGGCCGCCTGCGATTAACGGATTCGCAAGAACTGTGCCATGGATTAGACACCCTTCAACCGATTGTTTTTGCTGGTGAAATTGACAGAAAACGAAGTATCGCACAGGCCGCGCCGCCTAAACATTGAGCAACTCTAATGTATGCGAATGCGGCAGGCAGGTTATTTTCTGAGCAAATTTGTCACTCTGGCTAAATTTCCGGCATAACTATTTCTGCACCGCGATCGCCGTTTCTGTGGGGCGTGCCTTGAAAGCGCCGCCTCAATGTTCCATATGAGGTCGAGGTCTCTTGCGAATCAGGAGACCGTTGCGAGCCGCGTGTTCTTAAGCCCTTACGGGCGTCTGGCTTGCCCCATCCCATCAAGCCATCCGACACCCCAAACACGCAGGTGTCCCACTCGACACCCTTTTGCGCGCGCCGCGCCGAATGCGCCGGGCGCCCGCTTTTGACATGGAAAGAACCCATCTTTTGACTTCGTTTCAGGATTTCGGCCTCGCCGAGCCCATCGCCCGTGCTCTCACCGAAGAGAACTACGTCACCCCCACCCCCATCCAAGCCCAGACAATTCCGACCGCGCTGACCGGCCGCGACGTCGTCGGCATCGCCCAAACCGGAACCGGCAAGACCGCGTCCTTCGCGCTGCCGATCCTGCACCGCCTGCTCGAGAATCGCATCGAGCCGCAGCCGAAGACGACCCGCGTCCTGGTGCTGTCGCCGACCCGCGAACTGTCCGGCCAGATCCTCGACAGTTTCAACGCCTATGGCCGTCACATCCGCCTGTCCTCGACGCTCGCCATCGGCGGCGTGCCGATGGGCCGTCAGGTCCGCTCGCTGATGCAGGGCGTCGAGGTGCTGGTCGCCACCCCCGGTCGTTTGCTCGACCTCGTGCAGAGCAACGGACTGAAGCTTGGCAGCGTCGAATTCCTCGTGCTCGACGAGGCGGACCGCATGCTCGACATGGGCTTCATCAACGACATCCGCAAAATCGTCGCCAAGCTGCCGATCAAGCGGCAGACGCTGTTCTTCTCGGCCACCATGCCGAAGGACATCGCCGAGCTGGCCGACGCCATGCTGCGCGACCCCGCCCGCGTCGCGGTGACCCCGGTCTCCTCGACCGTGGAGCGCATCCAGCAGCGCATCATCCAGGTCGACTTCTCCGCCAAGCCGGCGTTCCTCGCCCAGCTGTTGAAGCAGGAGCAGGTCAACCGCGCGCTGGTTTTCACCCGCACCAAACACGGCGCGGACAAGGTGGTGAAGACGCTCGAGAAGGCCGGCATCCCCGCCAGCGCCATCCACGGCAACAAGTCGCAGAACCACCGCGAACGGACACTCGCTCTGTTCCGCACCGGCGAGATCCGTACCCTGGTCGCCACCGATATCGCCGCCCGCGGCATCGATGTCGACGGCATCACCCACGTCATCAATTTCGATCTGCCCAACGTGCCGGAGACCTATGTGCACCGCATCGGGCGCACCGCGCGCGCGGGTGCCGAGGGCACCGCGATCTCGCTGGTCGCAGGCGGCGAGGAACTCGCCTATCTCCGCGACATCGAGCGGCTGATCAAAGTGGCGCTGCCGCGTGAGGATCGCCGCACCGACGCCGGCCGCCGCGATGCGGGCCCTCCCCCGCAGCAGCAACGACAGGGTCGGCCGGGCCGCCCGGGCCAGCGTCCGCAAGGCGCAAGGCATGGTGAGGGACGCCACGCTGACGGTCGCCGTGCCGACGAAAGACATGCGGACGGGCGCCACCACAGTGCCGCCAAGCAGGGCGACGGAAGGCCCGGCAGTGGCCCGAAGGCAGCTCCTCGCAGCCGCTCCGGAGGCAAGGCGCATTCTTCGCCAAACGCCCGTCCGGAACAGCGTTCCGCGCATAGCGCCGGGGCGTCTGATGGGATACAAGGCGTTGCCTTTTTGCGCCGCGAGAGTCGGCCGAACGGCCAACCGAACCGCAAACCCCATTCGCACTAGCCGTCCACGACCTGGAGAAATTCATGGCTAAGGAAGAGCTGATCCAGTTCGAAGGACTGGTCACCGAAATCCTCCCCGACGCGCGCTACCGCGTGCAGCTCGACGCCGGACACGAGATCGTCGCCTACACCGCCGGCAAGATGAAGAAGAACCGCATCAAGACTCTGGCGGGCGACCGCGTGACGGTAGAGATGTCGCCCTATGACCTCGAAAAGGGCCGGCTGATTTTCCGCCACAAGGACGAACGTCCGAGCGGGATGGGCGGACCTCCGCGTCCCGGACAGCGCGGCGGCCAGTTCCGCCGCCGCTAGCGGGGGCCCAGCGCGCGAGCGCGGACCTGTAATTCCGACGTGTATGCTGATCCGCCGTGACCATCACGGCGGATCAAAAAATCGTGCACGTCAGCATTGTTTTGGGTGTCTGTTTCCAATAAAATGACTTAATCGATTTTCGGCCGGACGACATTAGCATCCACCGGTACAGCCGGTTCAGACACGCTGACGACCCTTCCAAAAATTCGATCTAACCTGTCCGCGCAAGCGGGCTCTGACATTGTGTTATCTGAGAAGGGACTACCCCCATGAGCATGGGAACCGTGAAGTGGTTTAACGCGACCAAAGGCTTCGGCTTCATCCAGCCCGACGATGGCGGCCAGGACGTGTTCGTTCACATCAGCGCTGTGGAGCGTGCAGGCCTCGGCACGCTGCGCGAAGGTCAGAAGATCTCCTACGAGATCGTCGCCGACCGCCGTTCCGGCAAGTCGGCAGCCGACAACCTCCGCTCCGCCGGCTGAGCCTACCGCTTACGGGCCCCGATCGGCTCGAGCGAACCAATCAATGAAAAGGCCGGGCGCGATGCCCGGCCTTTTTTTATTCCAGGATCTGCTCTCGTATTTCAGCACGGCGACTTTACACCCGTGTAAGGAACGCAGGTGACCTGGCGCGGCCGCGTGTAGGAGACATCGCTCAGCGTGATGCCCGTCTTCAGGACGAATTTGACAGAAGGCGTGTAGACGTAACTCGCCTGACTGAAGATAAGGTAGGTCGACGCGATCAAGAGCGATGGCGGAATCATCGAGGTGACCGTGGTGCCAGCTACCAGAGTCGGGGGCGGAGCCGTCAGCGTGGCCTGCGTCGCACCGTTGGCAATGGTGGCGGACTTGCTCCATTGAATCTTGGCGACCTTGCTTGAGTCGATATAGATCTGAAGGACCGTGCCGTTCACGAGCGTAGCGTCGTACGGCATGATCATCGATATGCTTGCCGTGAACGTGTCCTGCATGTCGCCATCGTCGACCGATGTCGACTGCGACGTCAAATCGGACAGAGTCCGTGCAATCATTGTGACTTTGCGATTGATCGCCACGGCCGATGAAAATTCGACGGTCCCGAAGAACATCACCAGCATCAGCGGCACGATGACCGCGAACTCGGTCGCCGCGATCGCACGCGTGTCGGCGACGAAGTCGCGCACGGAGTTACGGGCATTCCTCCAGATATTCGCAATCGCCTGCATCTGTCCGCTCGGATCCATCTGTCTCAGAAGGGTTCATTCTTGAAGGCCGCGGTCGCAATCAGCAGCCGCTTGTTGTTGCAGCCCATGTTGAAGCCAAGGCCAGTGACGAAGAGCGGCCACTGATAGAACAGCCGCACCACGACGACCTGGTTGGCGGCCCCGGCACTGTACTGCACGCCGGTTGGATTGAAGCTGCAGGAATCACCATAATTGGTGAGGCTCAGCGCTCCGAACGAGTTTGTACTCACGACGTCGACGTAGAGCTTGGTGCAATCAAACAGCGCCGGGATCTGGCTGCAGACGTAAGCCTTGAACGTCGTTTGCGAGCAGGGTGTGCTGACGCCGGAGACCGCGCAGGCCGTGAGCGTGCCGGATTGCGCCTGCCCGGTCAGCAACACGCGCGCAGAATTTTGCGAGGCACTCTCGAGCACCTGGCTCGCCAGGAACATCAGCGCCGACTCGATGATGGCGAACAGCAACGCAAAGAACATCGGCGCAACGAGCGCGAACTCGACGGCTGCGGAGCCGCGGCGGCTGCCACGAAACCGGCGCAACGTGGCGAGGAGCCTGAATCTCGTAGGTGCAGGCGAAGGCATCAAATTCCCCAGCAGCAGCAATCATCTGCCATGTTCAATAGCGGAAACTGATTGTTTAAGTGTTTCAGGCGATCCGCACCCGGCGGCCCGGGCCGTTAAGAGCGCGTTAACCGCGAACGACCCGGACCAGGGAGACGAGGACACGGAAAGAGAAACTCGCGCGCGTGCGGCGGGCGGGGACGATCCTTGCCCCCAAATCCGCCAATCAAACTTGCTGGTTGGTCTTACTTGGTTCGTCTTACTTGGTTCGTCTTGCTCAGTTCGCCTTAGTCAGTTCGTCTTGGCGCCCGCACCGGCACTGCCGCTCGCCGAGCTGCTCAACGAACCGGCCTGGCTCATCGTGCTGTTGAAGTAGGTGTCGCTGTCGCCGAGCGTCACGCGGCGCTGGCAAAGCGGCGCGCAGCTGTAGGACTCGCGTTCGATCCCGCGATAGACGGTAACGAGCCGGTCGCTCGGACCTTCGACCTGGACCTGGCGGTCGACCAGGATCTCGCCGCCGCGGTCGAGCGCGATGAAATTGGTGGCGCCATAGCCCTTTCCGGTGACGACGATCATGCCGCCGGGCTGGAGCGTGACGTCGGCGATCAGGGGATTGCCGACCACGATGGTTGCCACCTTGCCAGGCAGCCGCACCAGCTTGGCCTGGTCGACATTGACGGCGATGGTATCGGCGGACTCGGCAATGACGGCAGCCGGCGATGCCAGCACCGCTGTCGCAACCAGAAGACAGACGCGCGCATGACGGCGCAGCAGTTGTTTACGCATACTCTTACCCCCGGGACGTCACAAACCGGCAGAAGCGATCAGATAACAGCCGAGCCGGTGCCCGACCCGGCTAACCTGCCCTCAATTCGTGAACGTTCCGCAAACTCTCGGACTATTGTTTGAACGGACTGGCGTTCGCGGCTCTCGAGAACCTAGCGGCGGAACGGATAGGCAAGCTGCCCTCCGATTTCCTTCGGCATGGTGGCTTCATCCTTGCCGTAATCCTGCGGCAGTTGCCCCTCGGGCATGCGGAAAGTGCCGAACAGCAAGTCCCAGATCGGGAACGTGCCGGCAAAATTGGTGTCGCCGCCCTCTGCTAGCGCGGTGTGGTGCCAACGGTGGAACACCGGCGTCGCCAACACATATTTGAACGGCCCGAAGGTCCAGTTCAGGTTGGCGTGCACGAAGGCCGAATGGAAGGTCGTGAACGGGGCGAGCCAGACCATGGCGTTCGGCGAAATGCCGGCCATCAGCAGCACGACGTCGACCGCGATGGTACCGAGCACGAGATTGACGGGATGGAAGCGTGCCGCAGAAATCCAGCTGATCTCCTCCGAGGAGTGGTGGATCGCGTGGTACTTCCAGAACCCACCGCCGTGGAACAACCGGTGCAGCCAGTACAGCATGAAATCGGACAGCACCAGGAACAGCATGGCCTGGACCCAGAGCGGCAATAGCGCCAGCGAGCCGTGGCCATTGTCGTAGAAGGCGATGAGCCCGTCGGCATCATGGATGTTGAAGACGAAGCTCGCACCGACGATCAGAAGGCCGATCCGCATGACACGTGCGAACACCGGAACGATAAACCAGTAGCAGATGTCCGTGACGATCTCCCGCTTGCGCCACCACGGCACGCCGGGATTGCAGGCCCAGACATGCTCGAGCACGGTGAAGACCACCGCGAGCGCGAAGGTCGCGGGGATCACCTTCGCGATGGTCTCGCCAAGCATCAGGGCGATTTCCATGGGCAGGCTCGACATTGTCGCCTCTCTTGCGAATTGCTGGTCCCGCCTACGCGTACTCCCCCAAATTTAAGGGAGGGTGAAGCCGGTGCTGCGCTTGCTGCACATCCGGAACCGGAACGAATTGCAGCTGGCTGCCTTAAGGCGAAATTCACTCTGGCCAGCGGCAAGCGCGTTTGCCCGATCGAATTAACTCTCCCGAAAGAGCTCGGATCTCATGGTCGTTGCGTCAAGCACACCGCCGAACGAGGCGATCCCACCCCAGATGGAGTTTTGTTCATGAAGAACCTGATTGCGCGTTTCGCGAAAGATGAATCCGGCGCCACCGCCATCGAATACGGTCTGATTGCCGCCGGCATCGCGCTGGCCATCATCACCGTCGTCAACAATCTCGGCACCACGCTGAACGCCAAGTTCACCTCGATCAGCAGCTCGCTGAAGTAGGCGATCGATCAACGACTGCAAAAGCCCCGGATTTCCGGGGCCTTTGTTTTTAAGACGGCGAGTTCCAGTGGCGTTGAGCAAGTACAGAACCGATGCCGTGGTCGCGGCGAACGCGGCCGAGGCGGCGCAGACCGGCTCGCCGGCTTACTGGGTCTGCCTGGCCCTGCTGCTTGCGACCGTCGCGCTCGCCGCACGCATCGCCTCCCTCTGGTGAGCACGCCTTCGGCTGGTTCTACCCCTCAAGACCGCCGCCGCCGTTTTCGGTTTGTTTAGCACTGCCGGCTAGAATCCGGCGACGCCAGCTCCGCGGCACACCCAGGCCTCAAGACGCAGCCCATGATCCTCGACCTTGCGCGCCTTCTGCTCTTCCCGGCCCTGATGGCGTTTGCCGCCGCAAGCGATCTCTTCACGATGACGATCTCCAACCGCGTATCGCTGGCGCTGGTCGCCGGCTTTTTCGCGCTCGCTCTCGCCGGTGGCATGGCACCTTACGAGATGCTGGGCCATGTCGGCGCCGGCGCGCTCGTCCTAGTCGTGGCCTTCACCTGTTTTGCGATGGGCTGGGTCGGTGGCGGCGATGCCAAGGTGGCGGCCTCCGTCGCGCTTTGGTTCGGGTTCGCACAGCTGATGAACTTCCTGCTCTACGCCTCGCTGTTCGGCGGGGCGCTGACGCTGCTCCTGCTCCAGTTCCGGCAGTGGCCGCTGCCTTACGGGCTCGCTGGCCAGACCTGGCTCGCGCGGCTGCACGCCAAGGACAGCGGCATTCCCTACGGCATCGCGCTCGCACTGAGCGCGCTGATGGTCTACCCGGAGACCGAATGGGTGAAGGCGATCGACCTCGCTCACCTCGCATTGCGCTGAACGCATCGGGTAAACCCGGCGTTAAGGCGATTTAGATACGCCTCATTAACCATGCTTTGACGAATAGCTGGTCAACTGCCGATTACGGCGGCGTCAGCGTCGCGGCGTTTGTTGGAAAGTGAAGCGTATGAATAGGGCACGCATTGTCGTCCTGACGGTCGCCATCTGCGCCGGCGGTGTCGCCGCGTATCTGGCGAGCGGCTCGGACAATTCTGCACCGCCTCCTGCTCCGGTCGCGCAGCTTCCCACCGTCGACGTCCTGGTCGCGAAAAACGACATCGGCCTCGGCCAGACCGTCAAGCCGGAAGACGTGCAATGGCAGACCTGGCCGTCCGCGACCGCCAGCGCCACCTTCATCCGCCGCAACGAGCGCCCCGAGGGGGTAACCCAGGTCACCGGCTCGATCGCACGATCTCCCTTCATCCAGGGCGAGCCGATCCGGGACCAGAAGCTGGTCAAGGCCGAAGGCTCCGGCTTCATGGCGGCAATCCTGCCCACCGGCATGCGGGCGATCTCGACCGAGATCTCGCCGGAAACCGGCGCAGGCGGCTTCATCCTGCCCAACGACCGCGTCGACGTGCTTTTGACGCGCCGTCTCAAGAACCCGGACCAGAGCAGCGGCGCTCCCGATGTCGTCACGTCCGAGATCATCCTGGCCAATATCCGCGTCCTGGCCATCGACCAGGCTCCCAAGGAGAAGGACGGCCAGAACGCGGTGGTCGGCAAGACCGTCACTCTCGAACTCAATCCTGCGCAGACTGCGACGCTCTCCTCCGCACGCCAGAGCGGCACGCTGTCGCTGGCGCTGCGCAGCATCGTCGATGTCAAGCTGAGCGAGATCACGCTCGATGACTCCGCACAGAAGCGCGAGGGCATTTCGATCATTCGGTACGGTATCCCAAGCTCGACGGCGAAGGCACGATGAGGACTGTCGACATGAAATGCAGGGCGAATTTGGCGACGATGCGAACCCCGGTGGTCCGCGCCCTGTCGTTTTCGGCCGCCGTCGCGCTCGCGCTCAACCCGGTGCTCACCCCTGTGGTCGCCGCCGACTATCGCCCTGTGGCGCAGGCTGCGGCCGACGGTCAGATGAACGCGCGATTCCTCTCGCTCGGCATCGGCAAGTCGATCGTGATCGACCTTCCGCGCGACATCAAGGACGTGCTTGTCGCCGATCCGAAGATCGCCAACGCGGTCGTCCGCTCGGCGCAGCGTGCCTACATCATTGGCGCCTCGATCGGGCAGACCAACATCGTGTTCTTCGATTCCGCCGGCCAGCAGATCGCGGCCTATGACATCGCGGTCAAGCGCGACCTCAACGGCGTGCGGGCCGCGCTGAAGCAGGTCCTGCCGAACTCAGACATCCAGATCGACGGGCTAGGCGACGGCATCATCTTGACCGGCTCGGCCGCGAATCCGGCCGAAGCCCAGCAGGCCAACGACCTCGCCGTGCGCCTCGCCGGCGGCCCCGAGAAGGTCGTGAACTCGATCGTGGTCCGCGGCCGCGATCAGGTCATGCTCAAGGTGACGGTCGCGGAAGTGCAGCGCAGCATCGTCAAGCAGCTCGGAATCGACCTCACCGCCAACCTCAGCTACGGCACCTCGGTCGTCAGCTTCAGCAACTCCAATCCGTTCACGGCTCTTGGCCACAACCTCGTCGACGGCAATAACCTGACCACGAAGTTCGGCGCGGCCCCGTCGGTGCAGGCCACGCTGCGTGCGATGGAGACCGCGGGCGTGATCCGGACGCTGGCCGAACCGAACCTGACCGCGATCTCCGGTGAATCGGCAACGTTCATTGCCGGCGGTGAATTTCCGGTGCCTGCGGGCTATGCGTGCGACCCCACCACGCACGTCTGTACCACCCAGATCAGCTTCAAGAAGTTCGGCATCTCGCTCAACTTCACCCCCGTCGTTCTCACGGAGGGCAAGATCAGCCTGCGGGTAATGACCGAGGTGTCCGAGCTCTCGAACGAAAACGCGATCACGCTGTCCCAGGCCGTGACCTCGACCTCGGTCAACTCGCTCACGGTGCCCTCGATCAAGACCCGCCGCGCAGAAACCTCGCTGGAAATTCCCTCAGGCGGCGCGATGGCGATGGCTGGCCTGATCCAGCAGCAGACCAAGCAAGCGGTCAGCGGACTGCCAGGTCTGATGCAGCTCCCGGTCCTCGGCACGCTGTTCCGTAGCCGCGACTTCGTCAACAACGCGACCGAGCTGGTCGTGATCGTGACGCCCTACATCGTTCGCGCAGTTGCGCAAAAGGACCTGTCGCGGCCGGATGATGGCTTCTCCGCACCGGCTGATCCGCAGGCCGAACTGCTCGGCAACATCAACCGCATCTACGGCGTGCCCGGCCGGACCGAACCGGCCAAGAACTACCGCGGCACCTACGGCTTCATCACCGACTGAGGCGGAACGGGGACTTCATGAAGATCACTAGACCACCCCAGATTCGCAGGCGCGCCATCCACCTCGGCGGCGCGCTCGTCGGCATGGCGCTCGCCCTAGGCGGCTGCCAGCATGACGAAGCGGTCACGGCCTCCATTCCCGACGACTACAAGCAGCGCCATCCGATCGCGATCGAGGAGCAGAATCGTTCCATCGTCGTCTTCGTCGGCCATGCCCGCGGCGGCTTGACCGCCGCCCAGCGCGCCGACGTGATGGGCGTCGCGTCGGCCTGGATGCACGAAGGCACCGGCGCGATCCGGATCGACGTACCGTCCGGCACGCCCAACGCGCGTCCGGTCGCGGACACCATGCGCGAAATCCAGGCAATGCTGTCGGCGGCGGGCGTTCCGCCGCGCGGCATCAACGCCCGCTCTTACACGCCGGACGACAAGCGATTCCTGCCGCCGATCCGCCTCACCTATTCCAAGATCGCCGCAGTCGCGGGTCCCTGCGGCCTGTGGCCGGAAGATATCGGCCCTTCGATGAAGAACAAGAGCTGGTTCGAGAACAAGGACTACTACAATTACGGCTGCGCCTATCAGCGCAACCTCGCAGCGATGGTCGACAATCCGTCGGATCTCGAGCAGCCGCGGCCCGAAACGCCGTCCTACACGCCGCGGCGGACCGCCGCGTTCGAGAAGTATCGCAAGGGAATGCCGACGGCGGTCGCCTATCCTGAGGCCGACAAGGCCAAACTCAGCGACACCGGCAGATGATCAGCTACGCTCGCCAGCCCCAAGAAGATCAGTCCGAGGCATCGCTCCCACCGGTCGAGGAGCATATTGCGCCGGCGCCCCGCGTTTCCGTCCAGGCTTTCTGCGAGACCGTGGAAACGGCGGCCGCCGTGCAGTCAGCCGGCGAAGATCGCCGTCTCGGCAAGGCCCATCTGAAGATCCAGATGGGCGGAATGGCGGCTGCGGTGGAAGCCTACCGCTCGGCCCCCACGCCGAACGTGATCGTGCTCGAAAGCGACGGCCGCAACGACCTCCTGGGCGGGCTCGACCATCTCGCGACCGTCTGCGATGCCGGCACCCGCGTGGTCGTGATCGGCCGCATCAACGACGTCACGCTCTACCGCGAGCTGGTCCGCCGCGGCGTCAGCGACTACGTGCTCGCGCCGGTCGGCGCGATCGACGTCGTGCGCTCGATCTGCAACCTGTTCTCGGCGCCGGAAGCCAAGGCCGTCGGCCGCATTATCGCCGTGGTCGGGGCCAAGGGCGGCGTCGGCGCATCAACCATCTCCCACAATGTCGCCTGGGCGATCGCCCGCGATCTCGCGATGGACGCGGTCGTCGCCGACCTCGACCTCGCCTTCGGCACGGCCGGACTCGACTACAACCAGGATCCACCGCAGGGCATTGCCGACGCCGTATTCTCACCCGATCGCGTCGACACCGCCTTCGTCGACCGCCTTCTGTCGAAATGCACCGACCACCTCAGTCTGCTGGCGGCGCCGGCGACGCTCGACCGGGTCTACGATTTCGGCGCCGACGCCTTCGATTCCGTGTTCGACACGTTGCGCTCCACGATGCCCTGCATCGTCCTCGACGTTCCGCACCAATGGTCGGGCTGGACGAAACGCGCCCTGATCGGAGCGGACGACATCCTGATCGTGGCGGCGCCCGACCTCGCCAATTTGCGCAACACCAAGAACCTGTTCGATCTCCTGAAGGCCGCGCGCCCCAACGACCGGCCGCCGCTCTACTGCCTGAACCAGGTCGGCGTGCCGAAACGGCCCGAAATCGCCGCGGCGGAGTTCGCCAAGGCGATCGAGAGCCAGCCGGTCGTCTCGATTCCGTTCGAGCCGCAGATCTTCGGCTCGGCGGCCAATAACGGCCAGATGATCGCGGAGATCTCGGCCAACCATAAGTCGATCGAGATGTTCCTTCAGATCGCCCAGCGCCTGACCGGCCGCAGCGAAACGAAGAAGCAAAAGTCGTCCCTGCTTTCACCCCTGATTGACAAGTTGCGGGGAAAATAGGTCGCCGCATGGAGTTTTTAAGTGTTCGGTAAGCGTAGCGGAACAGACGCCGACGCCCGGGCCCCGAAGCCCGGTGCCGTGTCGCCAGAGCCTGCCCAGGCTTCGGCGCCCGCCATGTCGCGCGTGCCGCCGCCGCCGGCAATCTCCTCGCCGCCGCTCGCCCCGGCGAAGCCTGCGCCGACCATGGAAGCCCGCCGCTCGGACAATTATTACGAGGTCAAGGCGACCATCTTCGGCGCGCTGATCGAGGCCATCGACCTCGCCCAGCTTGCCAAGCTCGATTCGGAGTCCGCGCGCGAGGAAATCCGGGACATCGTCAACGAGATCATCGCGATCAAGAACATCGTGATGTCGATCGCCGAGCAGGAAGAGCTGCTCGACGACATCTGCAACGACGTCCTCGGCTACGGTCCGCTGGAGCCGCTGTTGTCGCGCGACGACATCGCCGACATTATGGTCAACGGCGCCGACACCGTCTACATCGAGGTCGCCGGCAAGATCCAACGCACCGGTATCCGCTTCCGCGACAATCAGCAGCTCCTCAACATCTGCCAGCGTATCGTCAGCCAGGTCGGCCGGCGCGTCGACGAATCCTCGCCGATCTGCGACGCCCGCCTGGCCGACGGCTCCCGCGTCAACGCCATCGTGCCCCCGCTGTCAATCGACGGCCCCACGCTCACGATCCGCAAGTTCAAGAAGGACAAGCTGACGCTCGATCAGCTCGTCAAGTTCGGCGCAATCTCGCCGGAAGGCGCGGAAATCCTCCAGATCATCGGCCGCGTCCGCTGCAACGTGCTGATCTCCGGCGGTACCGGCTCGGGCAAGACCACGTTGCTCAACTGCCTGACCAACTACATCGAGCACGACGAGCGCGTCATCACCTGCGAGGACGCCGCCGAACTCCAGCTCCAGCAGCCGCACGTGGTGCGACTGGAAACCCGCCCGCCCAACATCGAGGGCGAGGGCCAGGTCACCATGCGCGAGCTGGTGCGCAACTGCCTGCGTATGCGTCCCGAGCGCATCATCGTCGGCGAAGTCCGCGGACCCGAGGCGTTCGACCTGCTCCAGGCCATGAACACCGGCCATGACGGCTCGATGGGCACGCTGCACGCCAACAATCCGCGCGAGGCGCTATCGCGCTGCGAATCCATGATCACGATGGGCGGCTTCTCCCTGCCTTCACGCACCATCCGCGAGATGATCTGCGCCTCGATCGACGTCATCGTCCAGGCCGCGCGCCTGCGCGACGGTTCACGCCGCATCACCCACATCACCGAAGTGATGGGCATGGAAGGCGACACCATCATCACCCAGGACGTGTTCCTCTACGACATGGTCGGCGAGGACGCCAACGGCAAGATCATCGGCCGGCACCGGTCGACCGGAATCGGCCGCCCGAAATTCTGGGAACGCGCCCGCTATTACGGCGAAGAGAAGCGCCTTGCCGCGGCGCTCGACGCGGCGGAAGTGGCGCCCACGACGTGAGCAGGTCAACGCAGCCATGAACATGCAAGTCCTTGCCCTCGCCTTCCTTGCCACCGCCACCGTCGGCGGCCTCGCCTGGGTCTTCCTTTATCCAATGCTGTCCGGGGAACGGAAGGCCGAGAGCCGCCGCGCCTCGATCTCGCGGGCCGAGGCGCCCACGGCCCGCGCCGCCGAGAAGACGCAGCGCTCGCGCCGCGAGCAGGTCGAAACCTCGCTCAAGGATCTCGAGGCGCGGCGCCAGCAGGAGAAGAGCGTACCGCTCAGTGTCCGCCTGTCGCAGGCCGGCCTCGATTGGGCGCCGCAGAAATTCTGGATCGTGTCCGCCGTCGTGGCGGGCGTGCTGTTCGCAGTCGCCTTGTTCATCGGCGGCGGCCTGCTCGGTGCCGCCGGCTTCGCGTTTGCCGGCGGCCTCGGTCTGCCCCGCTGGGCGCTCGGCTTCCTGAAGAAGCGCCGTGAAAACAAGTTCCTGGCCGCCTTGCCCGATGCCGTCGACGTCATCGTCCGCGGCATCAAGGCGGGCCTGCCGCTGTTCGAATCGATCAAGGTGGTCGCCGCCGACGCGCCAGAGCCGCTGCGCTCCGAGTTTCTGTCCATCATCGAGACGCAGGCGATCGGCATGCCGCTCGGCGAGGCCTGCACGCGGCTCTACGATCGCATGCCGCTGCCCGAGGCCAATTTCTTCGGCATCGTCATCTCCATCCAGCAGAAATCGGGCGGCAACCTCTCCGAAGCGCTCGGCAACCTTTCCAAGGTGCTGCGCGACCGCAAGAAGATGAAAGAGAAGATCCAGGCGATGTCGATGGAAGCCAAGGCCTCGGCCGGCATCATCGGCTCGCTGCCGCCGATCGTGATGTTCCTCGTCTACCTCACAACGCCAGGATACATCTCGATGCTTTGGACTCATCCCACCGGCCAGCTCATGCTGGTCGGCTGTGTTGTCTGGATGTCGATCGGCATCATGGTGATGAAGAAGATGATCAATTTCGACTTCTGATGGTGTCTTATGGTAGAGTTCCTCGTTGCGAAACTTCACGACGTCCACTTCATGACGATGCTGCTGGCGGCCATTGCCGCCAGCGCCACCGTCTATACGCTGGTGATGCCGCTGTTCGCCGGCGAGGGCCTTTCCAAGCGCATGAAGGCGGTGGCGAACGAACGTGAGCGCATCCGGCAGCGCGAGCGCGAGCGCCTCCACAAGAGTGAAAAAGTCTCGCTGCGCCAGACGCCGAAGCAGCTCGTCTCGAAGGTCGTCGATGACTTCAACCTGACCAAATGGCTCGCGCAGGAAGCTGCGCGGGACAAGCTCATCATGGCCGGCTATCGAGGCCAGGCGCCCTACATCACCTTCCTGTTTGCCCGCCTGGTTGCCCCGATCGTGCTGTTCGTCGGTTCGGTCGTCTACGTGTTCCTGATCGCGCATATGCAGCAGTCCATGCCGATCAAGATCGGCATCTGCGTCGGTGCGGCCTATCTCGGACTCCAGGCGCCGATGCTGTTCCTCAGGAACGCGATCTCCAAGCGCCAACTCTCGATCAAGCGCGCCTTTCCCGATGCGCTCGACCTGCTCCTGATCTGCATCGAATCCGGCATGTCGGTCGAGATGGCGTTCCGGAAGGTCGCGGTCGAAATCGTGGGCCAGTCGATCGCGCTATCGGAGGAGTTCACCCTGACCACGGCCGAGCTGTCGTATTTGCAGGATCGCAAGGTCGCCTACGAGAACCTCGCGCGGCGCACCGGGCTCGAGGGCGTCAAGTCGGTATGTCTCGCGCTCCAGCAGGCGGAGCGTTACGGCACCCCGCTCGGCCAATCCTTGCGGGTGATGGCGCAGGAAAACCGCGACATGCGCATGAACGAAGCCGAGAAAAAGGCCGCGGCACTGCCGCCGAAGCTGACGGTACCGATGATCCTGTTCTTCCTGCCGGTGCTGTTCGTCGTCATCCTTGGACCGACTGGCATCAAGGTCACCGAGATGCAATGACCTTAGACGTGGACCGCGTACGGTCCGAGGATGCCTTCAAGATTGGAAGATCAAGATCGGAAGATCACGTCTGATCAGTCGGGCAGGCCGAGCGAGGCGACCGGCGTCCGCTTCGGCGCACCACGCCGGACGTCGCTGCGGGTCAACATTTCCTTGAGATAGGCGACATTGGCCGTAGCCTGGTCCGGCGGCAGGTCCGCCTTCACAATAGTCTCGGCTTCGGCGAAGCGGCCCTGGAGACCGACGACAAGACCGAGATTCTGCCGCACCCGCGCGCTTGCGTGCGGCGAGGCATAGGCTTGGCGCAGCGCGTCTTCGGCCTTCGGCAGATCTCTCGACAACATGTAGGACAGGCCGAGATTGGAGAGCACGCCGGGATCGCCAGGCGCGATCTTGAGCGCACTCGCATAGTAGGAGCGCGCTTCCTCGTGACGCCCCATCTGATCGAGCGCGGTACCCTGCACCGAGAGCAGGCGCCAATCCGGGTTATCGGGCGAATGCGCCTTCGACAGCACGTCGAAGGCTTGCTGGAAATTGCCGTTGTCGGAGAGCGCGCGGCCGTATTGGGCCATCAGCGCCTTGTTGCCGGGATTGGCGATGGTCGCCTGCTCGAGCACGGCGGCAGCCTGGGCGCGCTGGCCGTTGGCGCGCAGGGCCTGGCCGTAGGCGAGCGCCGCGTCGGCGTCCTTGGGATTGGCACGATAGCGCTCGCCATAGACTTCAGCAGCGCGCGCGGGATCGGTGGGAGCGGCTTCCGCCCGCGGCCCGACCGAGCCCGTGACGTCGGAGAGTTTCGACATCGCCGTGCAGCCGCCGAGACCCATGGCCACCGCTGCGACCAGCGAGGTGGACGCAAGAAGCCGGGCAAGACTTAACCGTTCACGACTGAACCGTTGACGCATGACGCTTTGACTCTCGAGCCGATTGATCGAGCCGAACGCGCCAGCAATAGACTGTTAACCCTAACGGCCGGTTAATGCTCCCGGCCCGGGCCCGTCACTGCGGCGCCTGCGGCGGCACCTCGCCGCCGAGACCCGCATCGAGGCCGAGCGCCTTCGCCTGCTCGTTCAGGTCCCGCAGCAATTGCAGTCGTTGCCGCGTCTCGATCGCGACATCGATGCCCGGACGCACGACCCTCGGCAATTCGCGTCGAAGATCGTCACGATTGACCAGACGCCTCGCGCGGAGCTCGTCGAGCTGAACGTCGTCGATGCCGAGCACATTTGCAGATTGCTCGATCAGTCGGCGCATTAGTGACGTCACCGCGGCCTCGACATCATGCTTGCGTGCGGATCTCGAGAACTTGCTTTCCAGATCGGCCCAGACATGAGAGGTCACGAGATAGACGTGGAGCAAATTGGCCCAATCCACCTCGTCGTCGGCATAGAAGGCGCGGCGCAGCAGGAGCCGGCGCGCGAATGCTGCGACCTGATTCCGTTTCAGCGTGGTGCATGCGTCGATCTCGATGCCCGATTGGACGGCCGGATCTCGGGAAAAATCCCGTCCGGCCGGCAGTCTGACGACGCCGTGCGGCAGGTTGGAATCGAGCGGCCTGAAGACACCATCCTTGCGCGGACGTGAGTAGCGGGCGATCGCGAAGCGATACTCTGTGCGGCCGCCATGGGACATCGGGTCGGACATCGGGCCGAAATGGATGACGTTGAAGCCGGCATCGTCACCGGCCTGCCCGGTCGATGACGGACAGGACAGGACGTAGATCGTGCGCCAGAATGCTTCAGCGCTCTCGCTCGACGTGGCGCGCGGATCGGGAATCGAATAACGCGTCAGCCCTTCGACATGCCGGTGTCCGTGCAGGACCAGATCGACATTGAGCGATGTCGCCGCTTCGAGGAAGGTCGCGGGCGCGGCGAGATACATCAGCGGCTCGTCGGGCACGCCGAGAAACCGCTTTCCTTCTCCGGTCGCCTGCGGCAGTGGATGATGGTGCAGCGCCAGCACGCGCACGAGGTTTTCCACCGGCTCGGCATAATCGGCGCGGCCGCCCGACCCGAGGCTGCCCGCGAGCTTGACGCTCAGCCGCGCGGAATCCGAAACCATGGCGCTATAGGCGCTCTGGTCGACGTTGCCGCTCACGAGCGTCGTGAGGCTCGCGCGGTTGGAATCCAGCAGCACCAGATCGAGGCCGGCCTGACGGTAGTAGACGCTCTTCGAGGTCCGCGGCAAATGCAGGTAATCATAAACATCGTGGCGACCTGCACGCTGGCTCGGTCGCTTGACGTCGTGATTGCCGGCAATTGCCTGGATGTCGGTGAACAGCCCGGTCTGCCGGAAGGACGCAATGACGGCGATCGCTTCGTCGAGCGCAGGCGGCGCCGGGTCGTCCACGATATCGCCGGTGATCAGCAGGATGCGATCGGGAACATCCGCGAAGTCCGCCATCCTCTCGCGAATTGCGGCATTGAGCGTCTCGATGGTCGCAAGCAGTCGACCAGACCCGTCCAGATGCAGGTCGGAAATCTGTACGATGACGAACGATCTATCCATTTTGCGTCGCTTATTTGCGAATGCCGCGCCGCGCAAACGATGAGAGAAATGCCTTCGACGATCAGGTTCAGTCCGGTATCAATCAGCCCGGGCCATGATGAGCCGGGTAAGAATTGACCCCATCCCCTGTTGTTGCACTCCGTGCAGAACCGTACGACACAATCTAAAATATTGGGCAATAATGCCACAACCGCAGCGCTAGTAAAGCCCTGCGGCCGCTCGCGTGGATCGTGTCCTCGGCATGAGACGGGGCTCGCCCGATGATGGTTTCGCTCACCCGATCAATATTCGATAGCGAGCCTCTTGCGAATTTCATCAATGCGCTTGTCCAATGCATCGAACCGCGCGTGAACGGAGCGGTCGTGGAGATAGAAGACGTAACCGCCGGCAAGGAACGCGAATATCCAATGATGATGCTCGACATAGCCAAAAATCGCCTCGACCGCCTGCCCGATGAAGGTGACCACGCTCCACACAAATTCCATTGCATTTCCTCCCGGCCGGCTTTGTCGTCGGCCGCCGGAGATCTGCACACCTGACGGCCGTTGCCGGAACCTAGCATGGCCCCTTTGCTGCGAGTAGCGGACCGCCGAACGGTGGCAGCAAAGCTGATTGCGGCGGCGGCAAAACTCTGCGAAATCTCGTCCGTTCGTATGACCCGCTCGATCTGACGATCCGGACCCGCCAATGCCTTCTGTCTTCGAGACGTCGCCTACCGCCATCCCGATCACCTTCGTCACCAAGTCGAGCTGGGATCAGGTCGCCGAGGGGCTACCGGCGGCGCAACGCCAGTTCGCCACCGCGAGCGCCTTCACCGCAAAGCCGGGCGGCTATCTCGCGCTGCCCGCGCCCGATGGCGCGATCGCGCAAGTGCTGTTCGGGCTCGAGGACGAGGGTGCAAAATCGCGCGACCTGTTCCGACCGGGCGCCCTGCCCGGCCTCCTGCCGCCGGGCATCTATCGCTTCGCCAATGCACCGCAGGATGCACGGCTCGCCGCACTCGCCTTCGCGCTCGGCAGCTACCGCTTCGCCCGGTACCGCAAGGCCGATCGCCCCGAGGTCAGCCTCGTTCCCCCCGACGGCGTCGACGCGACCGACATCAATCGCATGGCGGACGCCGCAATGCTGGCGCGCGACCTCATCAACACGCCGGCCAACGACATGGGGCCGGAGGAGCTGGCCGCAGCCGCGCAGGATCTCGCCGCCGAATTCGGCGCAAGCTTTGCCTGCACCATCGGTGACGACTTAAAGACGAATTTTCCACTGATCCACGCCGTCGGCATGGCATCTAGCCGCGCGCCGCGGCTGATCGACATTGGCTGGGGCGACCCGGCTCATCCCAAGGTGACGCTGGTCGGCAAGGGCGTCTGCTTTGACACCGGCGGGCTCGACTTGAAGCCTCCGAGCGGCATGCTGATCATGAAGAAGGACATGGGCGGCGCCGCCAACGTGCTGGCGCTGGCGCGCATGGTGATGGATGCGAAGCTGAAGGTGCGACTGCGCGTGCTGATTCCGGCCGTGGAGAACGCGGTCGCGGGCAATGCCTTCCGCCCGCTCGACATCTTCACCTCGCGCAAGGGCATCACGGTCGAGATCGGCAATACGGACGCAGAGGGGCGGCTGGTGCTCGCCGACGCGCTGGCGCTTGCGGACGAGGAAAAGCCGGACCTGCTGATCGATCTCGGCACGTTGACGGGAGCGGCACGCGTCGCGCTGGGGCCGGATTTACCGCCCTTTTACACCAATGATGAGACGCTTGCCGCTGACGTCGCACGATGCGCGGCGAGGGAGAACGATCCGTTGTGGCGCATGCCACTGTGGCCGCCTTACGATGCGTGGCTGGATTCCAAGACCGCCACTATCACCAACGCACCATCAGGCGGCTTTGCCGGCTCGATCATTTGCGCGCTGTTCCTGCAACGCTTCGTCGAGCATGCCAGGAGCTGGCTGCATGTCGACATCTACGGCTGGACGCCGTCGGCGAAGCCCGCACGCCCCGAGGGCGGCGAGTGCCAGGCCGCGCGCGCGATCTACACATTGCTGAGCGAGCGCTATGCGTGATCCAGAACACGATCTAAGCCACGATCCAAGTCACGATCCAAGATACGATCCAAGGCTGACACCGTCGCGCGGCGACATCGCCGCGAAATACCTCGAAAGCAAGGTGCAGGCGGATCGTTTCGTCACGGGCGAGGAATTCGAGATCATCGCGGCGATCGCGCCCGTGCGCGAGCAGCCGTCGTCGAACGCGATGCTAATGACACAAGCGTTGCGCGGCGAGGGCGTCACGGTTTACGACCGCAACGGCGAAGGCTGGGCATGGGGTCAACTTTCAGGTGACGGCTATGTCGGCTGGCTGCCGGACGCAGCGCTCATGAAGCCCGCGGCCGCGCCGACCCATATGGTCAGTGCTTTACGAACCTTTGCCTTCCCCGGTCCCTCGATCAAGCTGCGGCCAGCAGACACGCTGGTGATGGGATCGAAGATCGCGGTTGCACGCGAGGACGGCAGCTTCGCCGTGACACGCGACGGACACTATCTGCCGAAGGCCCATCTCGCCCCGCTTGGTCATTGCGAGCCGGATTTCGTCGCAGTCGCCGAGCGTTTCGTCGGCACGCCCTATCTCTGGGGTGGCAAGAGCAGCCTTGGCGTCGATTGCTCCGGCCTGGTCCAGATGTCGCTGACATCGGCGGGCATCGGCTGCCCGCGCGACAGCGACATGCAGCAGGCCGGCCTCGGCCGCGCGCTGGAGCCCCATGAGCAAAGCAGCTTGCTGCGCGGCGATCTCATTTTCTGGAAAGGTCATGTCGCCATCGTCCGCGATGGCAGCACCATGGTTCACGCCAATGCGCATCACATGGCAACGGTGATCGAGCCGATCGAGCCGGCAATCGCAAGGATCAAGCAAGCCGGCAGCGAGGTCGCCGCGATCAAGCGGCTCTGACGGAGGCTACGTCGCCGCGGACCCGTTCTCCGCCGTCTCCAGCCGGAACGCCGCCGCAAACAGCGCGCGCGTGTAATCCGTCTTCGGGTTCTTGAAGAGCTCGGCGGCCTGACCTTCCTCGACCACCTTGCCGCCACGCATCACGATCAGATGGCTGGCGAGCGAGGCGACGACGCGCAGATCGTGCGAGATGAACATGTAAGTGAGATCGCGCCGGCGCTGCAATTCACGCAGCAGATCGACCATCTGCGCCTGAATCAGCATGTCGAGCGCACTGGTCGGCTCGTCCAGGACGACGAAATCCGGCTCCAGCACCACCGCCCGCGCGATGCTGATGCGCTGGCGCTGGCCGCCGGAGAATTCATGCGGATAACGGTGGCGAGTATCCGGTTTCAGTCCGACGTCCTCGAGCGCCTTGACGACGCGCTCCTCCCGCTCGCCTCGCGAGAGCTGCGGCTGATGCACGGTGAGGCCTTCGGCGACGATGTCGGCGACCGACATGCGCGGGCTGAGCGAGCCGAACGGATCCTGGAACACGATCTGCATGTCGCGCCGGAACGGCCGCATCTCCTTGAAGCGCAGGCCCTGGATATCTTTTCCCAGGAACACAATGCGTCCGTTCGAGGAGATCAGCCGCAGCAATGCGAGCCCCAGCGTGGTCTTGCCCGAGCCGGACTCGCCGACAACGCCGAGCGTCTCGCCCTTGCGCACGGCGATGCTGACGCCGTCGACCGCCTTGATGTGGCCGACCGTCTTACGCATCAGCCCCCGCTTGATCGGGAACCAGACCTTTAGGTCGTCGGCGGACATCACCACCGGGGCATCCGGCTGCGGCGGCGCCGGATCTGGCTTCGGCTCCGCGGCGAGCAGGTCGCGCGTATAGGGATGCTTCGGGGTCTTGAAGACGTGCTCGACCGGCCCCTGCTCGACGATCTCGCCCCCCTTCATGACGCAGACCTGGTCGGCGATGCGGCGCACGATGCCGAGATCGTGGGTGATGAAGAGCAGGCTCATGCCGAGCCGGCCGCGGATCTCTGCGAGCAGCGTCAGGATCTGCGCCTGCACGGTAACGTCGAGCGCCGTGGTCGGCTCGTCCGCGATCAGGAGGTCCGGCTCGTTGGCGAGCGCCATCGCGATCATCACGCGCTGGCGCTGGCCGCCGGAGAGCTGGTGCGGATAGCTCTTCAGCCGCGTTTCAGGCTCGGGAATGCCGACCTGCGTGAGCAATTCCAGCGTCCGCCTGCGCGCCTCGGCATTGCTGGTCGGATTGTGCAGCTGAATGATCTCGCCGATCTGCGCCTCGATCGTATGCAGCGGGTTGAGCGAGGTCATCGGCTCCTGGAAGATGATCGAGATGTCGCTGCCGCGAATCTCCCGCATCTCCTGCTCCGACCGGTCGATCAGTTCCTGGCCCTTGAAGTGGATGCTGCCCGAGGGATGCGAGGCATTTGGATAGGGCAAGAGCTTGAGAATCGAGAGCGCGCTGACCGACTTGCCGGAGCCGGACTCGCCGACCAGCGCCAGGCACTCGCCGCGCTTGATCTGGAACGAGACCTTGTCGACCGCGAGCGTGGTGGCGCCCCCCTGGTGGAAGGCCACCGAGAGGTCGCGCACGCTGAGCAAAGGCTGGTTGATCGCGTCCATTGGCTTACCTGAACGTTTTGCGCGGATCGAATGCGTCGCGCACGGCCTCGCCGATGAAGATCAAAAGCGACAGCATGATCGCGACCGAGAAGAAGCCGGAAAAACCGAGCCACGGCGCCTGCACGTTGGACTTGCCCTGCGACAGCAACTCGCCGAGCGACGGCGAGCCGGGCGGCAGTCCGAACCCCAGGAAATCGAGCGCCGTCAGCGTCATCACCGAACTCGACACGATGAACGGCAGGAACGTCATGGTCGCGACCATCGCGTTCGGCAACAGATGCCGGAACATGATGACCTTGTTCGACACGCCGAGCGCCCGCGCCGCCTGGATATACTCGAAATTGCGCCCGCGCAGGAATTCCGCGCGCACGAGTCCGACCAGCGACACCCAGGAAAATAACAACAGGATGCCGAGAAGCACGAAGAAGCCGGGCACCAGCACCGACGACAAGATCAGCAGCAGATAGAGCGAAGGGATCGCAGTCCATATCTCGATGAAACGCTGGAACAACAGGTCGATCCAGCCGCCGAAATAGCCCTGCACCGCGCCGGCCGCGATGCCGACGATGGAGGAGACGATGGTCAGGCAGAGGCCGAACAGCACTGAGATGCGGAAGCCGTAGATCAGCCGCGCCACCACGTCGCGGCCCTGATCGTCGGTGCCGAGCCAGTTGTATTCGAGATCGCGGCAGCTCTTGAGGCCTTTCTTCTCGACGACGGGCTTGCACTGCGCTTCCGTCAACATCCAGGTCGGCCGCGACGGCGCCGGCGTCGGCAGATCGAGATTGTGGGTGTCGTAGGAATAGCGGATCAGCGGCCAGACGATGCTGCCGCCCTTGTCCCTGATCAGCTTCTGCAAATAGGGATCGCGATAGTCGGCCGCGGTTTCGAAGTCGCCGCCGAAAGTGGTTTCCGAATAGGTGACGACGGACGGCCAATAAAGGTGGCCGTCATATTTGATCAGGAACGGCCGATCATTGGCGATCAGCTCGGCGAACAGCGACACCACAAATAGGATCAGGAAGATCCAGAACGACCAATAGCCGCGCCGGTTCGCCTTGAAATTCTGCCAGCGGCGCCTGTTGAGCGGCGACGGCACGAACGGTTTGCGAGTGATCGGCACGGCACTGCCGAGCGGCGACTTCGCAGTGGTTTCGATCGGCGTGGTGGGGGCGGCCAGCGTCATCAGACCTCCCGCGCCTCGAAATCGATTCGTGGATCGATCCACATATAGGTCAGGTCAGAGATCAGGTTGATCACGAGGCCGACGAGCGAAAAGATGAAGAGCGTGCCGAACACCACGGGGTAGTCGCGATTGAGAACGCTCTCGAAACTGAGCAGTCCCAGTCCGTCCAGCGAGAAGATGGTCTCGATCAGAAGCGAGCCCGAGAAGAAGGCGTGAATGAAGGTCGAGGGAAAGCCGGCGATGACGATCAGCATCGCGTTGCGGAAAACGTGACCGTAAAGCACCCGATTCTCGCTGCAGCCCTTCGCGCGCGCGGTCATCACGTATTGCTTGCGGATCTCGTCCAGAAACGAGTTCTTGGTCAGGAACGTCATGGTGGTGAACGCACCGAGCCCCATGGCGATCAGCGGCAGCGTCAAATGCCAGAAGTAATCGATGATCTTCCAATACCACGGAAACTGCGACCAGCCGTCTGACGTCAGTCCGCGCAGCGGGAACCAGTTGAAGAACGAACCGCCGGCAAACAGGATGATCAGGAGGATCGCGAATAGAAAGCCGGGAATCGCGTAGCCAAGTACGAGCACGCTCGACGTCCAGGTGTCGAAGCGCGTCCCGTCCCTGACCGCCTTGCGGATGCCGAGCGGAATCGAGATCAGGTAGGTCAGCAGCGTCAGCCAGATGCCGAGCGAGATCGAGACCGGCAACTTCTCCTTGACGAGCTGCAGGACGCTGACGTCGCGAAAATAGCTCTTGCCGAAATCGAAGCGGGCGAAATTCCAGACCATCAGCGCGAAGCGCTCCGGCGCCGGCTTGTCGAAGCCGAACTGCACTTCCAGCTTCTTGATGAAATCGGGATCGAGGCCTTGCGCGCCGCGATACTTCGAGTTGATGGCGTCGCCGCCGGCTCCCAACTGCCCCGGGGCGCGCTGCGCAAAGTCGCCGCCGCCCGAAATGCGCGAGGTCCCGCCGGTGTCCGCGCCCGAGAGCTGCGCGATCACGCGCTCGACCGGGCCGCCCGGCGCGAACTGCACGACGATGAAGGAGACGAAGAGGATCCCGAGCAAGGTCGGGATCATCAGCAGGATGCGGCGGGCGATGTAGGCGCTCATGGCTGCTTCGCCTGCTCGAGCCTGGCGGCCTTGCCGCCATCGTACCACCAGATGTCGGGAGCGCCGACGCCGTTGGCATAACGCGGCGGCTTCTGCGGATGACCGAATTGGTCCCAATAAGCAAGCCGGTGCGTCTTGTTGAACCAGTGCGGCACCCAATAACGGCCGGCGCGGAACAGGCGATCGAAGGCGCGGCAGGCGACGGTCAATTCCTCGCGGCTGTCGGCCGCCATGATCTTCTCGATCATGGCATCGATGGCCGGATTGGCGACGCCCGCAAGATTGTACGAGCCCTTCGTTGCCGCGACCTGCGACGAGAAGAACGAGCGCATGGCGTCGCCCGGCGTTGCCGACATGCTGAAGCGCTGGGTCGTCATATCGAAGTCGAAATCTTCCTGGCGTACCTTGTATTGCACGGCGTCGACGAGGCGCACGCTCGCTTCGATGCCAAGCGTCGCGAGATTCTTGATGTAGGGCCCATGGTGCGGCTGGAACGAAGGCTCGTCCAACAGAAATTCGATCCTGAAGATCTCGCCGTTCGGCAGCATCCTCTTGCCGTCCTTGATCGGCAGGCCGGCCTCGCTCAGCAATCGCTGCGCCCTGCGCAACAGGCTGCGATCCTGCCCGGAGCCGTCGGAGACGGGCGGCGTGAACGGTGCGGCGAACACCTCGTCCGGAACCTGGCCGCGAAACGGCTCCAGCAGCTTCAGCTCTTCCGGCGGCGGAGGCCCATCGCTCGCCATGAGGTCCGAGTTCTGAAATGGCGATACCGTGCGGGCATAAGCACCGTACATGATGGTCTTGTTGGTCCACTCGAAGTCGAAGGCGTCGATCAGTGCCTCACGCACGCGAGGATCCCTGAATTTTTCGCGCCGCGTGTTGATGAACCATCCTTGCGCGCCGGACGGCGTGTCGTCGGGCACGACCTCCATCTTGACGCGACCCTCCTTGACCGCGGGGAAGTCATAGCGGGTCGCCCAGATACGAGCGGTGAACTCTTCGCGGTAGAGATAGTTCTTGCCGGTGAAACCTTCAAAAGCGACATCGCGGTCGCGGTAGAATTCGTAGCGCACGACGTCGAAATTGTAGCTGCCACGACAGGGGGGCAGGTCGGCAGCCCACCAATCCTTGACGCGTTCGTATTCGATGTAGCGGTTGACCTCGAACTTGCCGACCTTGTACGGGCCCGAGCCCAACGGGATATCGAGCGATGTTTCGTCGAAAGCGCGAGAGGCATAATATGCTTTCGAGAAGATCGGCAGACTCGCCACATAGAGCGGCACGTCACGCGCGCGTCCCTTGGCAAAGGTGACGACCAGCGTCGCATCGTCAACGGCTTCCGCGCTGACCATGTCGCGCATCTGCACGATGATCAGCGGATGCCCCTTGGCCTTCAGCGACGTCAGCGAAAACGCCGCGTCGTGAGCGGTAAGCTTGGTGCCGTCATGGAATTTCGCCTCTGGCCGCATGGTGAAGCGATAGACCAGCCTGTCTGCCGATATATTTACAGACTTGGCGGCAAGCCCGTACATCCCGTCCGGTTCGTCATTGGCTCGCACCATCAGCGGCGCAAAAGTCATGTCCATGCCCTGCGCGCCATCGCCTTTGAGGATGAAGGCATTGAGCGAGTTGAAGGTCTGGTAGGACTGGTTGTACGCGCGCACCGACGGGATAAGCGAGAAGGTGCCGCCCTTCGGCGCGTCGACATTGACGTAGTCGAAGTGATGGAAGTCGGCGGGATATTTGAGGTCGCCGAAGGCCGACATGCCGTGGGCCTCTGCAGGCATCTCGGACGCTGTCGCGCCCCGGAGCCAGGCGGCGCTGAACGCGCCACCGGCACCCAAGGCCAGCACATGCCGGCGTGAAAGCTGCGCCATGCGAGAAATGCCCTTCACGACTTCTTTGCGATCCGCGCCGCCTTGTCCGCGTCGTACCACCAAATGAACGGGAAGCCGGACTGACCGTATTTGGGTAATTCCGCCGGCCGGCCGAACCGATCCCAGCGCGCGGTGCGCACCTTCGTATAAGTCCACTGCGGTACGACGTAGTGATTCCACAGCAGCACGCGGTCGAGTGCCTTGGTTGCCGCGACGAGATCGTCGCGACCCTTGGCGTAGATCACCCGCTCGATCAGCTTGTCGACCGCCGGATTCTTGATGCCGGTGATGTTGCGTGAACCGGCGATGTCAGCCGTCTTCGAGGACCAGAATTCGCGCTGCTCGTTACCCGGCGACTGCGACTCGCCCCAGGAGTTAGTGACGATGTCGAAATCCCACTCGCGCGTCCTGTTCTCGTACTGAGTGGGATCCACCGTCCGCACGCTGACAGCAATGCCGAGCCGTTCCAGCGACGGCTTGTAGAACAGCGTGATCCGCTCGAAGCTTGGATCCGAGTTCAGCAATTCAAGGGAGAACTGGGCGCCCGTCTTGACGTCGATCAGCTTGCGCTCGCGCACCTCGTAGCCAGCTTCCTTGAACAGGCGCAGCGCCTCGCGCAGATTGTCGCGAACGGCTTCCGGACTGCCGCCGACCGGGTTGGTGTAGGCCGTGGTGAAGACTTCGGGCGGGACCTCGGCGCGGACTGTCTCGAGGATCTCGAGCTCCTTGCCCTGCGGCAACCCGGTCGCCATCAGCTCATCGATGCCGTCGAAATAACTGCTGATGCGCTTGTACTGGCCGTAGAAGATCTGCTTGTTCATCTCCTCAAAGTCGAACGCGTAATTGAGCGCGCGTCGCACGCGCGGATCCTTAAACTTGGCGCGGCGCAGGTTCGGCACGAAGGCCTGCATGACGCCCGAGCTGCGATTGGCGAACTCCTCGAGGATCACGCGTTTTTCGGTGACGGCCGGGAAATCGTAGGCTGTCGCCCAGTTCTTCGCGCTGTTCTCGGTGCGCCAATCGACCTGATCGGCCTTGAATGCCTCAATCGCCACGGTGGCGTCGCGGAAATACTCATAGCGCAGCTCGTCGAAATTATTGCGGCCCACATTGGCGGCGAGGTCGCGCCCCCAATAATCCTTGACGCGCTCCAGCGCGATCGACCGCCCGGCAACGAATTCCTTGACCCGATAGGGGCCGGAACCTAGAGGCACTTCAAGCGTGGTGGCGGAGACATCGCGCTTGCGGCCCTGCGCATCCGTGCCCTCCCACCAATGCTTCGGCAGGACCGTGAGCTGCCCGACGATCTGCGGCAGTTCGCGGTTGCCCGGCGCGTCGAACACGAATTTTACCTCGCGCTCGCCGACCTTCTCGGCTTTCGTCACATGGCTGTAATAGGCCGAGTACTGCGGGTGGTGCTTCTTGAAGGAATCGAGCGAGAAGATCACGTCATCCGCGGTTACCGGCTTGCCGTCGTGCCATTTGGCTTGCGGCCGCAAGCGGTAAGTCACGAAGGAGAAATCATCCGGATGGCTGACGGCCTCGGCCAGCGCGCCGTACTCGGTCGAGACTTCGTCAAGCGAGGCCGTCGTGAGGGATTCGTAGATGAACGCCACGGCACCGGCGACTTGCCCCTTCACACCGGAGACGACGATGTTGAAATTGTCGAATGTGCCGACGGCGATCTGGCGCGCGACGCCGCCCTTGGGCGCTTCCGGATTGACGTAGTCGAAGCGCTTGAAATCCGCCGGGTATTTGATCTGTCCGAACAGCGACAGCGCGTGCCGCCAGGTGGGCTCGTTGGCGGATTGCGCGTGTGCCACGCCGACGCCGGAAAGGCCCCCTACGGAACCAAGGGCGGGGAGCGTTGCGGCAGCAGTGCCGGTGAGCAGGAGATCGCGTCGGGTAAGGGCCAAATCAACATTCCTGTCTTGAAGGAGGCTACTCCTTTAAGTTCCCAATATAGGCGAGGTTTCGACGGAATATGTTGCTTTTTCCTCATCTTGGAGGGCCAGCTGGCCGATCGCTGCGGCCAAACGCCCCGATAACAACGCCGCGAGGCCCGGATAAGCAAACGGCCAGGCTTTTCAGCCTGGCCGCGTACTAAGATCGAAGTCGATAGGCCTTACTTCGCCGCGGTCGGCAGCGGCTTCGGGCTGTCGGAGAGACTGTTCAGGTAAGCGATCACGTCGGCACGCTCGCTATCCTTCGGGATGCCAGCAAAGCCCATCGCGGTGCCCGGGACAGCTGCCTTGGGATTGGCGATGAACTTGTTGAGCGCATCGAAGTCCCAGGTGCCGCCCTTGGCCTTCATCGCGGCCGAGAAGTTGAAGCCGCCGCGGCCCTCGCCAACATGGTCGCCGACGACGCCATAGAGGTTCGGACCGACACGGTTCGGGCCGCCCTTCTCGAAGGTGTGGCAAGCGCCGCACTTCTTGGCAGCGGCGGCGCCCTTCTCGACCGAGGCGGTCTGGAGCAGCTTTTCGATCGGCTCGGCAGCCGCGGCGGCAGCGCCGCCTTCCTTGCCGTGGCCGGCGTCTTCCTTCACGGCGATCTCGAAGCCCGGCTTCTCCGGCATCTTGGGCGAGAACAGCGCACTGGCGGTGAAGCTCGTCACCAGCAGAAGGAGACAGGTGCCGAGCACGGCACCGAGAATCTTGTTCAGTTCGAAAGAGTCCATTTCCGGCCAGGCCCCACACCGCAAGAAGGATCGAGCGGCCCAGTGCGGCCGCCAGGACGAGCCTCGGAGAATCAACGTTCCTTACTGTTTCCCCGAGTTTTGCCATTGAGATATCGGTTTGCCCGGGGTCTGGCAACCCGTATAAGCGAGCGGGCTTCACCCCCGTCCCCACCCCATTTCCCGGCGCGGAAAACGCCCCGTTTCCAGGCCCTTGAACCGATGATCGATCCCCGCATCCTGGTGCTGATTCCGGCCCGCATGGCCGCCACCCGCCTGCCCGGCAAGCCGCTAGCCGATATCGCGGGGCAGCCGATGATCGTGCACGTGATGCGCCGTGCCGAAGCGGCCGGGATAGGCCGGGTCGCGGTCGCAACCGACACCGCGGAGATCGCATCCGTCGTGACCGCCCATGGTGGCGAGGCCGTGATGACCCGCCCGGAGCATCCGTCCGGCTCCGACCGCATCCACGAGGCCATGCAGAAGCTCGATCCGGACGGCAAAGCCGAGATCGTGGTCAATCTGCAGGGCGATTTCCCGACCATCACGATCGACAACATCCGCGAGGTGTTGCCGCCGCTGCAAGACCCCGCCGTGGATATCGCAACGCTGGCGTCGCAGATCCACACCGAGGAGGAGGACCTCGCGCCGAGCGTCGTGAAGGCGATCGGAACCTCGCTCGGCGGCAGACGCATGCGCGCACTTTATTTCACCCGCGCAACCGCGCCGACCGGCGACGGACCGCGCTACCACCATATCGGTCTCTATGCCTATCGCCGTGCCGCGCTGGAGCGCTACGTCCGGCTTCCGCCGTCGCCGCTGGAATTGCAGGAGAAGCTCGAGCAGCTCCGGGCGCTCGAGGCCGGAATGCGCATCGACTTCACCATTGTCGATACCGTGCCCCGCGGGGTCGACACGCCGGCGGACCTGGAAACCGCCCGCAGCATCCTTTCCAAATCCTGAGCCGCTGTTACAAGGCCGAGCATGAGCAAGCTGAAAATCGCATTCCAGGGCGAGCCTGGGGCCAATTCGCACATCGCCATCGTCGAGGCCTATCCCGACGCCGAGCCGATGCCCTGCGCCACCTTCGAGGACGCCTTGTCGGCGATCTCGTCGGGCGAAGCCGATCTCGGCATGATTCCGATCGAGAATTCGGTCGCAGGCCGCGTCGCCGACATCCATCATTTGCTGCCGGCCTCCGGCCTCTTCATCATCGGCGAATGGTTTCTGCCGGTCCGGCATCAGCTGATGGCGGTGAAGGGGACCAGGCTCGAGGACATCAAGAGCGTCGAGAGCCACGTGCACGCGCTCGGCCAATGCCGGCGCATCATTCGCAAGCTTGGCATCAAGCCAATCGTGCACGCCGACACCGCCGGCAGCGCCCGCGACATTTCCGAGCGTAACGACAAGTCCGTCGCCGCGATCGCCTCGCGCCTCGCCGCGCAGATCTACGGCCTCGACATCCTCGCGGAGGACATCGAGGACGAGGCCCACAACACCACGCGCTTCGTGGTGCTCGCGCGCGAACCGAAATGGGCCGCACAGGGCTCCGGTCCGTTGGTCACGACTTTTGTGTTCCGGGTGCGCAATTTGCCCGCCGCGCTCTACAAGGCGCTCGGTGGCTTTGCCACCAACGGCGTCAACATGACCAAGCTCGAGAGCTATATGGTCGACGGCAATTTCTTCGCCACGCAGTTTTATGCCGACGTCGACGGCCACCCCGCGGACAAGGGCCTCGCTTTCGCGATCGAGGAGCTGAAATTCTTCTCACGCGAATTCCGCATCGTTGGCGTGTATCCGGGGCACCCGTTCCGCGCGACGATGGAATAGATTCGTGTCCCGGACGCGCGAAGCGCGAGCCGGAGCACCAGAGCCTTATCCGACCGCCTTAAGCCCGAACGCCTCCGCCAGCAGCGAATATGATTTCTTTCGTGCCTCGTGATCGTACACGGCGGTAATCACCATCAACTCGTCCGGCTTGCTCGCATCGATCAACGGCTGCAGCGTCTTCTGCACGGTTGCCCGGCTGCCGACGAACAGACGGGAACGGTTGCGCCGCATCGAGGCGCGCTCCGAGTCGGTATAGGGATAGGCCAGCGCCTCTTCGACGCTCGGCAACGGAAGATACTGGCCGCGGTCCCGGCGCAGGCGGTTGAGGTCGAAAGACGCGGCGAGCTTTTCGGCTTCGTCATCCGTGTCGGCCGCAATGACGGCGACCGCGAGGATCGCGCGCGGGCTCGCACTCCAGGCCGAGGGCTGAAAACGATTGCGATAATGCACCATCGCATCGATCGCATCGTGGGACGCAAAATGATGGGCGAATGCGAACCCCATGCCGATTTGCGCGGCGAGCTCCGACGAATAATCGCTGGAGCCGAGCAGCCAGATCGGCGGCAACGGCGTATCGTCGGGCATCGCAACGACGTTGTGATAGGGATGGCCCGAGGGGAATTCCCGGGTCTGCCACAGGATCAATTCGTGCAGCCGCTCGAGGAAATCGTCGCCTTCGCGACGGTCGAGCCGGCTGCGCAGCGCATAGGCCGTGGCGCCGTCGGTGCCAGGGGCGCGGCCGAGGCCGAGATCGATGCGGCCCGGAAACAGCGCCTCCAGCATCTTGAAGCGCTCGGCCACGACCAGCGGCGCGTGATTGGGCAGCATCACGCCACCGGAGCCGACGCGGATGTGCTTGGTCACCGCCGCGATCTGCCCGATCATCACGTCGGGCGCCGGGCTCGCGACGGAGGCGAGGTTGTGATGCTCGGCGAGCCAATAGCGGACATAGCCGAGCCCATCGACATGGCGCGCCAGGTCGATGCTGTTGCGCAGCGCCGCGGCGGGCTTTGTGCCGGTGGTGACGACGGAGAGGTCGAGGACTGAGAGCGGGATCATGGCGCGCTAACGTAGTGGAGGGCAGCGCGGCGGCCAATGGGAGGGCGCGCAGATCTGACGTGCAGGCCAGGGCCCGCGCGCTCCGGACCCGCGCCGCGGCGTTGGGACAATGATCAATCTGGCAACATGACTTTCATATTGCCCACTCAATATATTGCGCCAGTTAATCCGCAAGTTCTCCCTACTTGGCTGGTATATTTATCTTTTTATACCAAACCGAGCTTCCCACTTCGATTCTAAATCACCGAATATTTTATGCCAACACCGCCAAAGTGGGCCACTTCCCATTACCGATGGGCTGTCGGATGCGGCCGCTTTGGCTTATCTTGGCCTTTCGCAATCTAGACCTGACCGCCGGCCGCCAACGACCCGGCGCGCCCTTGGAGAGTGAGTGGTGCCCATGACTGACGCGACAATGCCTGCCCACACCGGCGGGCAAGACGGGTACCTGAAGCGGCCTGCGATTTCCTTCGAGTTCTTTCCGCCCAAGACCGAAGATATGGAGCGCAATCTCTGGGACACCATCAACCGGCTGGCCCCGCTCGACCCGAAATTCGTCTCGGTGACCTATGGCGCCGGCGGCTCGACCCGTGAGCGGACCCACGCGACCATCTCGCGCATCCTGAAAGAAACCGCGCTGCTGCCGGCCGCGCATCTGACCTGCGTCGGCGCCTCCCGCGGGGAGATCGACGAGATCGTCGACCGCTATCACGAGGTCGGCGTCCGCCACATCGTCGGCCTGCGCGGCGATCCCCCGGGCGGCATTGGCACGGCCTATTCTAGCCATCCCGATGGCTACCAGAGCTCCGCCGACCTCGTCGCCGGCATCAAGAAGCGGCACGGCGATATCGAGGTGTCGGTCTCGGCGTACCCTGAGAAGCATCCCGAGGCGCGCGACTTCGACGATGACATCGACACGCTGCAGGCCAAGGTCGATGCAGGTGCGACCCGCGCGATCACGCAGGTGTTCTTCGATAACGACCTCTATTTCCGCTATCTCGACCGCGTGCGCGCGCGCGGGATCAACATCCCGATCGTGCCGGGCATCATGCCCATGCATAATTTCAAGCAGGCTCGCAATTTCGTCACCCGCGCCGGCACCTCCGTGCCGGACTGGTTCGCCGCGAAATTCGAGGGGCTCGACGAAGACGCCGAGACCCGCAAGCTGGTGGCGGCGACCGTCGCGGCCGGCCAGGTGCAGAAGCTGGCCAAGCACGGCGTCGACACCTTCCATTTCTACACCATGAACCGCGCCGATCTCGTGTTCGCGATCAGCCATTTGCTCGGCATCCGCGCCAAGAGCGCGCAGAAGGCGGCTTAAGACACCATGACCGTATCCACCTCTCCCAAGCGAACCGCCCTGCTCAACGCCGCGCGCGAGCGCATTCTCGTGCTCGACGGCGCCATGGGCACGATGATCCAGAATCTCCAGTTCGACGAGGCCGCCTTCCGCGGCGAGCGATTCAAGAACTTCCATCGCGATTTGCGCGGCAACAACGACCTCTTGATCCTGACCCAACCGCAGGCGATCGAGGACATCCACGCCGCTTACTTGCGCGCCGGCGCCGACATCGTCGCGACCAACACCTTCTCCACGACCTCGATTGCCCAAGCCGATTACGATCTCGCCGACATCGTCTACGAGATGGCGCGAGAAGGCGCCCGCCTCGCCGGCAACGCCGCACGCCGCGTCGAGGCCGAGGACGGCAAGCCGCGCTTCGTCGCCGGCGCCATCGGACCGACCAACCGCACCGCCTCGATCTCGCCCGACGTGTCCAATCCCGGCTACCGCGCCGTCACGTTCGACGACCTGCGCAAATCCTATGGCGAGCAGATCAACGGCATGCTCGACGGCGGCGTCGATCTGCTGCTGGTCGAGACCATCTTCGACACGCTGAACGCCAAGGCGGCGCTGTACGCGATCGCCGAGATCACGGAAGAACGTGGCATCGACATGCCCGTGATGGTGTCGGGCACCATCACCGACAAGTCCGGCCGCCTGCTGTCCGGCCAGTTGCCGGAAGCGTTCTGGCATTCGGTCCAGCACGCCAAGCCCGTCACCATCGGCTTCAACTGCGCGCTCGGCGCGGAAGATCTGCGCGCGCATATCGCCGATATCGGCCGCGTCGCCGACACGCTTGTTTGCGCCTATCCCAATGCCGGCCTGCCCAACGAGTTCGGCCAGTATGACGAGACCCCGGAATACATGGCCCGCCTGGTCGGCGAGTTCGCGCGCGATGGCCTCGTCAACATCGTCGGCGGTTGCTGCGGCACCACGCCGGACCATATCGCGGCGATTGCGGCTGCGGTCGCGCCGCACAAGCCGCGCATCGTGCCGGAGATCGAACCTCGCTTGCGGCTCTCCGGCCTCGAGCCGTTCATCCTGACCGACGCCATTCCCTTCGTGAACGTCGGCGAGCGCACCAACGTCACCGGCTCCGCCCGCTTCCGCAAGCTGGTCACCGCCGGCGACTACACCGCCGCGCTGCAGGTCGCGCGCGACCAGGTCGAGAACGGCGCGCAGATCATCGACGTCAACATGGACGAGGGTCTTCTGGACTCGGAAGCCGCGATGGTGACCTTCCTCAACCTTGTCGCCGCCGAGCCCGACATTGCCCGCGTCCCCGTAATGGTCGACAGCTCGAAATTCTCCGTGATCGAGGCCGGCCTGAAATGCGTGCAGGGCAAGCCGGTCGTCAACTCGATCTCGATGAAGGAAGGCGAGGACAAATTCATTCACGAGGCCAAGATCGCCCGCCGTCACGGCGCGGCCGTCGTGGTGATGGCGTTCGACGAGGTCGGCCAGGCCGACACGTTCGCCCGCAAGACCGAGATCTGCAAGCGCGCCTACGACATCCTGGTGAACCGCGTCGGCTTCCCGCCGGAAGACATCATCTTCGATCCCAATATTTTCGCGATCGCAACCGGCATCGAGGAGCACAACAATTACGGCGTCGACTTCATCGAGGCGACGCGCTGGATCCGCAAGGATCTGCCGGGCGCGCACATTTCTGGTGGTGTGTCCAATTTGTCGTTCTCGTTCCGCGGCAACGAGCCGGTGCGCGAGGCCATGCACTCGGTGTTCCTGTATCACGCCATCAAGGCCGGCATGGACATGGGCATCGTCAATGCCGGGCAGATGATCGTCTATGACGATATCGATCCCGAATTGCGCCAGGTGTGCGAGGACGTCATCCTCAACCGCGACCCCGGTGCGTCCGAGCGTCTGCTGGCGCTTGCGGAAAGATTCCGCGGCAACAAGACTCAGACCAAGGAAGCCGATCTCGCCTGGCGCGAATGGCCGGTGGCGAAGCGGCTGTCACATTCGCTGGTGCACGGCATCACCGAATTCATCGAGCAGGATACCGAAGAGGCCCGCAAGGCCTCGACGCGGCCACTCGACGTGATCGAGGGACCGCTGATGGCCGGCATGAACGTGGTCGGCGATCTCTTCGGCGACGGCAAGATGTTCCTGCCGCAGGTGGTGAAGTCGGCCCGCGTGATGAAGCAGGCTGTCGCCTGGCTGATGCCGTTCATGGAGGAGGAGAAGGCGCGCAATCTCGCCAACGGCATCGGCACGGAAGGCTCCTCGTCCGCCGGCAAGATCGTGCTCGCGACCGTCAAGGGCGACGTCCACGACATCGGCAAGAACATCGTTGGCATCGTGCTCCAGTGCAACAATTACGAGGTCATCGACCTCGGCGTGATGGTGCCCGCGGCCAAGATCGTCGATACGGTGAAGGCGGAGAAGGCCGACATCGTCGGGCTGTCCGGCCTGATCACACCCTCGCTCGACGAGATGGCGTTCTTCGCCGCAGAATTGCAGCGCGAAGGCCTCAAGCTGCCGCTCTTGATCGGCGGCGCCACCACGAGCCGCGTGCATACGGCGGTGAAGATCGACCCGAGCTATCGCGCAGGCCCCGTGGTGCATGTCAACGACGCCAGCCGCGCCGTCGGTGTTGCGTCGGCGCTGCTGTCGCCCGAGAGGCGCGAGGCCTATGCCGCGGAGGTGCGCGCCGAATACGCAAAGATCTCGGACGCCCATATGCGCGCCCAGGCCGACAAGAAGCGGCTGAAGCTGGCGACCGCCCGCGCCAACCGCGTGCCGGTCGACTTCACCGCGAACAAGCCGGTGAAGCCGACCTTCCTCGGCACCCGAAGCTTTGACGACTACGATCTCGCCGAGCTGGTGCCCTATATCGACTGGACCCCGTTCTTCCAGACCTGGGAGCTCGCCGGACGCTTCCCCGCCATCCTCGACGACGCCAAGGTCGGCGAAGTTGCGCGCTCGCTCTACGGCGACGCGCGCAAGATGCTCGACCTGATCGTCAAGGAGAAATGGTTCCGCGCGCGCGCCACCGTCGGCTTCTGGCCGGCCAATGCGCAGGGCGACGACATCGTGCTCTATGCCGACGAGAGCCGGACCAGGACGATCGCGACGCTGCACACGCTGCGCCAGCAGCTCGAGAAGCGCGAGGGCCGTTTCAACGCCGCGCTGTCCGACTTCGTCGCGCCCGCCACAACCGGCGTGCCCGACTATGTCGGCGGCTTCGTCGTCACCGCCGGCATCGGCGAGGATGTGGTCGCTGACCGTTTCAAGATGGCCAATGACGACTATTCCTCGATCCTGTGCAAGGCGCTGGCCGACCGCCTGGCCGAAGCGTTCGCCGAGCGCATGCATGCCCGCGTCCGCCGCGAATTCTGGGCCTATGCGCCGGACGAGACGCTCTCCCCCGACGAGTTGATCCTCGAAAAGTATCAGGGCATCCGTCCCGCCCCCGGCTATCCCGCGCAACCCGATCACACCGAGAAGGCCACGCTGTTCGAGCTGCTCGATGCCGAGAACACCGCCGGCGTGAAGCTGACCGAGAGCTATGCGATGTGGCCGGGCTCCTCCGTGTCGGGGCTCTATCTCGCCAATCCAGAGAGCTATTATTTCGGAGTCGGCAAGATCGAGCGCGATCAGGTCGAGGATTATGCTGCGCGCAAGGGCATGAGCGTCGCCGAGACCGAGCGCTGGCTCGCGCCGATTCTGAACTACATCCCGACGCGAGAGGGTGGGAGCGACAAGGCGGCGTTCACGGCAACGCCGGCGAACGACGAGACGTCGAAGGAGCTTGCGTCGCATCCGCCGGGCTGCACCTGCGCGGTGCACCTGGTCTGGCAGAAGAAGCGCGCGGGCGCGGGTTAGGCGCCCTCCAAACAGAAAACGAGAAATCAACCCCATGCACAGTAGGCATGGGGTTGAAAAAGCTCGATAATTTTTGCGGTGTCACCGAATAATTTTTCGATATTACCGAAATTGCTTGCGGCGTCGGGCAAAACACCTGTAACATTCCATCATCGCCGACCGTGCCCGTTTGATACTCCCTCGCCAGTCGCCATCACGGCGCGTGCCACACGTTCGCTGTCGTCCTGGCGAAAGCCATCCATACCGGGTGATCCATTGGTGGCCATCGCAGGCAATACCGAACGACCAATCTTCGCCAAATGACCCGCTGGGGCAATGGGTCGTGGCTTTCGCCAGGACGACATTGGTGAAGCAATGCCTGGCATGTGCTGGGGCAACGCACAGCATCGAACGCAAAGCGCGTTTGCCGCGACCAATGGCGGTCGTCGCCGAAGCGCAGGGGAATCGGATGCTGAACGCCCAACAATTGATGTGGACACAGATTGCCGCCGGCATCGCCGTGCTGCTGTTTGGATTGACGCTGTTCAATCTGATCCGCATGCGGGGCCGGATGGTGGCGGCGCGGAGCTGGGACAAGGTGGAGGGCATCATCACGGTCTCCCGGGTCGACCAGCCGACGGCGCATTCCTCGGACGATCGGAACGACGCCAAGCCCATCATCCGCTATCGATATCAGGCCGGCGGCCAGGAGCTGGAAGGCGACAAGATCTTTGTCGGCGGCACCGTCATCACGACGAGGGTCCTGGCCGCAAAACTGACCGGACGCTATCCGGTCGGCGCCCATGTCGAGGTCCATGTCGATCCGAAGCAACCGACAGAGGCGCTGCTGGAGCCTGCCGCCGCGCAGAACGTCGCGGCCCTGGTGGCGTTCACAATGGTGTTCGGCGTCATCGCCGCCACCCTGACCGCGCATTCGTTCGCGGGCCACGTGCTCTACGCCGACAAGGGCGTCCCGCTGTTCGCGTTCGCGGTGCCGATCATCGTGCTCGTGGGCGGGGTGTTCCTCGCCGCCGATTATGTCCGGACGCGCCGGCTGGCGAGCGCCAGCCTGCGCTGGCCGACCGCGTCGGGCAGGGTCACCCATTGCGACGTGATCGAGGAAATCATCGAAGAGAAGACCGAGCACGACAATCGACCGACGACTTCAAAGCTCGTCCACCGCTATCAGATCGACCTGCGCTACGCCTACAGGGTCGGCAAGCGCGACTTCATCGGCACCGAAGTCGATTGGAACGGCACCATGATCTCCGGCCTGCGCGAGGCCGCCGAAGAGGCCGCGGCGAAATATCGGCCTGGGAAGAGCGTCCAGGTCTATTACGATCCGGACCAGCCCGGACAAGCCGTGCTGGAGCCTGCAAGCCGGGGAGGCGCGCTGGGGCCGCTGATCGGTGCCGCGGTCTGCGCGGTTGTCGGCGGCCTCTTCCTGACGATCCTGATCAAGGTCGGGTTCGCATAGCGGCGATCACCCCTTCGGCGGTGCCAGGGGCTGCACAATCTCCTTGAACGGCGCCAGCGCCTCGCACGCGTCGGCATGCGCCGACAGCGCCGGATAGCGCGATGGCTCGAACAACTGCGGATGGGCCTCGCGGGTGAAGCGGACGACGCAGGCGACCACAATATCGGCGTGGCCGATGCGCTCGCCCAGCCAGTACGGCGTGGTCACCTTGGCGCGCTCGGCCTCCAGCGCTTTCAGCACGTCCGCGATCTGCGCCTGGCAGCGCTCGACCCATAGCGTAAGCTGCTCCTTCCGCAGCACGCGTTCGTAGAGCAGGCTCACGGCCTTGTCGCCGAGGCCGGACGCGAGCGCGCAGATGCGCAAGTGATGCCGGCGCTCGGCGCCGGAGCGCGGCAGCATCGCCTTCTCCGGCCCGGCGAGCTCGTCGAGATAATCGAGGATGAACGTGCTCTCGATCAGCGCCTCGCCGTTGTCGAGCACCAGCGTCGGCACGCGGCGCAGCGGATTATAGGGCGCGATCTTGTCGGCGTCGCCGAAGGTCGACCACGGCCTGTGCTCGAAGGCGAGGCCGTAAAGCCGCAGCGCAATCGCGACGCGGCGGACGAAGGGGGAATCATATTGGCCGATCAGGAACATGGTTTTGCGCTCTTCTCTGGCTTTTGGACGAGGCAGGGCCGATCAGTTTCCACGGCAAGGCCGCAGTGGCGCAAGCAAAATCATGGAAGTGGAGCATTGCGCTGCATGCAACGGCGCCGCGACAGCGGCTGCCGGATGCGTTATCAAGGACGGCATCATGACAGCAACAATGGACATCAATCGGGAGCGGATCGCGGCGACCGAGGCCGTCATCCGTCCGCACATACGGCGCACGCCGCTCGTTGAGGCCGATCTCGCCGATTTTGGCCTGCCGGCTTCTCCCGTCACGTTCAAGCTCGAGATGCTGCAGCATTCCGGATCGTTCAAGGCGCGGGGTGCCTTCGCCAATCTGCTGTTGCGCCGGCTGCCGGAAGCCGGTGTCGTCGCCGCATCGGGCGGCAATCACGGCGCGGCGGTGGCGTATGCGGCGCAGCGGCTCGGCATCCCGGCCACGATTTTCGTGCCCGACATCACCTCGCCGGCCAAAGCCGAGCGTATCAGAGGCTATGGCGCGAAACTCGTGATTGCGGGCAGCCGCTATGCCGACGCGCTCGCCGCAAGCGAAACCCATGTCGCGCAGACCGGCGCCATGGCGGTGCATGCCTACGACCAGGTCGAGACCTTGCTCGGTCAGGGCAGTGTCGGAATGGAGCTGGAGCAGGATGCACCGGGCATTGACACGGTGCTGGTTGCAGTCGGCGGCGGCGGCCTGATCGGTGGCATGGCAGCCTGGAGCGCCGGCAGGACGCGCATCGTGGCGGTCGAGCCCGAGCAATCGCCGACGCTTCACGCCGCCTTCGCGGCAGGCGCGCCGATCGATGCGCCGGCGGGCGGCATCGCCGCCGATAGTCTCGCCCCGCGACGTGTCGGACAATTGATGTTTCCGATTGCGCGGGCCCATGTCGAGCGGGTCGTCCTGGTCGCCGACGACGCGATCAAGCAGGCGCAGTCGGCCTTGTGGTCGAGCCTGCGCCTGGTGGCCGAGCCCGGCGGCGCCGCCGCATTTGCCGCCTTGCTCTCCGGTCGCTATCGCCCCTCACCCGGCGAGCGGGTCGCGGTGCTGCTTTGCGGTGCAAACACCACGGCGGTGAATTTCAACAGCTAGCGAGCTTCGCATGATCGGGTATCGCGGACTCATCGCCGCACGGAGCAGAGCGATTTGACTGCTGACCAGCCTCCCTCACTCACTCTCCTAGGCGCCTACTCCTTCAGCGCTGATAATGCTGCCTATGCCCGTTTCCTCCGGGAATTGATCGACTCACACGATCCCCCCAATTTCAGCGAAGAGGTGAACGCTCTGCTGCGGAAAGCCGGCAGGGGCGATGAAATAGTGCCTCTGACTGGTGAGGACCGGCGGAAATTGGAAGACAATCTACGAGGTTACATGGATGACGCTGTAATTCTCGAGGTGCTCGTGGCGAATCCGGACGCGCGGTTCAATCCTCATGATTTTACCCAAATCGATCCGTCCAACCCGGAAGGCCACGCAGAGATGGCGTGGAACGAAACGTTCCTGACCGCGGATGGCGAGACGGTGATCGAGACCGACTACAAGCAAAGACTGCCCGCGGCGAAACAGTATCGCGTGGTGTTCGTCATCCATCGTTGGGAGCCTAGCCTCCCACTGCTCTCCAGCTACGGAGAGCTGTATGCTCCGCCCGTGCAGCCATTGACCGAGCGATTACGGCGTCTCGCTCCCTATGATCTTCCGGAACCGAGTGTTGGCGTGATCCGGTGATCCCGCCACGCGTAGCCCCAATGAAACGCGACGACAGCGCCACACTCCGTCATTGCGAGCGCAGCGAAGCAACCAGTATCTCCCACGGAACCAGACTGGATTGCTTCGTCGCAAGGGCTCCTCGCAATGACGGCGGAGAGGCAGCTGCTACCTATTCGATGATCGGCACATGCTTTGCCGCGGACCGCGGCGCCGTGCCATCGAGCCGCGGGTCGTCGGCGATCTCGATCTGGCGGCGGAACGGACGGAAGCCCGAGCGCTGGTAGAATGCGACGGCGGACGGATGGTCGAACGTGCAGGTGTGCACCCAGACGCGGGACAGGTCGCGTGACCATGCGAGCTCAAGCGCGCGGTTCATCATAAAGCGGGCGGCACCGCTGCCGATCAGTTTTGCGGTGACACCGAAATACACCAGCTCGCATTGGCCGGCCTCGCGAAAGTCCAGCTCCAGCAGGCCCTCATCGTGGCCGTCCACGACAAGCGCATATACCTCGACGCCCGGTGCATGGATGATTGCGGCGAGCTCGCCGTCGTTCATGCGCGCCCGCGAAAACCACAGCCACTCCTCGCCGACGCGGCGATGGAGGTCGCGATACCAATGAAGCGCGGGAGTATCGACCTTGCGCAGGGTCCATGCGCCAAGAGGATTGTCACGCAGCGGCGGACGCGCTGTCATCTCGAGATGCGTGACGACGGCAGCGATCTTGCTGGCGGGAATGTCGGAATAGCCGTCGGGGAGGATCATGGGATGCGTCCCTTAGAAGCTGAACGCCGGCAACACATTCCGGGTCGTCCTGGCGAAAGCCTGGACGACGGCGGGATTTCTGGATACGCCTCATTCACCGCGGCGTCAGCGTGATCGCCTCCGCCGTTGCAGCCTCGACCGCGGCGCGGCTGTAGAGCAGCGGCACATACTGGCCGGTCGCCCAGAGCGGCGCGAGGTCGCGATAATGGCCGCTGAAGGGATCGCCCGACTGGCCCGGTGTGTTGATGGTGCGGCTCGCATCCCAATTGCCGACGTCGAGCACCATGCGGAACGATGCGCCAGCGAACAGCTGATAATCGGTGCGGCGATAGGTGGCCGCGCGCGGCACGTTGGCGGCGCCGCCGTAGGCCAGCGGACCGACCGAGAGCTGAGCGGCCGTCGCCTTGTCGGCCAGCGGCATCAGAGCATGGTCGAATTTTGCGACGTGCAGGCGGCCCCAGCGCCAGGTTGAGGAATCGGCCCCGAGCTTGGCTGTGACATCGGCCACCGCGGCGCCGAGGCTGTCGCGCAGGATCTGGTCGCGCGCGGTGGCGGGATCGGAGCCAAACGACGCGTCCGGAGATTCCAGAAAGGCGACAAGCGCCGAAATGCTGGACGCCTCCGGCGCGATCAGGTCGGCAGCCTTGGGCGCCGTGGTCTTCAGCAGTACCGGTCCAAGATGATTGGAGATCCAGACCTCGAACACCGCAGCAGCGGCATTGTCGGCGGCATCACGGGCGTCCCAAGGCTTGAGCAGTTCGAGGCCCTTCTTCACGTTGGCATCGTCCGAAGTGAGCGGCTGCAACAGCTTGACCAGCCGCCGGCCCAGCATCGTGGTGTCGTCGTTCTGCAGATCCATGGCATCGGCCAGCGTCACCTTGCTGTTGGCCTTCAGGACCTCGGTGATGCGCTGCCAGCGCGCACTGTCCGCCCATTCGAAGCCGACCTTGCGCTCGCTGACGGGATAATCCGCCGGCAGGTTCATCTGGTTGGCGGTGGCGAGAAAGCCCTGCTTGGGCTGATAGGTCTTGGGCAGTTCGTCGAGCGAGAGAAAACCCTGCCATTCGTAGCGGCCGTCGCCGGGCACCGGCATCAGGCCATCATAGTTGGCGCGCCGCGGCGTCTTGCCGGCGGCGACCCAGCCGATATTGCCCTTGGTGTCCGCATAGACCTGATTCTCCGACGGCGCGCCCCAGCGCCGCATGGCGCCGAGGAATCCGTTCCAGTCCTTCGCGGTCATGTAGTCGGAGGAGCCGAAATAGGCCGAGGTGCCGGGCTCGAACCAGATCGAGCGGACGGCGAAGGCCCGCTTGTTGGCGTCGTCGACGTAGATCACCGGACCATGCCGGGTGAATTTCAGCTCGAGATCGCGATCGCTCTCGCCTTTCACCTGCTCTTTCTCGTGGACGATGCGCATGTCCTCCCAGCCAGCGCCATAGCGGTACTGGTTGGGATTCTGCGGATTGAGCTCGTAGATGTAGAGGTCTTCCTGGTCGACGTTGAAGATGGTGAGACCGAAGGCGATGGTGCCGTTGTGGCCGATGGAGATGCCGGGCAGCGCGGGCTCGCCCGCGCCGATCACGGAGAGGCCGGGCGCATTGAGGCCGACGATGTAGCGCAGCGAGGGCACGCTGTGCTCGCGATGCGGATCGTTGGCGAGGATCGGACGCCCAGTCGCGGTCCGTGACGCCGCGATCACCCAATTGTTGGAGCCGATGGTGTCGCGTTGCAGGTCGGCCTCGGTGAGGTACTTGTCGGGATCGTGCGCGAGTGCGGCCTGGCGATCTTTCGGCGCGGCAAAGGCGACCGGGCGCGTCGCCAGATCGTAGGGCGCCAGCACCGCCTTCGGCACGCTGCAGGGATCGAGACCATCTGGAATTTTCGTCGTCCACGCCGGCTCGAGCTTGACGCGAAACCGATCGGCATCGAGGCCTGCCGCGCAGGCGACCAAGGAGCGCTTGACCTCGGAGGCGACATTGCGCGTCAGGCCGTGGCTGCGGATGCGGACGATGTCATCCGCCGTCCACGCATCCGGCATCGTGCCGGCGATCCTGAACTCGATCGGCAGCGGGCGCTTGCCCGCGCGCACATCGGCGACGTAGGCGTTGACCCCGGCGACGAATGCCTCCGCATAGGTCTTCCCCTTGGGGCCGTAAGCCGCCCATTCCGCATTCATATCGCCGCGATAAAGAAAGAGACGCAGCGCCTTGTCCTGTTCGGCATAGGCCGGGCCGAAATCCTTGGCCAGCAGACCAAGCCCTCGCTTGCGCCAAAGATCGATCTGCCAGAGCCGGTCGCGCGCGGCGTTAAAGCCTTGCAGGAAGAACAGGTCGTGCTCATTGCCGGCATAGATGTGGGGGATACCCCAGACATCGACCAGAATCTGCGCGGGAGCATCGAGACCGGCGACGTCGGTCTTGACCTGCCGCGCGCTGCCGAGCGGGTCCGGCTTCTCACGCGCGAGGGAGGTCGAGGTGAGCAGCGCGGCGCAGATCGCGGCGCCGCAGAGCTTTTGGACGACCCGGTTGAAATCCGTGTTCATTGTCGTTTCTCCCGTTTGTTGTTGTTGGGCGCGTCGTGCGCGCCCGTTATTCGCCCTCGTCGCTCGCGAGCACGCCCTTCACCGCCCTCGTCCATCCCGCAAGCTTCCGCTCGCGCGTCGCCTGGCTCATGTTGGGCTTGAAGCGGTGCTCCAGCCGCCAGTTATCGGCGAATTTGGTCGGCTCGGGATAGACGCCGGCCTCGAGGCCGGCAAGATAGGCGGCGCCAAGTGCCGTCGTCTCCTGGATCACGGGGCGATCGACCGGCGCATCGAGCAGGTCGGCGAGGCGCTGCATGGTCCAGTCGGATGCGGTCATGCCGCCATCGACGCGGAGCACGACGCTTGCCACCTCCGAGCTCGGCCAGTCGGCGCGCATTGCGGCCCAGAGATCAAAGGTCTGGTAGCAGACGCTTTCCAGGGCGGCGTGGGCAAGCTCGGCCGGGCCGGTGTTGCGGGTGAGGCCGAACAGGGCGCCGCGCACGCGCGGATTCCAGTACGGCGCGCCCATGCCGACGAAGGCCGGGACGAGATAGACGCTCTGCATGGAGTCCGACTGATCGGCGAGAGGTCCGGTCTCGGCGGCATGCTTGATGATGCCGAGGCCGTCGCGCAGCCACTGCACTGCCGAACCTGCGACGAAGATCGAGCCTTCGAGCGCATAGGTGCGCTTGCCCCCGAGCTGGTAGGCGATGGTGGTGAGCAGCTTGTTCTTCGAGGCCACGGGCGTGGTGCCGGTGTTGAGCAGGGCGAAGCAGCCGGTGCCGTAAGTCGATTTCATCATCCCCGGACGGAAGCAGGCCTGGCCGATGGTCGCGGCCTGCTGGTCGCCGGCGATGCCGCAGATCGCAATGGCGCCGCCGAACAAATCCGGCGTGCTCTCGCCGAAACGGGCGGAGGAATCCTTCACCTCGGGCAGCATCGAGCGCGGCACGCCGATGATCTCCAAGAGCTCGTCGTCCCACTGGCCGGTGTGGATGTTGAACAGCAGCGTGCGCGAGGCGTTGGTGGCGTCGGTGGCGTGGACCTTGCCGCCGGTGAGACGCCAAAGCAGATAGCAATCGACGGTGCCGAACATCAATTCGCCGCGCGCGGCGCGCGCCCGTGCGCCGGGGACGTGGTCGAGAATCCAGGCGACCTTGGTGCCGGAGAAATAGGGGTCGATGATCAGGCCGGTCTTCTGCGAGATCACGGGCTCGCGGCCGTCGGCTTTCAGCTTGGCGCAGATGTCGGCGGTGCGGCGGTCCTGCCAGACGATGGCGCGGTGCACGGCCTGCCCGGTGGCGCGGTCCCACACCACGGTGGTCTCGCGCTGGTTGGTGATGCCGATCGCGGCGATGTCCTTTGCGCCGATGCCGGCCTGCGCGATCGCGTCGCGGCAGACCGTCACGGTCGAGGTCCAGATGTCCTCGGGCTCGTGCTCGACCCAACCCGAGGCAGGGAAATGCTGCGGAAACTCGGCCTGCGCCTTCGCCGCAATGGAAATGTCGCCGCGAAACACGATCGCGCGCGAGGAGGTGGTGCCCTGGTCGATGGCGAGGACGAAAGACATGGAAGCAAACCTTGGGGTTTCTTTGGCGTTTTCCCGGCGTTGTCCGGTGAGGGGCTATTGTGTTTCGCCAAAGGGAGCGGATTAGGGCGGGAAGGTCAAGACGGCTGTCCTCCCACCCTCCCCTGGAGGGCAGGGTGGGCTCGCATGCAGCGAAGCGGAACGCGAACCGGGGCGGGGTGACAGACTATCCGCGAACTTGATGAGCAGCAGCCGTCTCGTCGACGCAAGCGATACCGCCTTTGCGGCTTCACCCCACCCCGCCTCGCGTTGCGCTCTGGGCAACACGAAGCGACCCTCCCCCTCTAGCGGAGGAAAAGTGAAGCGCGCCCGGCGTACAATTGCAAGTAGAGCAGAAGTTACGGCGCCGCCGTGGTCACGCCGCCGTCGATGACGATCGTTTGTCCCGTCATGAAGCTCGACGCGTCGGAGGCGAGGTAGGCCACTGCGCCTGCGATTTCGTCGGGTTCGCCGATACGGCGGAGCGGCGTGGTGGCCGTGCGGCGTTTCAGATTCGCTTCGTCTTCCCACAGCGCGCGGGCGAAGTCGGTCTTGACGAGGCCGGGCGCGATGCAGTTGACGCGGACGCCTTTCGGGCCCCATTCGCCGGCGAGCGAACGACACAGCGCGAAGTCGGCGGCTTTCGAGATGCCGTAGGCGCCGATCACGGTCGAACCGCGCAAGCCCCCGATCGAGGAGATGATGACGACTGAGCCGTTGCCGCGGTCGGCCATCTGCGGGATCGCAAGCGCGGAGAGCCAGATGTTGCTCTTGACGTTGCTGCCCATGATCTTGTCGAAGGCCTCGTCGGTGATGTCGAGCAGCGGGCCGTAATACGGGTTGACCGCGGCGTTGCAGACGAGGATGTCGATCTTGCCGTAATGCTTGATCGTGCCCGCGATCAGCGCCTCGACCTCCTGCTTGCGCGCGATGTTGCAGGGGATGACGGTGGCCTCGCCGCCGGCCGCCTTGATGCCGTCGGCGACTGCCTTGCAGGCATCGGCCTTGCGCGAGGAGACCACCACTTTGGCGCCGAGCTTTGCGAGCAGCTCGGCGGAGGAGCGGCCGATGCCGCGGCTGGAGCCGGTGACCACGGCGACCTTGCCGGTGAGATCGAACGGGGTGTTCTTCATTGTTGTTGGGCTCCGTTGAGGCCACTTGTTCAGACGTCATCGCCCGGCTTACCCGGGCGATCCAGTATTCCAGAGACGGCGCGGCTAGAACCGAGAAGCCGCAGCGTACTGGATCCCCCGCCTGCGCGGGGGATGACAGCGACCTTGTAGCTAGATCAACCCGCCACCGTCCGCCACGCGGCGCTGGTGGTAGTCGGTGTCGCCGAACGAGTTCTCGATCATGGTCAGGCGCTTGAAGTAATGGCCGATCTTCGCCTCCATGGTCATGCCGATGCCGCCGTGGAGCTGGATCGCCTGCTGTCCCACGAACTTCAGCGACTTGCCGATCTGCACCTTGGCCGCGGCAATAGCGTTGCTGCGCTCCTTGGCGTCCTGGAAATCGCCCGCCATGGTCGCGAACATCGACATCGATCGCGCCTGCTCGGTGGCGACGAACATGTCAGAGGCGCGGTGCTGCAGCGACTGGAACGAGCCGATCGGCACCCCGAACTGCTTGCGCGTCTTGATGTACTCGACCGTGGTCTTGAGCGATTCGTCCATCAGGCCGACCGCTTCGGCGCAGAGCGCGATGCGAGCTTCGTCGACCACACGCTCGATCAGCGTGAGCGAATCGTCGGGATTGCCGAGCACGGCATCGGCACCGATTTCGACGCCGGTGAAGGTGATGTCGGCGGCGTGCAGGCCGTCCTGGGTCGGGTACGACTTCTTGGCGACGCCCTTGGCGTCGGCCGGCACCAGGAACACGCCGATGCCGCTCTTGTCGCGGCGCTCGCCCCTAGTGCGCGCGGTCACGATGAGGGTATCTGCATTCTCGCCGTTGAGCACGACGAACTTCTCGCCGTCGATGACCCAACCGTCGCCCTTCTTCTTCGCCGTCGTGGTGACGTCGAAGAGATCGTAGCGCGAGTTCTTCTCGAGCTGGGCAAAGGCGAGCGTCTTGCTGCCGTCTACGATGCCGGGCACATGCGCGGCCTTCTGCGCATCGCTGCCCGCATGGCGCAGGAAGCCGCCGCCGATCACGACGGTTGCGAGGTAAGGCTCGAGCACCAGTGCCTTGCCGAGCGCCTCCATCACGATCATGGTCTCGACGCCGCCGCCGCCGAAGCCGCCATCGGCCTCCGCGAAGGGCAGACCGAGCAGGCCCTGCTCGGCGAGCTTGCCCCAGACCGCTTTGCTCCAGCCGCCCTTCTCCTTCATGTACTTCTTGCGGCTCTCGAAATCGTAGGAATCGGTCAAGAGGCCGTCGATGCTTTCCTTGAGAAGCCGCTGCTCCTCGTTCAGATCAAAATCCATGTTCTTTGCTCTCCGGTATCGATTTCGTCATGCCCGGCCTTATGCCGGGCATCCACGTTCTTTCGTGGCGCTAGGCGTGGATGGCCGGGTCAGGCCCGGCCGTGACGGTGAGTGCGTGTTGATGGTGTACGATCAAAGCCCCAGCACCGCCTTGGCGATGATGTTGCGCTGGATCTCGTTGGAGCCGCCGTAGATCGAGACCTTGCGGTTGTTGAAATAGCTCGGCGCGATCTGGGCGGTCCAGTCCATGGCTTCGTTCGAGCCGTCGTCGCCGTGCACGTCATAGGGTGCCGCGAACGGGCCGATCACCTCCATCAGCAGCTCGGTGGTGGTCTGCTGGATCTCGGAGCCCTTGATCTTCAGCACCGAGGAAGCCGGATTGGGCTTGCCTTTGCCGTGCTTGCCTTCGTCGGCGACGACGCGGAGCTGGGTGAGTTCGAGCGCCTTGAGCTCGATCTCGCAGGCCGCGAGCTTGTCGCGGAAGGCCGCGTCCTGAATGATCGGCTTGCCGCCGGATTCGACCTTGGAGGCGAGATCGCGGATGCGGCGGAGCCGCTCCTTGGAGACGCCGACCCGCGCGATGCCGGTGCGCTCATTGCCGAGCAGGAATTTCGCGTAATCCCAGCCCTTGTTCTCCTCGCCGATCAGGTTCTCGATGGGCACTTCGACGTCGTCGAAGAACACCTCGTTGACCTCGGCGCCGCCGTCGATGGTCTGGATCGGGCGCACCGTGACGCCCTTCGACTTCATCGAGAACACGATGAAGGAGATGCCCATCTGCTTCTTGGCGGACGGGTCGGTGCGGCAGAGGCAGAAGATCATGTCGGCGTGCTGGGCGAGCGTGGTCCAGGTCTTCTGGCCGTTGATGATCCACTTGTCGCCCTTGCGCTCGGCCTTCGTCTTCAGCGAGGCGAGGTCGGAGCCGGAGCCGGGCTCGGAGAAGCCCTGGCACCACCAGTCGTCGACATTGGCGATGCGCGGCAGATACTGCTTCTTCTGCTCTTCATTGCCGAAGGTGTAGATGACGGGACCCACCATGCTGACGCCGAAGGCGAGCGGCTGCGGCGCCGGATAGGACTGCAGCTCCTCGTTGAAGATATAGTGCTGCACGGAGGTCCAGCCGGTGCCGCCATATTGCTTGGGCCAGTGGCTGACGCCCCAGCCCTTCTTGTTGAGGATGCGCCACCACGTCACCATCTCGTCCTTCGAGAGGTGGCGGCCCTCGACCAGCTTGCGCCGCGTATCCGGCGGCACGTTGTCGCGGAAGAATGACCGCACTTCCTCGCGAAACGCCTGCTCTTCTTTCGTGAATGCGAGATCCATCGGATCCTCCTGTGAATGTGTCGTCCCGGCGAAGGCCGGGACCCATAACCACCGGCCTTCGTTGGTTTGCGAAGGCCATTGTTGTTCGCGTGCCACACTCCTGCTGCGGAGTATGGGTCCCGGCTTTCGCCGGGACGACGGTTACTGGACGACGGCTACTGCAACACCTCGAAAAGCCCCGCCGCGCCCATGCCGCCGCCGACGCACATGGTGACGACCGCGTACTTCGCCTTGCGGCGGCGGCCTTCAATCAGAGCGTGGCCGGTGAGGCGCGCGCCCGACATGCCGTAGGGATGGCCCACCGCGATCGCGCCGCCGTCGACATTGATCTTGTCGGGGTCGATGCCGAGCTTGTCGCGGCAATACAGCACCTGCACCGCGAAAGCTTCGTTCAGCTCCCACAGGCCGATGTCGTCGACGGTCAGGCCATGACGCTTGAGCAGGCGCGGCACGGCGAATACCGGGCCGATGCCCATCTCGTCCGGCTCGCAGCCGGCGGAGACGAAGCCGCGGAAGATGCCGAGCGGGTTCAGCCCGCGCTTTGCCGCTTCCTTGTCGCTCATGATCACGCTCGCGCTGGCGCCGTCCGAAAGCTGGCTGGCATTGCCGGCGGTGACCGAAAATCCCTCGCCACGGACGGCCTTGAGGCCGGCGAGGCCTTCTGCGGTGGTCTCGGGGCGCGGGCCCTCGTCCTGCGACAGCGTGACGTCCTTGAACGAGACTGCACCGGTGGCCTTGTCGGTCACCGCCATCCTGGTGGTGATCGGCGCGAGCTCATCCTTGAACTTTCCGCCCTGCTGCGCCGCGGCGGTGCGGCGCTGGCTCTCCAGCGAATATTCGTCCTGCTTTTCGCGCGAGATGCCGTAGCGCTTGGCGACGATCTCGGCGGTGTCGATCATGGGCATGTAGACCTCGCCCTTGATCTCGAGCAGCGCCGGGTCCTGCGCGTGGAAGCCGTTCATCTTGTCGTTCTGCACCAGCGAGATGGACTCGCCGCCACCGCCGACCGCGATCTCGACACCGTCGAAGATCACCGAACGCGCGGCGAGCGCGATCGCCTGCAGGCCCGAGGCGCATTGCCGGTCGATAGTGGTGCCGGCGACGGTGACGGGGAGACCGGCACGGAGCAGCGCCTTGCGCGCGATGTTGCCGCCGGTCGCGCCCTGCTGGAGTGCTGCGCCCATCACGACGTCCTCGACCTCCTTGGGGTCGATCTTGGCGCGCGCGACGGCCTCGCCGATGGCGTGGCCGAGCAGCGTTGCGCCCTCGGTGGCGTTGAGCGCGCCGCGATAGGCCTTCCCGATCGGGGTGCGGGCGGTGGAAACGATGACGGCGTCGGTCAAGCGCGATCTCCTGATGCAAGTCGGGTGGCAAGTTGGGCGGATTGTGACGGTTTCTGCCGCTGGCGCAATTCGTGGCGCGACAGCTTTCCGACCGGCGTGCGCGGCAGATCGTGGACGAATTCGACCTCCGCCGGCAATTCGTGCTTGCCGAGCTTGCCGGCGAGCTGAGCGCGCAGCTCGTCGAGCGAGAACGGCTTTGCATCCGTCTTCAGCTTGATGAAGGCTTTGGCGGCCTCGCCGCGGTACTGGTCGGGAATACCGAGCACGATCACCTCGTGCACGCCTGGTATGGTATAGATCGCCTGCTCGATCATCTGCGGATAGACGTTGAAGCCGCCAGAGATGATCATGTCCTTCTTGCGGTCGACCAGGAAGAAATAGCCGTCGGTATCGACATAGCCGATGTCGCCGGTGAGGAAGCGGCCGTCGACGAAGGCCTCCGCGGATCCTTCGGGCTTATTCCAGTAGCCTTTGGTGACGTTCGGGCCCTTGATGCGAATCTCGCCGACTTCGCCCGGCGGCAGCACCTTCGAGGGATCGTCCAGGGAAACGACGTCGAGCTCGATGCCGGGCAGCATCAGGCCGATCGAGCCGGGCTTATCGGGACCTGTAGGCGGATGGCCGGTGCCGGGCGAGCAGGTCTCGGTCATGCCCCAGCCGCTGCGGAGCTTCTTGCCGACTTTGCGCTCGAAGAAACTCGCGATCTCCACCGGCAGCGGCGCGCCCCCGGAGCCGATCGTCGCCAGCGAGGAGAAATCGCGCTTGTCGAGATCGGGAAGGGCTGCGATCGCGATCCACATCGTCGGCACGCCGGGAAAGTAGGTTGCGCGCTTGATTTCGATGTCGCGCATCACCGCTTCGACGTCAAAACGCTGATGCAGCGAGATCAGATTGCCGCGCCTGAGCGAGGACAGCAGCACGACGGTGAGCGCATAGATGTGGAACAGCGGCAGCACGCAGATCACGCGCTCGACGACGTCGCCACGCGTCGCGCGCGACGGCTTGCCCCAGACGTCGTAGATCGACACGGCCGAGGTGAGATTGCCGTGGGTCAGCATCGCGCCTTTGGGCAAGCCGGTGGTGCCACCGGTATATTGCAGCAGCGCGACATCGTCGGCGCTCACTTGCGGCCACTCTGCCGGCGCGGTGGCGCCCTCGACAAAGGCCTTGAAGGTGACGATGCGGGGATCGCTGGGGATCGCAGCCTGCGGCGTGCCGACCTTACCCCAATTATCGTCCTCGCAGACCACCAGGCGGTCGATCAGGCCCTTCTCCAGGAATTTCAGCGCGGTCGGCAGCAACGCCGCCAGGTTAGAGGTGACGAGCAGGCGCGAACCGGAATCGGAGACCTTGTGCGTCAGCGCGATCTCGCCGTCGAGCGGTGAGAGATGCGCGACGCGGGCGCCGGCCTTCAGCGCGCCGAAGAAATTGACGGGATGGTCCGGCGTATTGCCGAGGAACAGCGCGACCGAACTGTTCTTGCCGTAGCCGGCGCGCAGGAAGGCGGCGGCTGCGCGCTCAGCCATCGCGGCGAGTTCGCTGTAGGTAATCGGATGGTCGCGGAATTCCAGCGCGGTGCGCGGGCCGTACTCGGCGGCGGCTTTTGCCAGCAGATCAGGCAGCGTGCCCTGGACGATGGTGTCGTCCCAGCGCACGCCCTCGGGATAAAACTGTTCGCCGGGATGGGTCATTAGGGGTCGTTACTCTGCAAGGCGGCCGCGACGATACCGTGTGAGGTGGGCACAAGCGGACCGGCTCCCTTCCCCCTTGTGGGGAAAGGTTGGGGAAGGAGGTGGCCACAAACGCCGGCGCCCGGGCCTGCCCCCGTCCCTGACCCTCCCCCACAACGGGGGAGGGAACGGAGAGAGCGTTGCCCGGGACGAGACATCACAGCCACCGCCAATCCAATCACGCCGCTTTCGAGCCCGCCGCGAGCGAGGCGAAGGTCTTGCCTTCGGCCGCGAGCTTCTTCAGCAGCGGCGCGGGCTCGAGGCTCGGATCGTTGGTCTCCTTGGCGTAGAAGGAGAGCCGATCGGCGATGTGCTTGAGGCCGACGGTGTCGGCCCAGAACATCGGGCCGCCGCGGTAGATCGGCCAGCCATAGCCATAGAGCCAGACCACGTCGATATCGGACGGGCGCGCGGCAATGCCCTCTTCCAGGATCTTCGCGCCCTCGTTGATCATCGGGTACATCATGCGCTCGAGGATCTCATCGTCGCTGACGACGCGCTTCTTGCGGCCCAAACGAAGCAGCGTCTCGTCGATCAGCTTCTCGACTTCGGGATCGGGCAGCGCCGAACGGGAGCCGGCTTCGTATTTGTAATAGCCCTTGCCGGTCTTCTGGCCGAAGCGTCCGGCTTCGCAGAGCGCATCCGCGATCTCCGACTTGATGCCGCGGTCCTTGCGCGAGCGCCAGCCGATGTCGAGGCCGGCGAGGTCACCCATCGCGAACGGCCCCATCGGCATGCCGAACTTCGTCACGACGGCGTCGACCTGCTGCGGAAGCGCGCCTTCGAACAGCAGTTTCTCGGACTGCTTGCCGCGCTGGGCCAGCATGCGGTTGCCGACAAAGCCGTCGGAGACGCCGACCACGGCCGGCACTTTTGCGATTTTGCGCGCGATCGAGACCGCCGTCACAAGGGCATCCGGCGCGGTCTTGTCGGCGCGCACGATCTCGCACAATTTCATGACGTTGGCGGGAGAGAAGAAGTGCATGCCGAGCACGTCCTGCGGACGCTTGGTCGACTTCGCGATCTCGTCGATGTTCAGGTAGGAGGTGTTG